>JAUYOU010000013.1 GCA_030697855.1 bacterium
AATCCGTTATGGGACCAGCAATTGTAATTACCAACGGAACATTATTTAAAACAGCTTCGCGCAAAATCGAATAAACTCTGCGTAAATAAGCACCGCCAAAAGCTGGTAAAGCATTTTCAAAAACATCTCTTAAAGAATCTAATCTATCCACAGCCTGTGCAATTACTGGCCTACCCTGTAATTCTTTTTCATCTAAAGAACCGCCTTCAGAATTATAATCCTCTTCCATAATTTCTTGATATAAATCTTCTGAATTATTAAATTCAAACTCTGCCTCGTCTTTTTCCTTATCCATATTTTTTCTGGTTTTATAAGCTATTAAAGAATAACAAATTTGAGCCGCGCCATATTCTGTTAGTGTATCACCAGCACGTGGCGACACCTCTACAATATCGGCACTAATAACATTTTTATATTTAAATAGTTCATCGAGTAATCCATAAAGATATTCCCAATCGAGCCCACCTTGAACCGGCGTTCCTGTGGCTGGCATATGTACTGGATCGATTCCATCAACATCTAGTGTTAAATAAACTTTATCGGTTTTTATAGCGCTAATTATTTCGCGATATGATGGTACGCAACCCTTACCCCATTCAAAAACTTTTAAATTATTTTCGTGGGCAAAATTATATTCATCTTGAGAGTACGCTCTTATTCCAACATGCACAGTGTCAAAACCATTCTCATATGTTCTTCGCATAACACAACCATGTGAATATTTTCCGTGAGGCGTATCGTTAAAATCGGCATCGGTATCGCGTAAATCCAAATGGGCATCTATTTGTAAAACCGTAACATTCTCGGCTAAACCTTGCCGAGCTAACGATTGAACCGGACCATTTGTAATAGAATGTTCTCCACCTAAAACAATTACAAATTTCCCTAAAGCAAAATAATGTTCGTGCACACTGCGCACATATTCCACCATTTCTTCTGGCGACAAATGATTAATATCGCCAGTATCGTGGTAAGCGATTTTAACTTCTTCAGCAGGAGAAGTTTTAGTATGACGCTCAAAAAATTCTATTTGAGTGTGCAAACATTCAACTATAGCCCATGGCCCTTTATCGGCACCCTTGCCAAAAGAAGAAGTGGCATCGTAATTAGCGCCAATCAAAACCACATCGGCTTCTTCGGGGTTGGGACAATTTATTATTGATAAAGCCATGAAATTTGTTTGATGGAATAATAGAAAAACAATTACTCGATGTCAACCAAATTCTACTCAAACAATTACAACTACTATCGAGGTTGAACCTCGATAGTAGGCTCAATCCAAAAGTATAGTCTGTATAATTTTTGAGCGCCTATCTTTATGCTTTAGCCATTCTAACATCTCCTTGATATGGTTATTTTTCCCGCCCCAAAAATTAGAAAGAAAATCTCTTGAAGTTACCGAAGGAAAATTCTTTATCCCGATATAATCTAAGAAACTGCTCCAACGATAATTTTTTAGAAACTTAAGTTTAGCCTCCGCATCTATCGAGGTTGAACCTCGATAGATTAGTTCTGATGGATTAGAATGAATATAATATGGTAAATGGATAAAATGCACTTGTTTTTCTAAAATAACCGCTTTGAATCTTCCTTGAAACAAACCTCCGACTCTATCATTTTTCTTATTAAAATACATGGTATAACCCGTTCCTAGTTTCTGCATAAACTTTATAATACCGTTTTCTTTTCTTTGTCTTAAAATAAGATGAAAATGATTAGGCATTAAAACAAATGCCAAAATATCTACCAACAATTTCCTAGCTCTTTTTTTGTTTGAATTATCTTGTTTAACCACAAAGCTATCAAAATAATAATCTGTATTAACAACAGGATTTTCGTCGTTGAACTCAAATAGGTTATGAATAAATCTAAGATAGTCCTTATCGTTTAAAAATATCTTTCTTTTTTCCACGCCACGATTATAAATATGATATATTTTATCTCCGGCAAATTGTGGTTTATGCATACATAAACAATATCATTTAAACTATCGAGGTTCAACCTCAATAGTTTAAAAGTAATTCTGATACAAAGTATTCTAAACCCACGGCGAAAAAGCCGTAGCCGTTCCGCATAGCATGAATTCCTAATCAACTTATCAAGATTTTCCATAAAAAAGAAACCCTCGGTTTGCTGAATGCAAACCGAGGGGAAAAGGGTTTAAGAACTAAAGAGTTGAAGTAAAAAGGAAATGAATGTTCAGGAATTGCTGGAGAACACCCGAACGCCACTGAACCACCCATCCGACTCCGACTCAACGTCCGACTCAACTGAATTGGCATTGGCATTCATATTCCAGCCATCGCCATACCAGCACACGCTCATCGTGCAACGCGTACCGTTGATGTCGCGAACATAAAAAATGTTTGCCCAGCCGTTATTAAATAAAGCCCCAGCTTCGCCGTTTTTCTGAATCTGCATCAGAGCAAAAACTTGGGCAAGGGCGATCTCGGCCTTGGCTTCACCGCCGAGTTCAGCGATTATGGAAACATCAACCGACGACTTGGTGAGCTTCTGATAACGAAGGACAGTCTCCTGCATCGATGTCTCGATCTTGCCGAGAAACCATTCCTCAAAGTTGCTTCCGAGGCCAGAGATCTTTACCGTGGCGTCGGAGCTGGTGTTCACCACAAACCTGTCTCTGGCGACAAACGGTTCGGTGGTAGCGGGCACGGTGACTGTTCCGAGAAACCTCAGCAGAGATTCTTCGGGCTGTTTATCATCGGGAATCCGCCCATAGATTTCGACCATATTTTGGGTCAAAATCTCCTTGGAGCAACTATTCCAGAAAGCGAGCACTTTCGGGGGTATGACCCCCCTAGGAAAATGCATCTGCATTCTTTGTGTCAGTTCCAGTTCCGCGTTAGTTAAGGCCTTATCGCTCATAGCGATCTTCCTTCTTATGATTTTGGCTATCTCTTTTCGCTCACGGGCATTTGCCAGAGCGCTAGATAAACCAGTTTTAAGTACTGTATTTAGTATATAGAATAACTAGATAAAAGTCAAGCCAGTGTTGTGGTTCAACACCTTGACACAATCCTAGGGGCTAAGTGGTATGTATCCTACTCTCTCTATCGAAGTGAGACTTCATATAGAAAAACTATTTATATATCTCGTGCGTACCGACATCAACAAAATCAATAAATTTTTTGTTGTTAAAAGTAAACATTATTCTATATTGACCCACCACGGTAAAAGACCAATAATTTTTATATTTGCCGTGAAGTTTGTGAGTATTTAATCTGGAATCGAAAGGATCTTTTCTAAAAATATTTTCCTTCTCCAATGCCTTTTCTTTTACAAAACGAGGCAAGCTTTTATAAGCTTGCCTAAATCTAGAAGAAAATCTAATAACCATACTTATTTAATCTAAACCTGCTAATGATTTTAGAACCTTCAGTTTTTTTTGTTTTTTTTCTTTAAGATAAATTTTAATGGCAGAATCGACACTTATAACTCCGCTTAATTTGTCTTTCAAAGTTTTTTCTAAATCCAAAAGCTTCTTGTATTCTTTGCGCGGTACAAGCACAAAACCACTGCTCTTTTTATCCTTTGTTAATACAGATGCCATATACATATATATTAAACCAAAGCATATCGTTTTTTCAACCCTCCCCCAAACAATTAAAAAACGCCCCGAAATTTAATCGGAACGTTAAAAAATATTCATAACTTCACCTTCCACTATTTCTAGATGTCCCTGTAAGTTGTCTTACTTGATCTTCTGAAAACAAGTTACGGCTTGTGGTTCTACGATACCTAGCCTTGCCTTTTCCGCCTTTTCTTTTTCTTAGTTTAACTCTTCTGGCGCGCCACCTCCTAGAAATTTTTTCTATCTCTTTAGACATAGCACCCTCCTTTTTATGAAGGAACAAAAAGTATGGTTACTATCTAATAGGCTACAGCAAAACATGCTTTTTCATCAAGTCTTTAAAGTTCCCTTCGGCTATAGAATTACGAATCGTTTTCATTAAATTGTTAAAAAAATAAATATTATGGAAAGAAGCTAGATAGCCGGCTTCAAAATTTTTGGCTTTAAAAAGTGAATGCAAATAGGCTTTAGTAATTTTTTTTGTTGCGCAAACTTCGCAACCACAATCTGGATCCAAAACAGAACCATCTTCTTTATATAAGCCCTTGGTCATGTCTAGCCTGCCCTGCAAAGTATAAATATTACCGTGTCTACCTTCGCGTGTTGGAACAACACAATCAAAAGTATCTATGCCTTTTGAAACCCCAATAAATAAATCCTGAATCAAACCAATGCCTAATAAATGTCTTGGTTTATTTTCGGGTAAATATGGGACTACCCAATCTAGTTCCCTGAAAGTTTTTTCTTTTCCGCCAAAAGAAGATCCAAACGAACCACCCACAGCAAAACCATCAAAATCTAAGCTACCAATAAATTTTGCACTTTCGTTTCGTAAATCTTCAAACAAACCACCCTGCACAATTCCGTACATTTTTTGATTGGTGGTTTTTGCCTTTAAAGACTCCTCCTCCCATCTATGAGTTCTCGCTAAAGCTTCTTTATTATATTTATAATTATGCAAAGGTGATGTTGGCTCATCGAAAGCCAAAATAATATCGGCGCCTAATTTTTCTTGTATCCAAATTGATTTAGTCGCATCTAAAAACTGTTCGCGATCTCCTACCTTGAAATACACGCCATCATTAGTAATTCTTACCAAGTTTTCGCTAGTGGCTAGTGACTGTTGGCTGGTGACTATCTTCCCTCCGCCAAGTTCGCGTGCAAAGCCCAAACTAAAAACCTGAAAACCTCCTGAATCAGTCATTAAAGGATGCTGCCAATTCATAGATTCGTGCAAGCCCGGATATTTTCTCAAGCCCTTATCACCCAATTTCTGCCACATGTGATATGTATTAGAAATAATAAGTTGGGTTTTTGCTCTAATTAAATCTTGGCTAGAAAGTTCCCTAACTTTGGCGTGAGTACCCACCACTACAAAACTTGGTGTTTCTACAATTCCGTGGGGAGTTTCTATAATTCCTAACCTAGCCCGAGACGAAGAATCTTTTTTTAAAACCCTAAACATTATTTATTTTTTGGAGGTAATTCTTGGATCTGTTTTTCCAAAAAATTCATTACAGAATCTTCACCTTCAAAATCAAGTTTAGATAATTTATATTTTGGTGTACTACCTATTAACATATGATAAAAAATATATTCTAAATAATCAGAGTGCTTTGCTTGTATATCTTCTGCATAATCAACGATAGCATCTTGAAGAACTACGTAGTTTCTTTCATAAAGTTCGTCTCGCATTTTTACAGCACGAGACGTTTTTTCCTCCTCCGATTCAAATTTATTTTCTAAATTATTTTCCATTTTAATGTTCTATTAAACCAACCAGCGGATCATGCTTTAAAATTAATCTGCGTAAAACCCTAATTGCTCCGGCTTTCTTTTCGCCGTGTTTACTTTCGTATTCTGGAATTATGGAATCAAATTGTTCTTGGGGACTAGTTATAAACTTTTTTTCTATATCACTTAAATTCTCCCAAGCCTTAGCCACAGTTTCGGGTGTAACTTCTTTTGTAATTTCGTGTTCAAATTGGCTAACTTCGGATTGTGGAAGCTCTAATGGATTTTCAGGTGTATCAGCAAAAAGATCTTGAAGATTATCTTCTTCTGGGTTACCAAAATTCCTAATAGCTTCTGGTCCAAATGACATATTTTTTAATGGTTAAATATAATGCGGAGGCGAGAGGATTATTGCGGTGTCTGTTTGAAAATATACAACACGCGAACGAAACTAGCTAGGCTCGACGAAAAAAGATTTTCAATTACCTTAGATTAAACAGCTTTTGTGCGTTCTTGTAGGCAAATTTTTCTTGCATCGTCAGGTCAAGTCTACCAATAAAATTTCTACTAATCTCGTTAATTAAACCAACGACCTCCGTATCAAAATGCCATCGATACCAACGGTCAGTTCCCCATAAAACTCTATCGGGGAAACTCTCTAGTCTCCGCTTCCATCGCTCGGCTGATGACTGATCCAAAACACCATCAAAATTTTTTCTTACATAGGCTAACCATTGTTCGCGATTGGGTTGGTTATCATTGTTTTGCCGTTCCCAACCGTAAATGGACGTAATATCGGCATCCAGTGAATAATAAGCATTTGGATAACTCTTCATCAGTTCAAATATAATGTTCGCATTTTCTTCACCGCCATGAAACAAGAAATTAACCTTCGAATATTGTTTCAAAATCTTTTCAACTTTCGCCTTCTGGTGATGGAAGGGATGAATCATCACAATTAATTTGTGTTTTTCTGCGAGGCCATAAAGTTCCATCAGAAATGGGTCATCGAGTTCCCGATTATCAAAAGTTTTAATCTCGCCAATTCCTTTAAAAAGGTTTGGATTCTTCTCTAAAGCGTCAGAAAAAGTTTTCGCGTCAACATTTATAAAAGAATTAAATAGGGAGGGCATCAAAAAATGAGCGATTTTCCCCGGATACTTTTTCTCGATTTTTTTGGCCATGCTCACCTCACCAGCAGAAGAAAATTTGGTTAATAAATAAAATCCTATTGTCTGTTTAGTACCGAGGGATTCCGAGAGACAGTTTAAATAATCTGTGGTTAAAGTTTTATCCCAAGACGGAGATGGCAAACCCATCGTCACTGAAACAGAACTGACAACGCTCGAAGACACCGGCATGTGCAGATGATCATCAATCAATGGTCCATTGTAATATGGCTCTCGGTTAAACTCTCTAGACTTTACCACTAACTCGCAATTTTCTTTTTTAACCTGCTTGGTTGAAACAATCTGTGCCAACCCCTGATCTCGATTCCACGATCCAGTCACTAAAACCACGCCACCAATCAAAGCTATAAAAATTAAAACCCATAAAACTACGCCAAATCTTTTCATACATCTAATTTTAACATGAGAAACTCGGTAAGGTGGTGGAATTTTTATTTTGCGGAGGCGAGAGGATTCGGTCACGAGTATTTTTCTGTTGAAAAATCTTGCGTTCCTCCTATTTCCTATCTCGCTTTGCTCGATAAAGGAAATTTCTACGAACTGGATAAAAAACAAAGCAGTTTGTTTTTTATCCCCGGCTCGGCGCCGTCGCGCCTACGCTTTTCTCATCCTCTCTTGTCTCGCAAAAATACTCCACGCGGACAGCTAACAGCTGTCCTTGCGGATTATTGCGGAGGCGAGAGGATTCGAACCTCTGTGGGGTTTTTTAGACCCCGACGGTTTAGCAAACCGTTGCCTTAAGCCGCTCGGCCACGCCTCCAATTTCTCCCTAATATACTACTTTAATTGCCTACACTTATCAAATCAATTATGGTATTTTAAGCAATAGGGTGGGCACAAGCTCAGCTTGGCGGGGTGCTAGAGAGGTTTAATAGGCTGGTCTTGAAAACCAGAAGGGGTGCAAGCCCCTCGTGAGTTCGAATCTCACCCCCGCCGCAGCGAATAAGATGAGCAAGTGCGGGATAAGCACACCAATGTCTTGGTGTGCTCTGAGATTCGAAGGGAGCGAGTATGCGCAGCGACCCGACTTGAATCGGAGTGAAAGGAATCTCACCCCCGCCGCATTATAAAAATGAACAAACTAACTTGGCGAGCGTTTGAATTTGAACAACCAGAACGGCATCCTAATTGGTTTGTTTCTTTATGGATTTTGGCTTTAGCTTTAGTAGTTGTAGCTATAATTTTAAAGAGCTATCTTATGGCTGTTTTTGTAATTATTGCAGCAGCACTTCTAAATATTTATGCAGTTAAAGAACCTGCCGAATACGAATTTTCCTTAAACACAGAAACTCTTACAATCGGCGAAAAAAACCATCATTTGACCGATTTTAAATCATTCTGGATTTTCGAAAGAGAGAATGGTAATGTTCTAAGCTTAGAAGGTAAAAATGTAATGAATTCGCACTTAGAAGTTCCCCTTGCCGAAATGGATATAGACATTGTACGCAGTATTTTATTAGCATCAGTTACAGAAAAAGAACATTCGGAATCAATGACAGACATATTGGCTAGAATTTTAAAATTTTAAAGATAGGACGCAAGATTGTTCCCGATTTGTTCAAGAGCGAAGTGATTGAATACAAATCGCAATCCCGTCAAAATTTGCCCCTATAGTTCCCTCCTTCGCTCTCATTGTCATTCGAGCTTCGGAAGGGCAAGTAGTTATTATCCGACTCAACTTGTCCTGCGAAGCTCGGCTGATAAACCGAGCGTAGTAGTGCCCCCATAGTTCAATGGATAGAATGCGAGATTGCGGATCTCGTGATTCAGGTTCGAATCCTGATGGGGGCACCAAAATTTTCACACAAAAGAGAGCGTATTTTACGCTCTCTTTTGTTGCCAACAGAACCTAAGCGACTTAGAATCAAAGTATGTTCGACTACTCTTCACCTATTAATACTCTCTCTGGTATTGGCCCGAAAGTTTTAGAAAAACTCACCAAACTTAAAATTAAAAAAGTTAGTGATCTTTTATTACACCTGCCTTTTCGTTATGAAGATTTTTCCAACATAAAAAATATTGCCGACTTGGTTGTTGGTGAAAAAGCTACTATCACTGCCAAGATTTTAAACATTGGGCAAAAAAGAGTTTGGCGTCGCAACATGACAATCACCGAAGCTTTGTTAGAAGACGAAACCGCGCCCATAATGTCTGTTTGGTTTAACCAGCCCTATTTAACCAATACATTAAAAAAGGGGTTGTGGGTAAATATTTCTGGAAAAATTTCTTTGGGCAAACGCGGACTATATTTTTCTAATCCGGCTTTCGAAGTTTTAGGCGAAGAACCTTACGACGAGGAAATCCCCACTTCGCAGACGCTTCGCGGGGCAAGGCTACACACCGCAGGCTTAATTGCTATTTACCCCGAAACGGCAGGTTTAACCTCGCGTTATTTAAGATTAAAAATAAAAGCTGTTTTAGATAATTTAATAAAAATTCCAGATTTTTTACCTAGCTATATTTCCAAAGAATTTAATTTAATAGCCATACGCCAAGCGCTTCAACAAATACATTTCCCTAAAAACCAAGCCGAAATTAATAATGCTCAAAAACGCTTAGCCTTTCAAGATATTTTTTTACTGCAAATTTATTCACGAAACGAAAAAGAAAAAATAAAATCTAAACTAGCAAGTTCAATCCCCACCAATTTACCTTTAATTAAAAAATTTATTACCTCATTGCCGTTTCAACTAACTAATTCACAAAAACTAGCTTCTTGGCAAATATTAAAAGATATAGAAAAAATAACCCCTATGAACCGCATTTTAGTGGGTGATGTAGGCAGTGGTAAAACTGTGGTAGCAGCTATCGCCGCGCTAAATACTGCCAATCAAAAACAGCAAGTTGCGTTTTTAGCACCTACCGAAATTTTAGCTTCACAACATTTTAAAACCCTAACCAACCTTTTTAAGGGCTGGCCTTTTAAAATAGGATTATTAACCGCATCGCATAAATTAAAATCTGGCCTAGATAAAATAGATATTGCAGTAGGCACGCACGCTTTAATTCAAAAAAATGTAAAATTCAAAAACCTAGCTTTAGTAGTGGTAGACGAACAACATCGTTTTGGCGTAGATCAACGAGCCTCGCTGTTAAAAGATCCAAAACATTCTGCTGTACCCCACTTGCTTTCCATGAGTGCCACACCCATACCCCGTACACTCGCTTTAACAATTTACGGCGACTTAGATTTATCCTTATTAAAAGAATTACCCAAAGGCAGAAAAAAAATAATTACAAAATCTGTTTCGCCTTCCAACCGAGACAAGGCTTATCAATTTATAGAAAACCAAATAAAACTTGGCCACCAAGCTTTTGTTATTTGCCCACTAATAGAAGAATCCGAAGCCGCCATAATGAGCGAAGTAAAAAATGCCACGGCCGAATACGAAAAACTGTCTAAAAACATATTCCCTCATTTAAAAATTGGCTTATTGCACGGACGTTTAAAAGCCCAAGAAAAGGAACAAATAATGTTAGATTTTAAAAACAAAAAAACCAATATTTTGGTTTCAACATCTGTTGTAGAAGTGGGTGTAGATATACCTAACGCCACAGTAATGATGATAGAAGGCGCCGATAGGTTTGGGCTTTCGCAACTGCATCAGTTTAGAGGCCGAGTGGGGCGGGCCGAACATCAAAGTTATTGTTTTTTGTTTACCGAGTCTTATACAAAAAATACGGCTGAACGTTTAAGAATTTTAGTAGAAAGCGAAGATGGTTTTAAATTAGCCGAAAAAGATTTAGAAATTCGTGGCCCAGGGCAATTTTTTGGGCGTGAACAATCGGGCTTACCCGATCTGGCTATGGCTTCGCTCAAAGACACGGGCTTGATAGAAGAAGTTCAGCAAGCTGTAAATTTATTTTTTGAAAAAGATAAAATAGAAAATAATCCTTTGCTTTCTGCCAGACTTTCAGAATTTAAAGAGAGTATTCATTGGGAATAAAGCATAAAAAGAGAATAAAAAAACGCTCCCGAGGTAATATCGAGAGCGCTTGTATCGTTACGGCGTGTAGTTCAATTATTTTACCTTAACAACCCTAGAAACACTACCTGCAGAACCGGAGCAAGTTATTGTATATGAGATTCCGACAACTTTTGGATCAATAATTCTGTTCCCATCTGAACCAACCTTGCCTAAGCAAACTTTTTCTCCACCATTGGTAGCAACCGTTGGCCGCCAACTGGAAGTGCAACTGGTAACATTCAAAGAACTCCACTTAAGATCATAACAACCCTTATCATAACTAGACGGACTTTCCTTGGCATCAAAAAACAAAATCGGCGGGAAAGTCTGGCCGACATACGCTCCCATGTTCGATTCCCCGCTAATTAAATTACCGGACCTTTGAAAATTGAAATAACCAACACCGGCCACTACGGCAACAGTCATCAATAGTAGCCCTTTTAGAATATTAGAACTTGATTTCATTTTTATATAAGTGATTAATAATAATTCAATTATAGAGAATAAAACATCTTATATCAAATAAACTTTTCCACTACTACCCTTTTTATAAGCCGTAAAAAAATTAGAAAAAGATAAAATAGAAAACCATCCATTACTTTCTGAAAGACTTTCGGAATTTAAACAAGATATTCATTGGGAATAAATAAAAAATGTCCCGATATTTATATCGAGACATTTGTACATTAGAACCGCAGTTCTGTTTGAATAACACCACTAACAAAATCAATCTTTTTCTCCTTTCTTTCTTTTGTGATAACCGGAACCTGAAGATCTTCCATTGTGGTTGGTGCCAAAACACCAATTTGGTAAATCTCGGCGTTTCCGATAAAAACCTTCACGCCTAGTGTTCTTTCGAATCTGGCGGCAAACAGAAGCCGAGCTTGAGCCACAGAATATGCCGCCACCCTTCGCAGGCAAGGATGGAAAAGACTTTCAATAAGTCTGACAGTATTACGAAACTGAAGCTCGCCCCCAATCTCATATTCTAACTTCGGAACATGACGCTTCCTAAGTTTAGGCATAAAAGCCCCTTATGGAATAAGTGTGATAAGTGTGAAAAGAACAATATTGTATATATATTATACTGTCCTAATTCCTGTTTGTCAATCTAGATTTAGGCGTTACCCAAAACTGTCGTCGCTCAAGAAATTTCGCTCCTCTTTAAAACCACTCGTTAATGTAAACTAATCAGGTGCCTTCGGCACATCTGATTAGCCGTTTCGCAGATAAAAGTAAATCAATTTACTTTTATTTTTCTGCTCAACTGCCACGGGAAAACATTTGTTTTCCCAACCCCTTTCTTGTTTCTGGGTTACCCCTTTCTGGATTTAGGGGTAACCCAGAAACCCATATACTTACCCAACATCAATCTTGTCTGTGCTTCTAGTGCTGGAATCGAACCAAAAATTATGGTGGTAAACGGAACCAACACCCATTGTAGCAACATCCAAATATATTTTCCTCTTCCGTAACGTGGTGGTTTTGGTGGTAACAAATTCATACTAATTACTGCAGATGAAATTAAGCCAACCATTGCCAGCGTCATAATCACGCGCGTAATACGTGGCAAATTATACGAAAGCACTGTTAAATTAAAAGCCGATCCACCCAAAAGTACTGGCAACCAACCCATCAAGAAAATAATTAAAGCGTTAGTAGCCCAAGAATAATATCCTTCTACTAAATTAAAACCGTGGCGTAATTTTTTGCCTAAAGACAATTCTTTATTTTTTATAAAAGCGAATAAAACATAAACTAAATTCTCTGTACCCCACGCCCAACGACGCTGTTGTTTATACAAAGCCTTCATGCTCTTCCAAAAAGTTGAATCCACTGCCGCGTCCATATAAACCGGTGCATACAACGAAACAGTTTCGTAATTTCCATTATAAAAATTGTAACATTGCCAAAAAATTCTAGAATCTTCCGAAACAATATTGCTTTGCCAAAAGCCAACTTCTACTAAAGTTTTAAAACTCATAGAATGACTAGAAAAAGTAACCTGCCTTTCTGGGCGTTCTTGTTGCATTGTTAACCAAAAAGTAGAAGAAAAAGAAACCACACGCGCTAGTGCTGGAGCTTCCCAAATATTGTTTGTAAAAATAGAAACTGGCTGGAAAGAGGCTCTTTGTGGGTTGGGATGCGCAATATATTTGTGCGTAAGCAAAGAAAAATATTGATTCCACACACTAGTATCCACATCAAAAACAGAAACTATTATTTTTTCGTACGGCAAACGTAACGGATCAATAACTTCTTCTTTAACACGCTTCCCTGCCCATGTTTCGTTTGAACCTTTGCCGGCAAGTTCACCGGCAATATTATCTGGATGAACTGTTACTAAAAATTTAAAAAACTTGTCGCCAAATTTATTACGCAAAAATTCTGCAGTTTTTTTAGCTTCATCGCCACCTCGTTCTTCTAAGGCCAAAACTACTATCATTTTTTGTGTATCGTATTTTGAATTTACCAAAGCTTCAAAAGTGGGCTCCACAACTTCTAAAGGTTCTTTATACATTGGCAAAATTATTAAATGCCAATAATCTTCCCAGTTAGAATTTTCTTTTAAGCGATTCCACCAATTTATTTTTAAATTTTCTTTCATTCGGCGGTATCCCGAACGCAAATGAAAAGATAAATACAAAACTTTTATAAACCAATAGGTGTCAAAAAGGATAATAAAAACAGCTACCCAAGCCGGTTTAAAAAACGAAAGCAAAACTAAACCAACTAAAGTGCTCCAAGCCAAAACACCGGGCATAATTTCTAAAGCTCGGTATAGTCTTCTATCGCTTTTATTTTTGATCTCTGTAGCGCGACCAACGCGCAAATACCATTTATTATCCATAACTAGTCAAAAGTCCGCCCAAAAGCGGACACAAGATTGTAGCGCCAACGGGATTCGAACCCGTGTTACAGGGTTGAAAACCCTGCGTCCTAACCAGGCTAGACGATGGCGCCATACAGCCCTAAAACTTGTTTTATAATACAACTGTGGCTATTATTTGTAAACTGATATGAAGATACTAGCTATCGAAACCAGCTGCGATGAAACAGGTATCGCCCTAATTGAATCCGACTCCAGAGGCAAAATTAATGTTTTGACTAATTTAGTGTCCTCGCAAGTAGAAACTCACCGTCCTTTTGGCGGCGTAGTACCTTTTTTAGCTAAACGCGAACACGAAAAAAACCTCCCCATTCTTTTCAGTAAGCTAAAAGCTAGAAGCTATAAGCTAGAAGCTGTCGATCTGATCGCCGTAACCAACGGCCCTGGACTCGCCCCGTGTTTATGGGCCGGCGTAAACTTTGCACAAAAAATTGCGCAAGAATTAAATAAGCCCTTAGTTGGAATTAACCACTTGAAAGGTCATATCTACGTTGCCCTTTTGGGGCAACGAATTTCTAATTCCCAATTTCTAATTTCTAAACAAACCCAAAATTCAAAAACTAAAATTCCAAACGGGTTGAAATCAAAATTTCCTGTACTATCTTTAATAGTCAGCGGTGGGCACACCCAATTAGTATTTTCTAAAAAACTAGGCCACTACCAAATTATTGGCGAAACGTTAGACGACGCCACAGGCGAAGCATTCGATAAAGTGGCCAAACTTTTAAAACTTCCCTACCCCGGCGGACCAGAAATTTCTAAACTTGCCACAAAGGGTAACCCTTTGCGATTTAATTTTCCTCGCCCAATGTTAAACAGCAAAAACTTTGATTTTTCTTTTTCTGGTTTAAAAACTTCGGTTTTATATTTGGTTAGCGGAGTTCCCCAGAAGGTCGGTCCTTCTGGGGAGGACCGACCTTCTGGTTTGCGTTTGACACCAAAAAACAAAGCCGATGTTGCTGCTTCTTTTGAACAAGCAGTAGTTGATGTTTTGACTTCGAAAACACTCCGTGCAGCCAAAGAATTTAAACCTAAAACCCTAGTTCTCGGTGGCGGTGTTGCGGCTAATAAAAAATTACGAGAAACTTTAGAATTAAAATTTAAAATTGATTTTCCAAAAATTAAATGCCTTTTATCGCCTATAACAATGACCGGCGACAATGCTTTAATGATCGCCCTCGCCGCTTTAGCGGAATACAAATTATTAAAACCACTCAAGAATCCGACCGACCTTAAAGCTGAACCCAACCTCCGCTTAGCTAAATAATTTTTTACATACTTACATACTTACATACTTTAAAACATAAAGTAAAGCACTACCATACTATATAGTATGGTAGTGTAATGAGACTTAGCAAAAACAAAATAAACTAAGTAAAAAGCCCCGAGCACGTTGGCCCGAGGCAGAATCCTATTGAAGTGGAACTTCAATAGGATTCAATCAAAAACAGTTCTGACGTGGTATTCAACCAACTGCTCGACACTTCTTTCTATTTTTCTTCCTCTTCCTTTACCTCTTTTCTCAACGCTTCTTTCAACACCCTGCTTGAAAACAGCCCGCACCTTAGACACAACATCTAAAGAAAGACCCCTTACTTCGCCCGTTGAGATATCCTCTAAAACCTTGTTGCCTCTTTCGTCTTTTGACCTAAAGATAAATCCTTACAAAACGAGCTTGTCACCCATCAATGCCAGTTTTAACTCTGCTTCAATGTTGATAGAAAATGGCATAAGACTCTCCTTTTAGGAAACATTTTAGGAACAATCTATTACACGAATAGAAATATTCAAGCAAATATACACCAAATTGTCAAGTGCACAGTTTTATCTGCAAATGTTAAGCTAATTAAATGCAAGAACTCAATAAACCCTACAACCCCAAAGATCACGAAGAAAAATTATATAAAGAATGGGAAGAAGCTGGTTTTTTTGCGCCCGAGGCGCATCAGCCTAGGGCTGACAATCCAGATAGCAACAAAACCTTCACAATGGTAATACCACCTCCAAACATTACAGGCTCTTTGCATATGGGCCACGCCTTAAATTCTACTATTCAAGATATTTTAGTTAGATACCACCGAATGAAAGGTTTTAAAACTTTATGGTTGCCGGGCACCGACCACGCTGGAATTGCTACACAGTATGTGGTGGAAAAGGAACTTAAAAAAGAAGGATTGACCAGATTTGACTTAGGCCGAGAAGAATTTTTAAAAAGAGTTTGGGAATGGCGTGAAAAATACGGCCATATAATTTTAGGCCAATTAAAAAAACTGGGGGCTTCGTGTGATTGGTCGCGCGCCCGTTTTACTATGGACCCAGAATATACCAAAGCCATAGAAACTGCTTTTTTGCACTACCATAAAAAAGGTTTAATTTACCAAGCTAATCGCGTGGTTAATTGGTGTTCGCGTTGTGCTACTAGCCTTTCCGACCTTGAAGCCGAATATAAAGAAGAAGAAGCCGAACTTATTTTTATTAAATATCCTTTAGCAGATGGTTCTGGCAGTATTACTGTTGCCACCACTCGCCCCGAAACTATGCTGGGCGATGCCGCTGTGGCAGTTAATCCCAAAGATGCGCGTTACAAAAATTTAATTGGTAAAAAAATTAACTTACCAATTCAAAATAGAGAAATTCCAATAATCGCCGATGATTCCGTAGATATGGAATTTGGCACAGGTGCCGTAAAAGTGACCCCTGCCCACGATGTTGCCGATTTTGAAATTCACGAACGCCATAATTTACTTGTTTACCAAGTTATAGACGAAAAAAGCAGAATGACGGCAGAGGCAAAATTTTGTGTTGGTTTAAAAACAAAAGAATGCCGAGAAAAAGTTGTGGAGGAATTAGAAAAACTTAATTTAATAGAAAAAAAAGAAAAGTTTATTCATAACATTGCCAAGTGCTACAGATGCGACACTGTAATTGAACCATTAATTTCTAAACAATGGTTTTTAAAAATGAAGGATTTAGCGGCTAAGGCTAAAGCCGAAGTTGAAAATGGCAATATTAAATTTCACCCAGAAAATTTTACCAAAACTTATTTAGATTGGTTAAGTAATATTCGCGATTGGTCTATTTCGCGCCAACTTTGGTGGGGTCATAAAATTCCATTAGACGGAGTTGATGATGTTTTAGATACTTGGTTTTCTTCGGCCTTATGGCCATTTGCCACATTGGGCTGGCCACAATCTTATAACTTAGAACTTGAAACTTGTAACCCAAAAGAGGGATCGGATTTAGAAACTTTTTATCCAACCCAAGTTTTATCTACGGCTCGCGACATTATTAACTTATGGGTTTCTAGAATGATTTTTTCTGGTTTAGAATTTACCGGTAAAAAACCTTTTTCCGATGTAATTATTCATGCCACTGTTTTAAACAAGGAAGGAAAAAGAATGTCTAAATCTTTAGGCACAGGGATTGATCCACTAAAATTAATAGAAGAATTTGGTGCCGATGCCACACGCTTTGCTTTAATATGGCAAGCCATGGGCGGTCAAGATATTAAATGGCAACAAGAAGCGGTTATGGCGGGTAAAAAGTTTTTAAATAAACTCTGGAATGCTAGCCGATTCGTTATGCAACGAATCGAAAGCACAAAATCCGAAATCCGAAATCCAAAACAAATCCTAAATTCCAAAATCCAAAATAAAGAAAACAAAAATATTTTAGAAAAATTCGAAGAAACTAAAAAAACAACCGAGGAACTTATAAAAACATACGAATTCGGCCCAGCTTTACATTTGCTTTACGAATTTTTCTGGCACGAATTTTGCGATAAATACTTAGAAGAAAGCAAAAAAATGGAAAATGCTGAAACCAACGAAACTCTTTTATATGTTCTTACAGGAACAATTAAAATATTGCACCCTTTCATACCATTCATAACTGAAGTATTATGGAGTAAGCTACTACTAGAAAAAAATAATTATTTAATAGTAGAAAATTGGTAACTTAAACTCGAAATTCTAATATCGAAATACGAAATAATATCTAATTTATTAAATTCTAAATTTTAAACATTTTAATTTGTTTCGGATTTAGGATTTCGTGCTTCGGATTTATAACTTAATATGTCTTTAGGATTAATTGCTCTTGGGATTTTACCTAGCATTGTTTGGCTTTCTATTTATTTGCGTGAAGACGATCGCCCAGAACCTAATCGTTATATATTAAAAGTATTTTTCTTAGGAGCCTTAGTAGCACCAATCGCTGCTGGCGTAGAATTTTTGCTTATTGGTTCGTTAAAAAACTTTTCTTTTTCGCCCTTAGTAACGAACTTTTTAATATTTTTCATCTTTGTTGCGGTGGCAGAAGAACTAGCCAAACTTGCAGCAGTAAAATTGGGTGTAGAAAGAAATTCTGTTTTTGACGAGCCAACAGACGCGATGATATACTTGATCGTATCGGGACTAGGTTTTGCCGCACTGGAAAACATCTTGGCACTTTTTCATTTTACAGATATTTCTAGAAGCGTAATTGCAGGCGAAGCTTTTCAAATCGCAGGACTGCGTTTTATAAGTTCTACCCTACTTCATGTTTTGGCTTCCGCGATAGTTGGTTATTTTTTAGCAAGAAAACATTTCTTTTTAAAAAAATATTCCGTACTAAAAGGAATAATTATTGCGGCATTAATACACGGAGCTTATAACACCTTAACGTTGGCCTCCGATAGCTTCAGAAATATAGTTCCAACAATAGCTGTAATGACACTTCTTGGCGTAACAGCAATAGTAGTAAATTCTCTCTTTTATAAACTGAAAAAAGACTTTTACAGATAGTGTTCGCTAATATAGCTAATAAGGCTAATATTGCGAATCGCGTCAGACGCGACAAATTAATTTTATTAGTATATTCAAATAGATTTGTCCCGACACTGCATTAAATTTTATAATTAAGTCGTCGGGATCCCGATATCATCTATCTTACTTAAGATGTAATATTGGGATATATTAGCCCCGTTACTCCCAAAAGTTATACAGCCTCTTGGGAGTAGATAATCAGATAAACTTAATAAATTAAACCCGTGAACTAATCTGTTAAGGGAGTAACGGGGTTAGCGAAAAGTATGAAAAAATCATTTTTCCAATTACTAACTGGCCGTGAACCAGAAAACGAAGACGAAGAATACGAAAAAAGATATAAAGAAATTTTGGCATCCGCCGGAAACACTTCTACAAAGAACCACACAAGAACCGAAATTCCTGTAGCTAAGCAAAGTAAAAAAACCAGCGCTGTAAAAGTCAACTTCGATTCAGAAGAAGATCACGACGACACTCCTGCCGAAGAAGGCCAATTAACTATAGATGTTTACCAAACCACCGATGAAATGGTCATTAAATCTACCATTGCCGGTGTTAAACAAGACGATTTAGATATAACCATTGCTACCGATATGGTTACTATTCAAGGATCACGCCGCAAAGATGAAAGTATTTCACCAGAAGATTATTATTACCAAGAACTTTACTGGGGATCATTTTCTCGTTCAGTAATATTACCTCAAGAAGTAGATACCGAAAGCGCTAAAGCTTCTTTAAAAGATGGGATACTAACAATTCGCCTACCTAAATTTGAAAGAGGTCGCACCAAGAAATTAAGAATAAACTCGGCTTAATAAAAAACCTCCTTTCGGAGATTTTTTGTTTTTGAGCCAACTCCGCAAGGGAAATTCATGTTGCAAGTGGCGTTCGGACAATCCAAATATTTTTCTGACAACTTGGTGGAAAATGTGAAGCGCGGTATCCGCCAAAAACTCCGCCGTGGCGAATGGCTAACGCTTGCGCCCCTTGGCTATGTGAACAACTACAAGACCAAAAATATCGAACCTCACCCTGTCTATTCGCAAGTAATACGCAAAGCGTTTGAGGAATACGCCAAGGGGTCGCATACACTCCTATCGTTAGCGGAGTTTTTGGCGGAACATGGTTTGACGCAAAAGAAAGGAACGCCACTTGCAAAAGTTTCCGTCGTGAAAATGCTCACCAACAGAGCATATTTAGGGTTTGTAAAATATCATGGCGAATATCACGACGGAAACTTTGAGCCGATTCTTTCCCCGACACTGTTTGAAGCAGTGCAGAAAATACTCTCGTCTCGGAGAAAACCGCGCAAGTTAAAAACGATTATTCCATTTCCATTTACGCAACTTGCGCGGTGCGGCGAGTGCGGCTGTGCGATCACTGCTCAATATGCGACTAACCGCTTCGGTACTCGCTATACTTACTATCGCTGCACCAAGAAGCAGGGAAAATGCGCACAACCGTATATTGGGGCAGACGCACTCGCCGCTCAATTCCAATCACTGCTTCAATCAGTGTCGCTTCCTCTCGAAGAAATTGAGATTATGGAAAAGCAGATTAACGCATGGGAAAGCGAGTCAATTTCTTCGAGAGGAGCAGTTGCCCAAAATCTGAAATCAAAACTTTCCGAGACGCAGGAGAAGCTAGACCGGCTTGTGTCGCTCTATCTCGACCAAGACATAGAGCGCGACCTATATCTTACGCGCAAAGACACTCTCCTGCGTCAAAAAGCGAAGCTGGAGGAAAGTTTGGGAGATTTTGGGCAACAGGGAAAGAATCGGCTCGAACCCTTGCGGAGTTTCGTTTTGTCCTTGAAAGAAGCGGAAAAAGTGGCGCAAACAAAAAATTACGCCGAATGGCGCAAC
>JAUYOU010000035.1 GCA_030697855.1 bacterium
TCCGATCGGAATCATAACTACATTTCAAATTGGTTTTAAGCTATTAGGATATTATAAACCATTATTCTCTAATCAACAGCTTCTGACTATTTGACAGATTTGTATTTTATGATATTATCTTGATACGTAAGGAAAACAGGCAAATCTGAAATGAAGGGGTGTGAAAGGCATGGCAAATAGTAAGATTGTAAGATTGTATAAATGGAGCCGTGTTGATGAGGTTCTAGATACACAATATGGGACAATTACTGTCAATGATTGGCTTAAGCGCGAAAGAGATCGCATATTAAGCGATTCTTCTCGTAAAGCTATGATTGTTAGAAACGGGTTTTATGCCACTTTATTTATAAATAAACCAGACGATCTTTTACGTAGAGTAGTGTAAAACCGTTGACATTTACGATGGCTCCGCATAAAGCGGGGCCCTATTTTATTTTTATAACAATGTTACTGACACCACTTTATCTCCGGCCTCAACCCGCATGATGCGCACACCTTGAGTAACACGAGAAACGGTTGAAATAGATTCAAGATCAGTGCGAATTACTACACCTTTTTTAGAAATAGCAATCATTTCTTTGGTATCTGGTCCGATTATAAACGCAGAAACTATTTTTCCAGTTTTCGCCGTAATTTTAGCGGTTTTAACTCCCGAACCGCCGCGATTTTGTTTTTTATAGAATTTAATAAATGTTTTCTTCCCAAAACCATTTTCCATAACCACCAAAAATTTAGTATTTTGATCTTTAGCGGCTTCAGCGGGAATAACATCCATACTTACAACTTCATCACTTTGATGTAAACGAATGCCGTGCATTCCGGCTGTTGCTCTTCCTAAGGGCCGAGCGTCTTTTTCCGAAAACCGTATTGCATTACCGAGCATGGTTACAAAAATTATTTGATCTTCACCCGAGGATCCCTTGACCCACTTGAGCGCGTCGCCTTTTTTTAATTTGATTGCTATAAGACCCGATTTACGAACAGTAGTGAAGTCGGTTATTGGAGTTTTTTTAACTAAACCGTTTTTAGTTGCCATTACCAAGAATTTTTCGGCACCCTTAGCGGAAAGCTG
>JAUYOU010000042.1 GCA_030697855.1 bacterium
TACATTATTTTTTGTTCACAGCAGTTTTTATAGGTTTTCTTTTTGTTTTAAATTGGTATGCTAAAGGGTTTAAGGTCAATTTTAAAAACTTCTTAATTTTGGGTGGAGTTTTTATGTTAATTTTAATTCCTTATCTTATAAATTATATTACTTTTAATTCACTTGATTCTGCAGCCGATTATTCTTTTCGTCTAGGCAAGGAATCTGGTAGGTTTTTAGTTTGGGATTATTTAAAAAATCCGGCCAATACTTCCATTGTTTCTAATCACTTAATTTATTTAGTTACTTTAGTTCTGGTTTATTTATTTTATTTTAAAAGAAACGCTCAAGATAGAAAACATAAAGGAATATTTTTTATGGGCTTGGTTTTAACCATGTTTTTTGTTTGGCATATTCCACTTTTTCTAGGCTTCGGGTTTGCTTTGATGCATTTTAACAAACCTATTAATATAGCTATATTTATAATATATTTCGATTTAATATGGTTAATTATCAATCAAATTAAAAATAAGTTTGTATTTTTACATAAGATAGTAATAATAACTTTCATAACTTTAGCAGTTTCTCTTGTAAGTAAACATTTTATAAATACCTTTATTTTTTTGGATCCACCAAAGGATCAATTGGAAGCTTATACTTTTCCAAAAGAAGTAAAAACTTCTTGGCAATGGATCAATAGCAATGTTTCTGGCGAGCCTAAGGTTGTTTCTAATTCTTTGGTAACATCGTTGTATCTGGCTTCGTATACATCTTCTCGGCCATATTTAGCCACAGGCTTTCTCTCTACATTACCAACTTCCGAACTAGAAAATAGATTTTATGTTACCAATAATCTTTTTCAGGTACCAGAAAACACTATAATAAAAAGATTCGATGGAGGGTTTTCTGGTTGTTTAGAGAGTTCTTGTTTTAAAGACTCTGGTTTAAATTGGGATTTTGGTAAAACAAGATGGTATCTTGCTAGTGCTGCTTGGCTTAATACTGGTTTTAGTAAAGATCCAGAAAATACGTTAAAAGAATATAAAAATATGGAAGTTGATTGGCCTCAAACTAATTCTGATTATGTTTACTATGGTCCATGGGAGAAAGAGTTTAGCCAAACTAATTTTTCTGGCGATTCCAATTTAGAGTTAATATATAAAAACCCCTCCGTAGAAATTTATAAAATTAATAATGACACTTTGTAACAAATGTGGGTTAGTTAGGGTTATAGATATACAGTATTAATATGAGTAAAAAAACAGTATTTTTAGCTATACCGAACCACATTTCTGGGTCCGATTTACTAAGAACTCATTACTTGGAATATTTAACCTCAAAGTATAAAGTCGTTGTAATAACGCCTTTTTTAAATTCCGATGATGTAGTTCAACAAAAGCATTTTTCATCGCAGGATGTTGAATATAAAAAAAGAGTTTTAGAAAATCCAAGGTTTTGGTCTTTTTTTAAGTTTTTACGTATTTGTTGGGTTAATGAATTTGATTATATTACCTCGATTAGGTATTGGTATCAGCGGCCAAATTATAAAAATAGTTCTGCGCGTAGGTTGGTTAGGTTTATGGGTAGGCCGTTTTATAAAATCTTAACAGCAGATTTTTTTACTAAAGTTGAGTATAGATTATTGCCTAAGTCAAAAAATTTTGCTGAACTAGTTAAACAGCATAATCCGGTACTGGTTATTACAGCTACGCCAGGTTTTGATTCATGGGAAGCCGAAATAATTTGCTTATCAAGATATGAAAATGTCCCTACAGTAGCAGTTGATTTTAGTTGGGATAATTTAACAACCAACTCCAAACATATTAGAAAGACCGATTATCTTGTTGCTTGGAACAATATTATGAAAGCCGAAGCCTCGAAGATCCATCACTATGCTTCTGATAGGGTTTTTGTATCTGGTACACCTAGGTTTGATCCATATTTTGACGTTTCTCAACCAGAGCCATCGCGAGAAGAGTTTTTGCTAAGCAAAGATTTAAACCCTAAATATAAAACCATTTTCCATACCACAGTAACCAAGGCTTATTCTTTTCAGAAAAAATATATTCATGATTTAATCAAATTAAGAAAAGAAGGAGATATTCCGTACGTTAATTTGTTTATAAGAATTCATCCTCTAGATATTTACGATAACTATAAAGAGTTTTTAAATGTGCCGGATTTATGTATAGAATCTTCGGGAAAATATTTTGGCAAAAGCGTAGAAATGAATTATCAAGATTTATTAAATCTTAAATATTCTTTAAAATATACCGATCTAAACATAAACTATGCTTCCACTATTTCTATAGAGGCTTGTATTTTTGATAAGCCTATTATAAATATTGGTTTTTTAGATCGTTTTAAATTAGCTTACGAATTTAATCATTATGCGCCAATATATAAGAGTGGAGCCATAAGATTAGCCAAAACAGATAAGGATTTAAAAGATTTAATAAATTTATATTTAACAGATCCAACTGTAGATAAGGTTAATAGAGAAAAAATTGCATCCGAATATGTTATATTTTTTGATGGCCTGTCTTATAAAAGGAGTGTTGATATTTTAGAACAAATAATAAATCATAATTTATGAATCTAAATATACAAATATTAAAAAAACCAACACCACAGGCATTAAAGAATGTTAATTTTTTGATGCGCCAAATTAGTTTAACCAAGATTCCGCCAAAACCATTATCGACAGCTTTGTTTAAAGATATTATTAACCAAGACGGAGTTAACTTTATTACCGTCTCAAAATCCGATGGAGAAATAGTCGCTATCTTAATTTTATACTTTGTTAGAATTCCCAGTGGCCTTACTGCTATTTTAGAAGATTTAATTGTAGACGAAAAATATCATAAATGGGGTATAGGGCGTTTATTGGTAGAAAAGGCAATTGAAATTGCCAAAAATAAGAAAGCCCGTCATTTAAGCTTACGGACCAATCCTATAAGAGAAGAGGCTAATAAGCTTTATCAAGCTATGGGTTTTAATATAATGAAAACAAATTTTTACCGCCTAAATTTATTTAAGTAATGAATAAGACTATTTTTATTTCCTGTTTTAACCCTTTTATTTTTCGCAATATTTTAACAAGCGATGTTTTAAGAATACTTAAAACTAGGATTGGTACTAAAATAGTAATTTTTGTTCCAGATTATAAAATGGATTTTTTCAAAGAACAGTTAAACAGTCCTAACATTATAATTGAAGGTATTAAAGTTTGGAAATCATCTAAACAAGATATAATATTTCGTTTTCTTACAGGTTCACTGGTTGATACCTCTACTATAATGGTTCATAAAAAAGAGAAATTGTATCGAGATAAAAGATATTTTCGTTTTATAATTTCATGGTTATTGATTAAAATTTTTAGTCATATTTTTTTTATTAAAACATTCATTAGAAGTTTAGATAGCTTAACTGTAGATAAAAAAACTTTTTTATCTTATATATTAAAATATAATCCTTCGCTTGTATTTTCTACCGATGTTTTTAATGATTACGATATTCGCTTATTAGCAACAGCCCAATCGCAAAAAATTAAAACAGTTGGAATGATTCGTTCTTGGGATAATTTTACAACCAAAGGTGTTTTTAGAATTAAACCAAACAAACTGATAGTTCATAACGAAATTTTAAAGAACCAAGCCATAAATTGGAACGGTGTAAGTAAAGAAGATATTTTTGTATCTGGTATTCCTCAGTATGATCGTTATATAAATGGTAAACGAATAGATCGCGAAACTTTTTTTAAAAAGATTGGCCTAGACCCAAAACAAAAACTTATTCTTTTTTCTCCTTTTGGCGGGCGTTTTACAGATACCGATTGGCAGATTATGGAAATTTTAAAAAACTTTATTAAAAATAAAGAGATATTGCCTTCTCAAGTATTGGTACGTTGCACACCAAATGACCCCGTAAATTTAGGAAAATTTTTATCAGACGAAAATTTTTATATCGATAAGCCCGGACAAGGTTTTGAAGGTAGAACAACACGGGATCAAGAATTAACCGATTTAGATATGGATTGGTTGGCTGATTGCCTTTACCATAGCGATGTTATTGTTGCAGGAGGTGCTTCTATTGGTATTGATGCTGCCATATTTAATAAACCAACCATATTAATTCATTTCGATGGTTTTGAAGAAAAGCCTTATTGGCAAAGTGTAAAAAGATTTTTAGAATATCAACATCCACGCGATATTATAAATTCCGGAGCAATGCTTTCAGTTAAGAGTGTAGAAGAATTAAAACAACATCTCAACAATTACTTAGACTATCCTCTAATGGATCGCTCTGCCAGAAAAGAAATGCTTAAGAACCAGTGTTGGAAACTAGATGGCCGTTCTGGAGCAAGGATTGGCGATTTTATTTTATCATTGCTATATTAAATATTATGAAAAAAGCTTTAATCACAGGAATAACAGGACAAGATGGTAGTTATTTAGCCGAGATTCTTTTGGGCAAGGGTTATGAGGTTCATGGTTTAATGAGGCGAACTTCTTCGCCTAACTTGGGCAATATAAAACACCTTAGAGGCAACCCTAAATTTAAAATTCACGATGGCGATATGGGTGACACAATTTGTTTATATAAATTGGTTAAAGAGATTATGCCTGATGAGATATATAACTTCGCAGCTATGGCTGGAGTCAGTCCGTCGTTTAGTCAGCCGGAGTATTGTTTCGAAATAGGGGCTTTGGCGGTTGTAAGGCTTCTTGAGGTGATTAAACAAATCAAGCCAGATATAAAATTTTTACAGGCTACGAGTTCTCATATATTCGGAAACATAAAAACCTATCCCCAAACTGAAGTAAGCCCAATAAGTCCTATTAGTCCTTATGGTTTAGCTAAAACATCGGCTCATCACGCTGTTAATTATTATCGCAGTTCTCACGGGATGTTTACTTGTTCAGCTATTTTTTATGCCCATGCTTCGCCGAGGTATTCAGAGAGTTTTCTGTTAAGTAAAGTAGTACATGGCATTCGGAAAATATTAAAAGGCGAGCAAAAAATACTAGAAGTAGGTAACATAGACAATCCTTTGGATGTAGGTTATGCCAAAGAATATGTGGAAGCTAGTTACAAGATATTACAGAATGATAAACCAGATGATTTTATAATCGCTACGGGAGAATTACATACCCCCAGAGAGTTTATAACGAGTTCTTTTGAGATTGCGGGTTTAGATATAAAAAAGTATCTAAAAATCAACAAGTCTTTGAAACGCCCCGAAGTTAGTATTTTACAAGGAGATTATTCAAAAGCCAAAAGAGTTTTAGGTTGGCAGCCTAAAGTTAAATTTAAAGAATTAATAAAAATTATGGTTAAGGCCGATGTTGAACAGCTAAAAAAACATGTTTAATTTTATTGATAAAAAAATTTTAGTAACAGGTGGCGCAGGTTTTTTGGGTAAATTTGTTGTGGCTGAATTATTAAAAAATGGCGTTAGTATGGAAAATATAACAATACCTAGATCACGAGATTGCGATTTAAGAGATCGTTCCATTTGCGAACAAGTTGTTGCTGGGCAAGATATTGTTGTACATTTGGCTGCCAAAGTAGGAGGTATTGGTTACAACAAAGAAAACCCAGCTTCTTTGTTTTACGATAACGCCATTATGGGTATTCAGCTTATGGAAGCAGCACGCCAAGCTGGTGTGCAAAAATTTTTAGCAGTAGGAACTATTTGTAGTTATCCTAAATTTACACCTTCGCCTTTTCGCGAAGAGGATTTTTGGAATGGTTATCCCGAAGAAACAAATGCACCTTATGGTTTGGCTAAAAAAATGTTGGTGGTGCAAGCGGCGGCTTACCGAGATCAATATAATTTTAATGCAATAACTTTATTGCCTGTAAATTTATATGGTCCTGGCGATAATTTTGATCCAGCATCTTCGCATGTTATACCGGCTTTAGTAAAAAAAATGGTTGAGGCAAAAAAACAAAATTTAAGTACGGTGGAAGTGTGGGGTAGTGGAGAAGCTACAAGAGAATTTTTATATGCCGAAGATGCTGCCGAAGGAATTGTTAAAGCTTTAATAAATTATGATGGGTCTGAACCTATAAATTTAGGATCTGGTAATGAGATTTCCATTAAAAATCTTGCAGAGAAAATTGCAGAGTTAGCCAATTTTAAAGGTAAGTTGGAGTGGAATAAATCTAAGCCCGATGGCCAGCCTCGTCGGCTTTTAGATACTGCTAAGGCAGAAAAGGAATTTAATTTTAAAGCTAAAACAGGTTTTGAAGATGGTTTAAGAAAGACAATTGAATGGTATGAACAAAAATCTGCTTAAGGAATATTTTGATTGTTTAGCACTTAATCGTGATAAATGGATTAGAAGAAATAATTATTATCATAAGTCTTTAAAAGATTTATGTCGTTTTGTAGTTCCCGCTAAAAGTTCTGTGTTGGAAGTTGGTTGTGGTACTGGCGATCTTTTAAATTCGATTGAACCTAGTTACGGTTTGGGCATAGATTTTTCTGGTAGGATGATTGAAATTGCTAGTAAGAAATATCCTAATTTAAACTGGCGAGTAGCAGATGCTGAAAAGTTAGAATTAGGAGAGAGTTTCGATTATATAATATTTTCTGATCTTCTAGGCTACTTGAATGATATAGAAAGAGCTTTTTGGTCGTTGCGTTCGGTTAGTAATAATAAAACTCGAGTTGTTATTACTTACTATAATTATTTTTGGGAGCCAGTTTTAAGATTAGCAGAATTTCTACATTTAAAGGCTAAGCAGCCTATACAAAATTGGTTATCGCCCAACGATGTTGAAAATATGTTGGGTCTAGCTGGTTTTGAAATTATCAAACAAGGTAATAAAGTTCTCTTACCGGTTTATATTCCTCTGGTTTCTATTTTTGTTAATAAGATTCTAGCTAATTTGCCCTTGTTATCAAGACTTGGTTTGATTCAATATGTAGTGGCTCGACCTATACCAGAAGATAGAAAAAATTATTCTGTTTCCATAATTATTCCAGCAAGAAACGAAAAAGGAAATATTGAAAATGCAATTAAACGAATGCCAAGTTTCGGCACGACTCAAGAAATAATTTTTATAGAGGGACATTCTACCGATGATACTTTCGATGAAATTAAACGTGTAGCTGATCATTATACAGGTAAATACAATATCAAATGGGCTCGTCAAAAAGGCAAGGGTAAAGGAGATGCGGTTCGTTTGGGTTTTGAAATGGCTACTGGAGATATTCTTATGATTCTTGATGCCGACTTAACTATGCCACCGGAAGACTTACCAAAGTTTTACAATGCAATTGCTTCTGGTCGTGGAGAATTTATAAACGGCTCGCGGTTGGTTTATCCGTTAGAAAATGAGTCTATGAGATTTTTAAATATTTTAGGCAATAAATTTTTTAGCTTAATGTTTAGTTGGATTTTGGGTCAGCGCATAAAAGATACACTTTGTGGTACTAAAGTTTTATTTAAAAAAGATTACGAACTTATTGCGGCTAATAGAAAATATTTTGGCGATTTTGATCCCTTTGGCGATTTTGATTTACTTTTTGGTGCGGCTAAACTTAACCTAAAAATAGTAGAAATGCCTATTCGGTACCAAGCCAGAACCTATGGCGATACCAATATACAGCGTTGGCGCCATGGCTGGCTTTTGCTAAAAATGACTTTATTTGCCGCTAGGAAGTTTAAATTTAGGTAGTTTATAGCAATTCATGGCACTGGTTTATAAAGATTTATCAAAGATTTGTGTTAATCCTAGTTTAACTATTGGGGCTGTTTTGTCTTTTTTGGCTTCTAATAAAACCAGTCAAACATTGTTACCCGCCGGTATTGCTTTGGTGGTGGGTCCAGACAAAAAACTTTTGGGTATTGCTACGGATGGCGATATTAGAAGAGGGTTATCAGAAGGAGCTTCTTTGGGTGATTCTATTACAAAAATAATGAACTCCAATCCTTTCTTAATAGAAGGACCTTTAAGTAATAACGAGATTTTACTTTTAATAGCTAATAAAATTAAAAAAGAAAATTGGCATAAGGACAGGTTAAATAAAATAGTTGTAGTCGATAAAGACAGGCGAGTAATGGATTTAGTTTCTTTTTACGACTTATGGCAAAAAAGCGATAACAGATTTAAACAAATTGGTGTAGTTGGTTTGGGTTATGTTGGGTTAACTTTAGCCTTAACTTTGGCTGATTTAGGTTTTAAGGTTAAAGGTTACGATAATAATCTTGATGTTATAAAAAAAATAAAATCTGGTAAACCTCATTTTTTTGAGAAGGGCTTAAAAGAAATATTATCTAATAATCTTAATAATAATTTTGATGCTGTAACAGACTTTTTGGGTGCTAATAATTGCGATATATATTTTATAGCTGTAGGTACTCCTCTTGCCCAAAATAAAAAGCCAAGTTTGGATCATCTAAAATCTGCTTCGGAAACAATCGGTAAGGTTTTAAAAAGTGGCGACACTGTAATTTTAAGATCCACTGTACCCGTTGGTACAACACGAGGTTTTGTTATTCCAATTTTAGAAAAAACCAGTGGTTTAAAATCTGGAGAAGATTTTTTTGTGGCTTTTGCGCCAGAACGAACGGTGGAAGGTAAAGCTTTAGAAGAATTAAGAAAATTACCACAGATTGTTGGTGGTTTAAATTGGGCTAGTGCCGATATTACAGCTAATATTTTTAATCATCTAACTCATTCGGTTGTGTTGGTGGATTCCTTGGAGGAAGCAGAGATGGTTAAGCTTGTTAATAATACTTATCGCGATGTTGTTTTTTCTTTTGCTAACGAACTTTCTCTTATTTGTAATAAATGGGGCATGAATACAAGAAGGGTAATAGAGGCGGCTAATAATGGATACGAAAGAAGTAATGTGCCAATGCCAAGCCCAGGTGTGGGTGGAGTATGTTTAGAAAAAGATCCATTAATTTTTATAGAAAGCGCTAAGAAGAAAAAATATCAACCACTTCTAGCCAGAGATTCCAGAAAAATAAGCGATTTAATGATAAATTTTGTCGCTGGAGAAATTAATAAATTTATTAAAGATAAAAAAGATTCTAAAGTTTTTATAATGGGGCTAGCTTTTAAGGGGCGTCCTGTAACATCGGACATTAGAGGATCGACTTCTATTAGTTTGATAGAGAAAATAAAAAACAGTGCAAAATCTGTTTTAGTTTATGACCCTGCTGTGAATTTAGATGAAGTTAAAAAACTTGGAATAAAGATGGCGAGTCCCTTGGAAGGTTTTAAGAAAGCAGATGTTGTTGTTGTGATGAATAATAATTTAGACTTTGAAAAGTTGGATATTAAAAAGTTACTCAAAACTTCGAATAATCCAGTTTTTGTTTTTGACACTTGGGCTGTTTTTAACCAAAATGACCTAAGTAAACTCGAGGGGGTTATATATAAACACCTCTAATATGTATAAAAATTATAAGGTTTTGGGCTTAATAATGGCTCGTGGAGGGTCAAAATCTATACCTAGAAAAAATATTAAGCTTTTAGGGGGTAAACCTCTTATTGCGCATACAATAGATAAAGCTAAGGCGGCTAAATATATAGATCGCCTAATTTTGTCTACAGATGATTTAGAAATTGCCGAAGTAGCAAAAAAATATGGTTGCGAAGTTCCATTTATGCGCCCAGCCGAATTAGCTCAAGATCATACTCAAGATTATCCAGTTGTGGCGCATGCTTTAGAATGGTTAGAAAAAAACGAAAATTATAAACCAGATTTTATTGTCCATTTACGTCCAACACATCCTTTCAGAAAAACATCCGATATAGACAAAGGTGTTGAACTTTTAGCAGAAAATTTAAAAGCAGATTCGGTTTGGACTGTCGGTAAGCCTCCTGTTACTCCATATAAAATGTTTCATGTTGGGGAAGATAATTTTTTAAAACCAGTTTTAACCGTAGAAGGAGAAAAAGAAACTTTTAATTGGCCACGCCAAAAATTGCCAGTTGCGCATAATCATTATGGGCAAGTTGATATAACTCGTTACAACACGGTAATGGTTAAAAAATCTATGTGTGGAGAAAATATTTTACCAATTATGTTGGAGGGGGAAATAGTGGATATTGATTCGCCACTTGATTGGGAATTTGCAGAGTTTTTAATAAATAAGGGATTGTTATCTTAATTAATATGAATATATTAATTACTGAACCCAAAGATTATTCAAAAAAAGCTCTAGATATTTATAAAAAACTAGGGCGAGTTTATTTATGCTTGCCCCGCGAAGCTTCAGCGAAGTGGGGGGTTAAGTTATCGAGTCAGGAAAGATTAGCCGATATTCTAGTTATTGGATTAAAGTATCAAATAGATAAAAAATTTTTAGATCAAACCCCGAATTTAAAAATAATTGCTTCGCCAGCAACAGGTATGAATCATATCGATCTTAACGAAGTCAAAAATAGAGGAATAAAAATTATTTCTTTAAGAGGCAAGAAGAGTTTTTTAAGAAATGTGCCTTCTACAGCAGAAGAAACTTTCGCTTTTATTTTGGCTTTACTTAGAAAGTTGCCTTGGGCGTTTGATAGTGTTAAAAATTCTTCTTGGGATAGAATCGAATGGCGTGGCCATCAATTAATGAATAAAACCATTGGTCTTTTAGGTTTTGGAAGGTTGGGTAAAATAGTAGCTCGTTATGCTAAAGCTTTTAATATGAAAGTAATAGCTTGCGATCCAAATGTTTCGGAAAGGTTTATGAAGTCGCGTGGCGTAGAGAAGGTTAGTATGGAAGATTTATTTAAAAAGTCTGACATTGTTTCTCTGCATGTGCTTTTAACGGATACTACTCAAAATTTAATTAAAGAGAAACATTTAAAACTTATGAAATCTTCGGCTTACCTTATAAACACAGCTCGCGCCGAACTTATAGAAAAAAATGCTTTGTATAACGCTTTAAAAAATAAATGGATTAGCGGGGCTGGTATAGATGTAATGTGGGATGAGCGTAGCGATGGTAGCCATTTAAAAAAAGATTCTTTGTGGAATTATGCTAAAAATAATAAAAATTTAATAATCTTGCCTCACGTTGGTGGTGCCACATACGAGGCCATGGAAGTTACGCAAGACTTTATAGCTGAAAGTGTTTTTAAGTATCTTAAAAATAAAAAAAGTGCATAATAATTTTATTGTAACTAACTTTGTTTATGGTACAGGCCCATATTTGCGTACAACAGAGTTAGCATTAGCTGTTAACGATGAACTAGCAAAGAGAGGTAGGAATCGTCTCGGCATTATTGTTCCACTGGTTTATGGGGAAAAACAAAAAAGAATAATGTTAGAAGAGTTTGCTCATTATTCAAATGAGATTTTTTTATGCGAAGAACTTGGTTTGATTTTAAATAAAATATTTTATGGCGACAATACCTACGAAGAAGCTCTTAAACTTTGGGTTAATAATTTTGAAGATATAAATTTAGAAGTAGAAAATTTTTTTAAAGGTAAACTAGAAATAGAAGATTTAGCGGGTAATAAGTTTTCTATTAAAGGAAGTGGCATTGTTATGGAGTTGAGTAGATCGGGCAGGGTTATGTATGGTATTAAGGCTAGTTACGGGGTTACATTTGGAAATATTTCGGAAATTCTTAAAAATACTTTAAAAACTTCTTCTTCGGAAATAAATGTAGATAGAAATATAGTTAAAGCAGGAATATCTCTAGCCGAAGAATTAGAATCAAAATATAGGTTTATATGTTTAGCGGTGCCGGGAACAACCTCTTGTTTTGATGATCGTTTAACAAGAGAAAAGGAATTTTTTGTTCCTCCAACCATTAAGAATATTGTATTAAATAAGGATGATATAGATGAAGGAATTTATGTAACCATAACCGGCATACCAGGTTTAGAAAGGTTATACAAAGAAGCTAAAGAGCTTGGTTTAAAAATATATAGCAACGATACAGAGACGGTTTTGGGTTCTGAAAGAAAACTGCCAGATGTTATTTTTAATACAAAAATAAAACTTCAATTTGCTCGTGCGGGTTGGGGTTCTATTTGGTTATCGCAGTTGTCTGGTACTCCTTTTATTGCACCCAAATTTGATCCTTTGGATGACCCTGAAATTTACTTTAACAACCTGTGCATTGAGAAATTAGGTTTAGGGATTATTTATAAAGGCCAATCCTTGGCCGATATACTTAAAGAAGGCGAATTATTAAAGCCTCGTATTAAAGCTTTAAATGCTAGTTTAGAGGCTAAATTTGGCACTTTAGACGGAAATGCCTATTCTGCTAAGCGTATAGTCGATGATTTTGTTAATATAACCTAGGGTGGGTTTTAATAGTTATAATTATATACAAATACTATGTCAAAAATAATCGTAGAATTGTGTCAAAATCATAACGGCGATAGACAGGTTTTAAAAGATATGATTTTGGCTGCCAAAGAAAACGGGGCAGATATTGTAAAAGGCCAAATAATTTTTTCTCAAGATGTAACTCATCGTGAAAGATTTGATGAAGGCGAAGAAGAACATAATGGAGTTAGAAAAACAATAAAGCGCCCATACTTGGCAGAATTTGAAAGAATGAAGAGTGTTGATTTATCCGAAGACGATTATAAATTTTTTGTTAGTGAATGTAATCGTATCGGCATTACCCCAATGCTTACGGTTTTTTCTAGAAACAGAATTAGTTTTGCTGGTTCGTTACCATACCAAGGAGAAAAATTGGTTAAAGTAGCTAGCTATGATTGCGGAAGTTTACAAATGATAAAAGAGCTTTCCGAAAAATTTGATAATTTAATTATTTCTACAGGAGCCAGTTTTGACGATGAAATTAAACATACTGCAGATTTTTTAAACAAAGCCGGTAAAAAATTTACATTCCTACATTGCGTAACAAGTTATCCAAATACTGTTGCAATGGCAAACTTAGCTAGAATGGAATGGTTAAGACAATTTACTCCGAATGTTGGCTGGTCCGACCACTCTTTAATTTCTAGAGATGGAATTAAAATGTCGAAAGTAGCTATTATGCTTGGCGCAGACTATATCGAAAGACACTTTACTATTTTGCCAGCCGACAAAACAAAAGATGGTCCTGTTTCTATAAATCCAGAGCAATTAAAGGAATTATCTTTGTTCGCTAAACTTTCTAAAGATGAACAAAAAAATATAGTAGAAAAAGAAATTCCAAACTGGAAAGTAATGGTTGGTTTTACAGAAAGAGATATGACACATACCGAAATGTTAAATAGGGATTATTATCGTGGGCGTTTTGCCAGTTTGGTTAATAGTGAATGGGTATATAACTGGGAAGATAAAAAAGTTATTTAATCATGAATTTTATAAAAAACAAAACTTTTATAGTGGCCGAAATTGGCAAAGGCTTTATCCAAACCGAGGCAGATCAAACTCCAGAGGTTTATTTGGCTAATGCTAAAGAACTAGTTCTTTTGGCTAAAGAAGCTGGTGCTGATGCGGTAAAATTTCAAACCCATACTGTAGAAGACGAACAGGCTAATATAAATGTTGTGGCGCCTCATTTTAATGGTGCGGATAGATACAGTTGGGTTAAGCGCAACACTAATGCTACGCCGGTTTGGTTTTGGCAAGAATTAAAAAAATATTGCAACGAGCTTGGTATTATTTTTTTCTCTACACCGATGAGCCGTGGTGCGGCTAAACTTTTAAACGAAGAAGTTGGAGTAGATTTATGGAAAGTGGGTTCTGGCGATATACTCGACTTTGTAATGTTGGATTATTTGGCTTCAACCCAAAAACCAATAATAATTTCTGGTGGAATGAGCACATTGGAAGAAGTAGATTTGGTTGTAGATTTTCTTAAAAAACGTAATGCCGATTTTGCCTTGTTACACTGTGTTTCAAAATATCCTTGTCCACCAGAAGAATTGCAATTACAAACAATTAATTTTTTTAAAGATAGATATAACGTGCCAATAGGTTTTTCGGATCATTCTATTGGAACAGATTCTGCTTTAGCTGCTGTAGCCATGGGTGCTCAAATAATAGAAAAACATTTTTCTTTAGCCCGCGATTTATGGGGTTCGGATCATAAAGTGGCTATGACACCAGAAGAATTAAAGCTTATGGTTTCGGAAATAAGAAGCATGGAATTTAATCCAAATAAAAAAGAAGAATACTTAAATAAAGATATTGTAAAAGAAGGAATGGGTAAAACCATAAAAGTTTTACAAGAAGGTGAAGCCAAATTTAGGCCATTTTTTAGAAAAACTTTAGTTGCTTTAACAGATATACCAGCAGGCGTAGAAATTAAATCAGAAATGTTGGCAGCCATGCGTCCACAACTACACTTGGCTGGTTTGCCTTCCGAGAAATACGAAAATGTTCTTGGCAAGAAAGTTTCCATAGCCATAGCTAAAGGGCAACCGATTTCTCTGGAAATGATTGAAAGATAGTTTTATGAATTCTAAAAGAAAAATTTTAGTGCCAATATTTAACCGAGCTCACTATGGTCGGTTACGTTCTGTTTTGAGCGCTATCAAAAATAACCCAAACTTAGATTTAAAAATAATTGTTGGAGTTCCGGCAGCTTATGGTTATTTTTTTAAAAATATATTAAACAGTCGCCCACAGTCTTGGCGAAAAGCATTGCCTTGGTATGTTGTTGCTCGCGCCAGATCTTTTTTGGGTAAAAATTATGTTTTTAAAAATGATTTTTTAGCAAAAAATCTTGTGTCCGATGGTTTTGAACTAGAATCTTACGTCCCAATTTTTTTTGATGGTGGTAAATCGGAAACCATGGCAAAGACTGCAGCTCTCGGCATAGAAAAATTAACCGATGAAATTAAAAAAATAAAACCCGATGTTGTTTTTGTTAACGCCGATAGGTTCGAAATGATGGCTGTAGCCATAGCCGCTTCTTATTTAAATATTCCAATAGCTCATAACGAAGGTGGCGATGTTTCGGGGACAATAGACGAAAGCATAAGGCATGCCATAACTAAATTGGCTCATATACACTTTACTTCCACAGAATCTAGCAGAAAAAGGGTTATACAAATGGGAGAAAATCCCGAAAAAGTTTTTAATGTTGGTTCGCCCGCTATAGATGCCGTTAAAAATGTTGATTTTAAAATAAAGCCAATTATTTTTAATTCATTAGATATATCAAAACCATATCTTTTGGTTTTAGCCCATCCAGTGGCTACAGCTACTCCAGAAGAAAATATTAAAACAGCCGAAAACTTAATTTTGGCTCTAAAAGAAATACTAATACCCAAGATAATTTTGGGTTCAAATATAGATGCCGGTTCAGATGCTTTGGGTGGTGTAATAAAGGATTGGCTAGAAACAGAAAAACCAAAAGATGTTTTTTTTACAAAAAATTTACATCCAAATGATTTTTATAAATATTTAAATTATGCAACCTGTGCGGTTGGAAATTCTTCTAGCTTTATTCGTGAAGGGGCTTTTTTAGGAACACCAGTTGTATTACTTGGTTCTAGGCAAAATAATAGAGAAAGGGGAGAAAATATTTTAGAAGTAGCTGATAATAAAATAAATTCTTTAAAAGACGCGATTTTAGAACAGATAAACCACGGCAAGTTTTCTACCAGTAAAATTTTCGGCGAAGGTGATTCAGCTTTCAAAATAGCCGATATACTTACTAAAGTAAATTTGGGAGTACAAAAAACATTTAAAACAATATGAACCCCGTTAGATATCTCATTGCATGCACAAACATAGTATAAAGAGAGATATCTAATTGGTGTGAAAATTATGAATATCCAAGAAAAACAAAAAATATCTAACGGGGTGAAAATACTAGGTGTAATTACAGCTCGAGGCGGCTCAAAAGGTATACCTCGAAAAAATATAAAAGAGCTAAACGGCAAACCCTTAATTGCCTACACTATTGAAGCTGCTCAAAAATCGGGAATTTTTGATCGTATAGTTTTAAGTACAGACGATTTAGAAATTGCCGAAGTTGCTAAAAAATATGGTTGTGAGGTTCCGTTTATGCGCCCAAACGAATTAGCGCAAGATGGTACACCTCATTTGCCTGTAATGCAACACGCAGTTTCTTGGCTTAAGGAAAAAGAAAATTATAATCCAGATTTAGTAGCCATCCTTCAACCAACAGCTCCGCTACGCCAATTTTGGCATATCAAAGAAGCTTTCGATTTACTAGTTAAGAAGGAAGCAGATTCTGTTGTAGCTGTTACAGAAATTCCGGGTCATCATAGTCCGTATTGGGCGGTAGTAATGGATGAATCTGGTTTGGGTAAACTTTTTACAGGGGATCATATTCGTAACCGTATTCCCAGGAGACAGAGTTTACCTAAAAAAACATACTCTCATTGTGGTGCTTTATATTTGTTTAAAACAGGCCTTATTTTCGATAAAGATAACCCTAATTTTTATGGCGATAAAGTTGCTATATATCCAATAGAAGAAAAATATTGTGCAAATATAGATCTTCCAGATGATTGGGAGATGGCCGAACGCGCTATTTGTAAGTTAGGTTAAGTGTGTTAATTTTTTTTTGTTCGTGCTATATATAGTTGATTATGTCTAACAATAAAATTATTTCTTGGATTATAAAAATTGGCCTCTTAGCTGTTCCCGTTTTACCCTTGGTTATTACCAAATCTCTTTACTTCCCGTTTATAACTGGACGCAATTTTATTTTTAGGATAATTGTAGAAATTGTTTTTGTATTATGGGTTTGGCTAATGATGAAAGATGCGAGTTACAGGCCTCGTTCTTCGGTAATTTTGTATAGTGTTATTGCTTGGATAGGAGTATTGTTTTTAGCCACCATCTTTAGTGTCTCACCATATAAAAGTTTTTGGTCTGGTTTTGAACGTATGGAAGGTTTTTGGGGTTATTGGCATTATTTTATTTATTTTCTCGTGCTTATTAGCGTTTTTAAAAAAGACCGTGACTGGGTTACTTTTTTTGGTGTATCTTTGGTAACAAGTTTGTTAGTAAGTTTTTATTCTGTGGCGCAGATATTTGGTTTAGCCGATATTCACCAAGGTGATGACCGCATAGACGCCACCATGGGCAATGCTACTTACTTAGCTATTTATATTGTTTTTCATATTTTTCTTTTAGCCTGGTTATTTTTTAGGTCTGAAGGAAAAAATATTTTTTTAAGAGTAGGATTGTTTGCCTTAATCTTGTTTGAATCTTTTATTGTTTATAAAACAGCTACACGAGGCGCTATTCTTGGCTTGCTCGCTGGTTTATTTGTAGGAGCTATTATTAATGCAATCTATAGCAAGGGTTTAACCAGAAAGTTAGCGCTGGGCGGTCTTGGTGCCATAATATTTTTAGTAATAGGTTTTATTACGGTTAAAGATACTTCTTTTGTAAAAAATAGTGATGTATTAACTCGATTTTCTAGTATTTCTTTTAGTGAAACTACAACTCAATCTCGTTTTATTATTTGGGATATGGCTTATCAGGCATGGAAAGAAAAACCTGTTTTAGGTTGGGGTCCAGAGAACTTTGTTTATGTTTTTTCTAAATATTATAAATCGGAATTATGGCGTCAGGAACCTTGGTTCGACAGAGCCCACAATGTTTTTTTGGATTGGCTTACGGCTACTGGCATTGTTGGTTTGGCAACTTATTTGGCGATGTTTGCTTCGGCAGTACTAATTTTATGGAAACTCTTTAAATTAAATAAAATAACGCCTAAAATAGCAACAGTATTTTTAGGAATGTTGGTGGCTTACTTTATACATAATATTTTTGTTTTCGATAACTTTACTAGCTATATGATCTTTTTTGCGGTGCTGGCTTATCTGCACTGGTTATATGTTAAAGATATAGTAATTAATAATAGTTCATTAGAAGCAACAGCAGTTCCTGTGGTAGCTCGGTCCATAATAATAACTGTTACGGCAAGTGTAGTTATTTTTTCTTTATATTCGTTTAATGTTAAGCCGATATTGGCCGCTAAGAGTATTATTGATTCTTTGCAATTAGTAACTTATTCCCAAGATGGAAGCCGTGTTCGTGATTTAGACGCAGGCGTAGATATGCTTAAAAAGGGTTTAGATTATAATACTTTTGGCACTCAAGAAATTAGAGAACAACTAACTCTTTATTCCGAAAAAATTAATCAAGATCCAGTTACTTCGGCCGAAGATAAAGAAAAAATTACCGAACTTGCTTTGGACCAAATGAAAATTCAAGCAGAAAAATTCCCATATGATGTCCGTGCATTAGCTTTTTTATCTACTCTTTATGGTACAGCGGGGGATTATGCTAATGCTATTCTTACAGCTAAAAAGGGTTTGGAGGTGTCGCCAAAGAGGCAACAGTTTTATTTTTTGCTAGCCGAAGCTTATTTTAAGGCAGGAGAAGAAGATCTGGCTTTAGAAACACTTAAAACTGTTTACGAAATTGATCCAAATTATCCAGATGCTGTTACTAATTATGCAGTTATATCTATTTTTGCCGGTAAGCCCGAAGTTGCTGAGAGTTTACTAAAAAAACATTTTGGATCGGAGATTATTGCTGATACAAAATATTTAAATGCTTATGCGGCCATAGGCGATTTTAAAAAACTAACCATGGTTTGGGAAAAGCTGGTATTAAGTAATCCAACTAATATTCAGTATCGTTTAGGCTTGGCTTCGGCTTATGTAAAAACTTTTCAAGATAAAAAAGCTATAGAACAGTTAGAAAAAGCCATAGAAATTAGTCCAAGCTTCAAAAATCAAGGGGAAGTGTTTATTAAACAAATAAAAAGCGGAAAATTAGAAAGATAAATATTTTTAGCTAAATGTTTTAATAAAAAGCTAGCACTTAAAAGTGCTAGCTTTTTATTGTGGATAACTCATATATATTTTATTTCACGTGTCTGTAGTACACTATCTGTTATATAGGTAATAGACTTATAACCTAGCAAGTAATCTTTGTGTTTCTTTAAATAAGAAGCATTTGATTTGTTAGATTAAAAATTAATAAGTTAATGAGTAAAAATAATATGAAGTCTTTTTTTTCAAAACGGTATTTTCTAGCTACCGTTGTTTCTTCTTTGTTATCGGTTTTTACAGTCGCAGTAGTTGCTTATGGTGCCACTATGACTATAAGTAGTACTGGTTTAGGTAGTGGTACTTCTACGCCTGGAGCAGCGGTTGCGGCTCAAGGTGCTGGTATATTTGATGGATTCGTATCAGCTAACTATTTTACAGCAACTTCGAGCATAACCAGTTGGGTTATGGGTCAAGTTGGTATTGGTACAACAACTCCGGGATATCAACTAGGGGTAGATGGAGCAGCTTTATTTGGTGGTTTTGTAACTGCCGACTATTTTAATGCTACTTCAACTGTAGCTACATCTACTAATAAATTTAGCGTAGAGTTTGCTACGAGTAGTTTTAAAGTTGATGGAATATCAGGAAGGGTTGTAATTGGCGCGACTACAACTTTACCACAAGCCGGTGTTATGGGCAGGGCTTTTAATCCAGATCTTGGGTTAACTGTTACTGGTACTGGTAATTCTGCTACAGGCACTGTGTATGTAGCTGGTGGTGGAGCCAGTGGTGGTGAAATAATAATAAAATCTGGTGATGGTAATAATTGTGTTTCTATGGTGGCAACAACAGGTGCTAGCGATCCCGATACCGCAGCTCAATTATTTGCTAATTTGCTTACTGTAAGGGTAGTTGCCTGTCCTAAGTAGTGTACAAGCTCTTATTAATTTAATTTTTTATTCTTATGAAACAACTTAGTTTGTTGATTCTTATGAGCTTGTTTTTGCCCATGGTGGTATTGGCTGCTTATAACGACGTTAGTTTAGCCACGGGAACAACACTAAATATAGATGGTACTGGGATTAGTTTAACCGTTACAAGTGGTACTGTTGAAAGTGTAATTGTTTATAATGGCAGTTTGTCTATTTCGTTAGCAAGTGGTTCATCTATAGATCTTACATCAGCCAATAGATATACTTTTACTTATGCTAAAAGCAATGCTACTGCCGAATTTACTTGCGGAAGCTCGTCTTCTTCTCTTGGTCTTGCGTTAGCGGCTGGTCAAACTACAGAAACTGTGACCGTAACTCCTAACGCGACGGTTTGTCAGGCTGCTGCTACTGGATCAGGAGGCTCTTCTAGTAGTTCGGATTCTTCTTCTAGTAGTTCGGATTCTTCTTCTAGTTCGAGTTCGTCAAGTAGTTCTTCTTCTAGTTCAAGTTCTACCACGTCAACTACATCTTCCACTCCAAGCACAACTTCTACAGCTACAACTGTAACTGCTGCTGTGGTTGCTTCAGCTCCTGTCGTTTCTACGGCAGTAGTAGCTGCTCCTGTGGTAACAGCTCCAGTTGCTGTATCGGTTCCATCTGTAACTATAGATTCCGAACTTAACCCTGGTGCTCGTAACGACGAGGTTATGGATTTACAAAAGTTGTTAGCCAAAGACCCAGAAATTTATCCAGAAGGAACAGTATCTGGTTTCTATGGTCCTAAAACAACTGCCGCTGTAAAGAAATTC
>JAUYOU010000047.1 GCA_030697855.1 bacterium
CTTCTCAATTTCTAATGCTTGTGGAGGTAATTTATCGGCTGGGATTTTGTTCATAGGTAAGCGCAAGCCCCGTAGTAGAAGTTCGAGTAGCTTCGCTTAAGAAAGTATAACTCGAACTTTCACTACGGGGCAAGTTTCTAAAAGTGTATTAACTGTGCAGAAAGATATTTAGAGTTGACTAAGTGAAAAAAAGTGGTAAGATAAGATAAATTTGGCTCCTTAAAAGAGGTGTTTATGGAAAACTTAACTTCTACGATGATTTTGGTCTGGTTTATTAAAATTCTATCTTTTACCATATTGATGCTCACTATTTATGCCACGGTGACCGTTTTTAAAGGTATTTGGTTTAGGTTCTGGGCAAGTCGACACATGGATGATCGGCAAAAAAGAGAATTATATGTTAAAAATAGATACGACATTAAGTGGACTTCTTGTATGGTAGTTATATGTCTGTTGAGTTTTGTAAAAGATCGGATGATTGGTCTCAATGATCAATCGTGGTGGAATCTTTTCTGTGCTTTTCTTTTTGGACTTCTTCTTTGGGGTAGCTATGGAACTTTAAATATAGAGAAAAAACGTCTTAAGAGAAAAAATGATTTTGGTATCTAAATCATTTAGCCCATAGTGCTATAAGTTTTTGGTGAATGCCGTCAAACTCACCACTGGTCATGACGATGATGATGGTTGGTTTTTGAGGTCTTTGCACAAAACTTTTCTTTAGATGAGCCACTATGTGGTCGGCACTTTTCAAGGCATAAGATTCTATGCCTTTTTTGTTTAAATCTTTTGCTAATTGCCAACTTGAAAAAACATCTTTTTTATCCAGAACTGATTTTTTATATGGTTCGGCTATATAAACCAAATCTGCCAATTCGAATGACGAAGGGTAAATGTTTTGAAAAAACTTTCTTCTTGACGAGCCGGTTCTGGGTTCAAAAATTGCGATTATATTATGTCTTGGGAAATGGTCTCGTAAAGCCGAAAGAGAAGCTAAAACCTTTTCTGGATTATGAGCAAAATCATCTATTATCGTAATATCGCCCTTTTGATAAATAGTTTCTAACCGTCTTTTTATTCCTTGAAAATCAGCTATTGCTTTGGCAATTTTTTTAAACGAGATTTTTAATTCAAGACTAACGGCAATGGCGGCGAGCATGTT
>JAUYOU010000057.1 GCA_030697855.1 bacterium
CATAATCCAAATGGCTAATACTAAAGGGTTTAGTTTAAGATCTGTAGGAATAACCTTCCTACCACTTTTATAACTATTTCCTTGATAAAAGCTCTTATAAATTTCTGTAAAATATGGATGTCGAATTGTTCGAAACCACCAAGATTTTTCGTATTTTTTACCATTACTATCATACCGATGACTTAATTTTGGTTCGGTAAATACAAATGGTTTTAAAATTTGGTATTTCCATTGAACATACTCTTTTTGGACTAATCCATGTTCTACTTTAAAATTGACGTTTCGGGCGTTTTTGCCCAAACGCATTGTGCCATCGCCAAGAAGCGACCCAATAATCAATTCTCTCTGTTTTAAATTCAACCTGAGAGATTTCTTAATCGGAATCCACTTTTTATGCCAATGTTTATCTTCGCAACTTCCCACGGTGTTGACCATATATATGTGATGTATTTGTTATATTATAACAAATTTCTGGGTTGTGTGGTATATATGGCTTTCTCCGTTATGAGTTGATTTATTTCCTCGACATTCGGATAGTTTATCGAGGTGCCGAACAGTGTCGTCGATATGGACTCTTGGACACTACCAGCCTGTTATCCCCGGAGTAGCTTTTAGCCGATGATCTTCCACCTTCCTATGAAGTATGGTCGGTTCACTAAGTTCTGCTTTCGCAACTGCGCGACCTGTCAGTCTTGCAGTAAAGCTGACTTTTGGCTTTACCCTATCGCTCCGATTTCCATCCGGAGCTAGTCAACCTTAATAAACGCCTCCGTTACTCTTTAGGCACTTGTGTTGATCCTTCCTAACTTATATCTCATTGACGAGATAATATAAGGATTAATTACAGTTAAAAAATTAGAGATAGTTTTACTCAAAAGATAAATTCTGAATCCTTGCTTATCTTTTCTCAATACCGTTTCTACTTGAAACTTTTTTAGCAAAACTTTCTGCAATAAATCCAAATCCCTTTTTGAAAAACATTGGCAATTAATCATCAAAGCCCTGTGCTTTTTTGATTTTATCTGACCGTCATCCATAAACCAGACGGCCAAAGCCAAAGGTGTTAACATCTTGCCAATAATTTTAGGGATTTTTTTTCTTTTTAAATCTAAATCGTAAAACTGATGAGCAAAAAATCTTAATTGGCCGCACGATACGGTTTGCCAACCGTAGTTAAAATATTCTTTTTCAAATAGTCTTTTAATCTTGCTCTGCGGTTCGGTCAAAACCAGATCTTTAAATTTCGCATACAGCCAATCAACATATTCTTTATGCATTTGACCTTGCTCAATTTTCAACCTGTATGTTTTGCCGTTATTTTGCGTTTCCAAACAGCCGTCACCCAACATTAAACCTATTATAATCTCTCTTTGCTCCTCGTTTAAACTGATCTTCGATTTAAATTCATTAATGAATTTTGAATTCATATTTTAGGATGCGCTTTGCGTCGCCGCAAAGATCAGACTATATCATCTCCGATAAATCGGAGTCCAGCGTATAGTCGTTGAGGGGTCATAAATAAATTAAAAGTTTAAAGTTTAAAGTTTAAAATGAAAAATTTTGGTATCCCGCTACGCGGGATTTATTTATATAAATTATCGCGAAGCGATTCCTTAATTTTTAACTTTTACTTTTTCATTTTTAATTCTTGTAGACTTCCCTGCGGATTGTCTGCACCGAAAGATTTTTACCCTTTCGACAAGCTCAAGGTACTTTCGGATACTCAGATGTTCCCGCATATAGCTAGAACGCCCCATTATTTGCCTATCACATAACTTCTTTTTTATTCCGTAACGGATTTTTGTAAAGAATAGAAAATACTGAAATAAACAAATTTTAAGGCTAGCGCCCCACTAAAACTGCCTACCTGGCACTTTCTCTCGTGTCTCGCTAACGCGAGCCACTTCATTTTAACATTTTAGCATTTAAGCATTTAAGCATTTTGTTTAAATGTTTTTATGTTTATATGTTTAGATGATACTACTTTCTTACGTCGGGGTTTCTTTGAGAAATAGTGGTTTGAATTTCTATTCTTGCTCCTGCCTTGCCTTCAACTTTCAAAAAGACAGTAACCTTCGGCTGTAAATAATCAGTCGGAGGCTGTTGTGCACCGGTGATCACGACATTAAACAAAGATACGGCCGAACTGGTAGAGATTAAATAGTTGTTGTTAATGTCTTTTAATCTGGTGCCATCCAAACAAAACTGCTGGCAAGCCCCTTGATAGC
>JAUYOU010000068.1 GCA_030697855.1 bacterium
TCACTTCGCTGGTTAATTTAACCAATTTCTTGCGATTCATTGTTTCGTTAATATAAGGCACTTCTTTTGGTAGAATTTTATTAAACAAAATTCTACCAATAGATGTTTCCATAAATTCTCCACCCGATTTTGCGAACCTAACTTTAATTTTTGCTCTTAAATCTACTTCATCAAAATCATATGCCAAAATTGCTTCGTTAGTCGAACCAAATGTTTTACCTGCACCTTTCAAACTCTTTTCTTCGTTCTTTTCTACTTCCGAAGTCATCCAATAAATTCCAAGAACCATATCTTTTTGAGGATCCACAATAGCTTCACCCGTAGAAGGTTTTAATAGGTTTTTGGAAGATAGCATTATTTCCTTAGCTTCTTTTTGAGCTATATCGGAAAGTGGTAAGTGTACAGCCATTTGGTCACCATCAAAGTCGGCGTTGAAAGCCTGACAAACCAAAGGATGGACTTGAATAGCCGAACCTTCTATTAGTATTGGTTGAAAAGCCTGAATACCTAAACGATGCAACGTTGGAGCACGGTTAAGCAAAATAACTTTATCGGCGATAGCTTCTTCTAAAGCTTCCCAAACAATATCTACTTCTTCTTCGATTAAACGAGAAGCGTTTCTAATATTGGAAGCCACCTCTTTTTGGTAAATAAGTTTATGAATAACAAAAGGTTTAAAAATTTCTAAAGCCATCCTCTTTGGTAATCCAGCTTGGTGCAGTTTTAAATTAGGTCCAACAACAATAACCGAACGTCCAGAATAATCCACGCGCTTACCCAAAAGATTTTGACGGAATCGGCCTTGTTTGCCTTTCAACATATCGGCCAAAGATTTTAGAGCGCGTTTACCACCACCAGCTGTTGTAGCTGTAGGTTCACTGCCACGATGTGCAGAGTTATCGATTAAAGCGTCCACCGCTTCCTGCAACATTCTTTTTTCGTTCCTAACAATAACTTCCGGAGATTTAAGATCTATAAGTTTCTTTAAACGATTGTTTCTGTTAATAACGCGTCGATAAAGATCATTAACATCGGAAGTTGCGTATCTGCCGCCATCCAACGGCACCATTGGGCGTAAATCTGGTGGAATAACAGGAAGCACAGTAATAAACATCCATTCTGGGCGAAGTTTATTTCTAACCAAAGATTCAACCAATCTTAATCGGCGCAACATTTTTTTCTTGTCGCCTGTTTCATCTATATTGCCTAATTTTTTTACAACCTCATCTCTTAATGCCTCCAAATCCATCTGGGTAAAAATTCTTCTAACAGCTTCTGCACCAATATCGGCTTTAAAAACTTCGCCATATTTTAACGAAAGATCGTAATATTGAGCTTCCGAAATAACTTGGAATTTTTTAATTTTATTTAGTTCGTCTACAGCTGTATCACGTAAACCTTTAAGTTCACGTTGTCCACCCTTTGTTGTTTGAAGTTTTAATTTAGTTTTATATTCTTTTTCTATTTCGGCTAAAACATTAAGACGTGCTTCTTCGTCTACTTCTATTATTATATAAGCCGCAAAATAAATTACTTTTTCTAGTTCTTGAACACCAAGATTTAACAAAAGCCCCATCTTAGATGGTAGTCCTCGCAAAAACCAAATATGGCTAACGGGAGCGGCCAAAGTTATGTGCCCCATTCTTTCACGTCTAACTATAGCCCGAGTAACTTCTACTCCGCACTTATCGCACACAATACCTTTATATCTTATACGACGATATTTTCCACAATAACATTCCCAATCTTTGGTAGGGCCAAAAATTGCTTCGGAAAACAAACCTTCTTTTTCTGGTTTTTGAGTTCTGTAGTTTATTGTCTCCGGCTTTATTACTTCGCCATAAGACCAGCCCAAAATATCGTCGGGCGAGGCCAAACGTATTCTTATAGCTTTAAAATCTTTTAAATTTGGAGGTATAGATGTTTTTGGCATTTGTTAGCTTTTAGCTTTTAGCTTCTTTAGTTTTTAGGTTCTGACCTAACAAGCTAATGAAGCTAGTGAAGCTGATTTTATAGGCTTTTTGCTTCTTCTTTTATATCTTCTCTAATTTCACTTGGCGGAAGGACTTCTTCGCCAATAAGTTCCACATTAAGACCCAGACCTTTCATTTCATTTACCAATACAAAGAACGAAGCTGGAATGTTCGGTGTTCTAATTGTTTCTCCTTTTATAATGCTTTCATAAGCGTAACCACGCCCCACCACATCGTCCGATTTTATGGTTAACATTTCTTGCAATATGTTTGCAGCGCCATAACCTTCCAAAGCCCAAACTTCCATTTCTCCAAATCTCTGGCCACCAAATTGCGCTTTACCACCCAAAGGCTGTTGAGTAATAAGCGAATAGGGCCCAATAGAACGCATATGGAGTTTGTCTTCAACCAAATGGTTAAGCTTCATTATATATATAATTCCAACTGTAACTGTTTGAGAAAACCTCTCGCCTGTTTTTCCGTCATGCAAAATAACTTTGCCATCTTCCGGTAAACCAGCATCTTTAAGTTCGGCTCTAATTTCGTCTTCGGTGGCACCGGCCAAAGCTGGCGTAACTGCTCTCATTCCTTTAGCTTTCATGGCCCAACCCAAGTGAGTTTCCAAAATTTGACCAATGTTCATACGACTAGCCACACCTAATGGATTTAAAATAATATCTACACTTCGGCCGTCTGCCATATATGGCATTTCTTCTTCTGGCAAAATCATAGAGATAACACCTTTGTTACCGTGTCTACCTGCTAATTTATCGCCCACCGAAACTTTTCTATATTCAGCAACTTCTATTTGAATAGTTTTTATAACTCCAGCCGGAAGTTTATGGCCTTTATCGCGTTCAAAAATTTTAATACCAACCACTCTACCCATTTTGCCGTGCGGCAAATGTAGTGATGCATCTTTTACATCGCGGGCTTTTTCACCAAAAATTGCACGAAGCAATCTTTCTTCGGCGGTTAAATCGGCTTCACCTTTAGGTGAAATCTTGCCTACCAAAATATCGCCTTGGCCAACTTCAGCACCAATGCGAACAATACCTTCTTCGTCTAAATCTTTTAATTTTTCTTCGGAAACATTTGGAATATCGGGTGTAGTAATTTCCGGACCAAGTTTTGTTTCACGAACATCTATAGAATAGCTTTCAATGTGAATTGAGGAAAAAATATCTTGTTGTACAATTTTTTCGGAAAGAATAATAGCGTCTTCAAAGTTTCCACCACGCCAACTCATAAAAGCTACTGTTAAGTTTTGACCCAAAGCCAATGCACCATCTTCGGTAGAAATACCATCGGCTAAAACTTCGCCTTTTTTAAATTTAGTTCCTTTAGCTAAGCGTGGAAACTGGTTTAAAGAAGTATATTGGTTGGAACGCACAAAATTATGCAAATTATATTCAACAATTTCACCACCACCCTTAACCGTTTCAGTATGCATAACTTTAAGTTCGCCACGCATTTTATCTTTAACAGCCTTGCTATATTTAACTTTGATTCTTTTGCCATCAACCGCTTCTATTTCTCCATCTTCTTCGGCTAAAATTACATAACCAGAATCTTGCACCGCTCTTTCTTCGGCACCCGTACCAACCAAAGGCACCTGTGGTTTTACACAAGGCACGGCTTGGCGTTGCATGTTCGAACCCATCAATGCGCGGTTAGCATCGTCGTGTTCCAAGAAAGGAATAAGCAAAGTTGCAATACTAATAATCTGCTGAGGCGAGACATCCATCAACTGAACTCTATTTCTTTCTATTAAAGTAGGCTCGGTTAAATGACGAACTTGAACAAGTTCTTCCAAAAATTTACCATCTTCATCAACTTTTACTCCGCCGTGAGCAATATAATATTGTTCTTCTTCTAAAGCGTTAAGATATTTTATATCTTCGGTTATTTTTCCAGCCTTAATAACTCTGTAAGGGGTTTCAATAAAACCAAATTCATTTAATCTGGCGTAAGAAGCAAAATATTCTACCAAACCAATGTTTGGTCCTTCTGGAGTTTCGATAGGACAAATTCTGCCGTAGTGCGAGGTGTGCACGTCACGAACTTCAAAACCAGCTCTTTCGCGTGCCAAACCTCCAGGCCCTAACGCCGAAAGGCGGCGTTTGTGTTCGAGTTCCGCTAATGGGTTAACTTGGTCCATAAATTGCGATAACTGCGAAGAAGCAAAAAATTCTTTTACAACTGCAATTAATGGCCTAGCGTTTATAAGTTGGGCTGGTGTAATTGTGGTTACATCGAGCGTAGACATTCTGTCTTTTGCAATTCTTTCTAAACGAGCAAAACCTAATCTTAATCTTTGCTGAACCAATTCACCCATAGCTCTTACACGACGATTTCCTAAGTGGTCGATGTCGTCGGCCTTTAGAGGCTGTTCATTATTTAATTTTATAATTTGCGAAATAATCGCAACCAAATCTACCAAGTGTAAAACCTTGTCGCTAAACTCTTTATTTAAATCTTTTAATTTTAAAAGTGATGTTAACTTAGGATCTTCTTCTTTTCTTATTTCTTGCAATCTTTGTTCCATTTTCCATCTACCAACTTCGGAAAGATCGTATCTGGTACCACCAAACATTGCATCTATTAAACTTTTAGCATTTTCGGCAGTAGCCATATCGCCAGGGCGAATGCGTTTATATACTTCTATATAAGCATCGCTCTGATTTTTAGCTATGTCTTTGGCTAATATATTTTTTATATGAGTAACATCAACAGAAGTATCGTATTTTTTAAAAGCTTCTATTATATCTTCATCTTGGGTTAAACCAAAAATTCTAAACAAAGAAGATACCGGAACTTTGCGTTTCCTGTCTATTTTTACAGAAATTACTCCATCGTTATCTGTTTCAAATTCTAACCAAGCACCACGATTTGGAATAATTTTGGCGCCAAATTGGTTTTTATTTTTTGTGTTTTGAGCAGTAAAGAAAACACCCGAAGAACGAATCAATTGAGAAACAATAACTCTCTCTACTCCGTTAATAATAAACGTGCCACGAGAAGTCATCAAAGGGAAATCTCCTAAATAGATTTCTTGTTCCTTTATTTCGTTAGTATGTTTATTTTTTAATCTAGCTTTTATCCTTAGAGGGGCCTCGTAGGATGTAAGATGTTCTCTGGATTTATCTTGAGAATACTTAGGTTCGTCAAAATAATAGTCGCCAAAAGAAAGTTGTAAATTACTGCCAGTATAGTCTTCTATAGGAGAGACCTCTTTGAAAATTTCTGCAAGCCCTTTCTGTAAAAACCATTTATAAGAGTTTATTTGAACCTCTAAAAGGTTTGGTAGTGGAAATGGCTTATACTTATACGAGGAGAAGATTTTTTTCTTCATAAATAATTTTTTGTCCGCTAGGACCTATTTATAAAACCAAAAAACAGACACAAAAACCCCTTAACCTATTGGGTTTATCAAGGTGTGTCTATTAACACTCTCTGCTTTTTGACGCGAGAGCTAAATAATTCATTTATATTTCTCCCCTACAGTTTTTATGCTGCAGGTATTTTGATGTTTTGCAATCAATTTACAAAACATCAAGATTTACCCTGCTAGTAAAATTTGATCCTTTTCTGTCTAGCATTTTGCCTGCAAAATGCTTTGTCAAATTTTTACTACGGGGTTCCATGTCAACTACAGTATAATCTGTAGGCTACCTATGAGTCAAGGAGTACTGAGTCGTTACCGCTTATTCTATGGTAAACCCTAGCTCTCATGGCCTGAATTATACCTATTCCAACACATAAACTTACAAAATTAGACCCTCCATTAGACACAAAAGACAAAGGAATACCTGTAATTGGCAAAAAACCCAGATTTGCCCCTATATTAACCGCAAAATGGGTACACAAAACAATAGATATACCTGCTATAAAAAGCTTAGAAAAGTTATCTGGAGCCAGAACAACCCCCTTATAAAGCCTAAAAAAGATAGTAAACCAGCCAATAAGCAAAATACTTATCCCTATTAAACCTAATTCCTCTCCTATAGCTGCAAATATAAAATCGGTTTCATATTCTGGCAAAAAACCAAGCCTTGTTTCGGTCCCTCTGCCTATACCCTTACCAAACAATCCTCCAGAACCTATAGCTATCATTGCCTGCCTACTTTGATACGATCCCCCCAAAGGATCTCTATCTGGATAAATAAAACTTGTTATTCTATTTTTTTGATAATCTGCTAAACCATAATTCCACATAAAAATTGCGGCCGTTAAAACCAAAAAAACTATAGCCAAAACTTGCCGTGTTTTAATTCCAGCAAGAAGTATCATTCCAAACCATAAAACCATAAGAACAACTGCGGAACCCAAATCTGGTTGCAAAAGAACAAGTGCCGATGGAAAACCAGCATATAAGGAAGAAATTAATATGTTCTTCCACTTATGAAGTTCTATAAAACGTGAAGAAAAATACTTTGCTAAAACAGCAACCAATATTATTTTTATTAACTCCACCGGCTCAAAATTAAAAGCTCCAAATCTAAACCAACTGGTTACTCCCCTTACCTTTGCTCCAACTGCAAAAAGAATAAAAAGCAAAACCAAACCAAAAACATAAATAGCTACAGAGAAAAAAGAACTTTCTTTTATTATTCTCCAATCAAAAAAACTTAAAATTAGTACCAATAAAAAACCAATCGAACCAAAAATTAACTGTCGCCAAAAAATTTGCCTACTTTCGGCTCCACCATAAAAAATCAAAAGACCCATTACAAAAACAAGCGCGATAGCACCCATTAAAACCCAATCTAAGCGTTTAAGATGATTGAAAATAGAAGCCATAAATTTCTAATGACTAAGCTCAAATGTCTAATCAATGCCTAATTATCAAATGACAAAAAAAGTTTTGACATTAGATATTTATTCATTTGACATTGATTTGTCATTTGGATTTAGACATTGGTCATTTCTATTTCTTGCGCTGCTTCTCTATATTTGCAAAAATCACAGTCTTCCCCTGTTTCCGGTATTGTTGAGGATACTAAACATTTATGCAGATCTAAAATAACATTTTCTATCCAGTTATCGTTACCTTCGTAAGCTAAAACCGAAATATCAAATTCTAGTTTAGAATCAAAAGCTTCGGCATCGGTATTACCATTACAATAAACAAAATAGGCAGTGCTACTAACATTAAAATTATTCCTCCTAAATAACCATTGATAAATTTCTACCTGCCTCTTATAACCTATTTGCCAATCTGCATCTAAATTAACATCGCCGTCTTTAGAAGTAGCTTTGTAATCTACAATAATAAATTCGCCTTTGGTGTTTACCCAAACATCATCCACGCCACCAGTTATAAATAAATTTGTTTTAGGGTGTAGATATGTAATTCCACCACTTAAGGCATCACGCCAATCATTCATTAACTTATGATCCAATGGTACAGCATCTATGTTATAGCTTTTCATTAAAGGATGCGCTGTGCCTTGGGCACGGTGAGAATCAAACTCCTTTTTTAAAAGTTTATCTACCGCACTATTTAAACTAAACGGGTAACCTGGAGGCTGGCCCACGCCTAAACGCCTATCTAAATAAAAACAACGAGGACAATTTAAAAATAAATCTATCTTGGAACGACTTAAGCGAAAAGGGGTTTTAGAATTAGGATCAAAAAGATTCCTAGCTCTTTTTGGGTTATAGTATTTTGACATCACCTTATATTAGCACTTCGGTTAAACTTCTCAACTAAGTGTGTTTAAATATAGTAATGAGATTTTTGTTATATATCGTAACGATCCTTTTGTCTATAACTTTTTTTGTTTACAAACAAGAGACATCTGCTCCGGTACAAAACGAACCACTAGCCACAAAACAGGAAGAACAAACTGGAACAACCACCCCAGAAACTTTAGTGACACCAAGAACAACGAAACCAATTGCAATTGCAAAACCAAAACCTCAAGTTGTTCTAGATCAAGCGTCCATCGATCTTATTCAGCAAAAAATAAACGAGGCTAATCAAACCATAAAAGATCTTGAAGTTAAGAATACCCCTCCACCACCAAGACTAAGCCAACAAGAACTTTATGATAAAGCGTCTTCTCGTGTGGTTAACTTTTTTTGCGAATATGCAAACGGTGTAGAAACAGCTTCTGGCGTACTAATTAGCCCTAATGGCTATATTTTAACTAATGCCCACGTGGCCGAAGCCTTTGTTAATAAAAATTACGAATGCAAAATCCGCCAAGGTTCGCCTGCAAAAAATATTGCGTACGCCAAGATAGTTATGTTCCCTACCGCATATACAACTAACAATAAAAATAACTGGGAAGGACACGCCAACGATGTCTCTATTTGGAAAATTACACGCTCCGCCAGCGGAGAACCCATAACAAGCACCTTCCCATACTATTCTATAGACACAAATTACTTACCCAAAAAAGACCAACCTCTTGCCACATTTAGTTACCCTGGGGAACTTTTGGGCTACGAAGTTTTATTAAAAAATTTAAATATGCTCTTTGGCGAAACAATAGTTAGCGAATTTAATGCCGACTTTATTGTTTCGGGAATGAGTTTGTCTTCGCAATCTGGATCTTCGGGTGGAATTTTAGCCGATGTTTATACAAATAAATTTGCGGGGTTAATTTTTGGAGTTACCACAACCACAAATATAAACGAAAGAAAGCTTTTTTCTCTATCGCCCTATGCCATAGACAGAGTGGTTAAAAACGAAACAGGTCAAAGCTTGGCGGATTTTTTGAATCGTTAGTCTGTAACGAAACCAAGGCTAAACCTTGGAAATTCCAAGGTTTAGCCTTGGTTAAATGATATACTTACAACATGCGGAAAATAAAACTAGAAAACGATGCTGTATATCATGTTTATAATCGTGGTCTAGACAAAACTGACTTGTTTAGAGATGGTGCTGATTATCTAAAGTTTGTTAAAGGAATCCACTATCTTAATGATATTAATTTTAAACCCGAGGAAATTGGTTCTCAAGAACGTTACCAAGGCTTAGCCTTGGAAAAATCCGAGCATCGGGAAGAATTAGTTGATATCCTAGCTTGGTGTCTTATGTCCAACCATTACCATTTAGTACTACGTCAAAAAATAGAAAAAGGTATTGCCAAATTTATGCAACGACTCGGAACAGGTTACACAATGTATATAAATACAAAATATAAAAGGAGTGGGCATGTTTTTCAAGGAACCTTCAAGGCAAGAATAATAGAAAGCAACGAATACTTTCAACATGTAACCAGATATCTGCATCTAAACCCTTTAGATATATATGATTTTGGATGGAAAGAGCGCGGAGTAAAAAATATAGAAGCAAGTATAAAATTTATTTCCCAATATCCTTGGTCTAGTTTAAATGAATATTTAAACACAAATATCTCCTATCAATTAACCTCTCCATCTTTTAAAGAACTTCTATTCACAGATAAACCATCAGAATATAATGAATTTTTAAAAGAGTGGATGACGAATGGTCTTCCAAACAACTTTCACACCTTCCAAGGCTAAGCCTTGGAAGGTTAAGCTTGGCGGATTTCCTAAGCCTGTGATACAATTAAAACAATTATTAACTAGCAACTATATATAAATAAAATGCCTGGAGAAAATAATGAGGGAAAACCAAAAAACTCTTTTGCTGATGCCCTATCCCAAGAATCCTTGGACGGAATGCGGGAAGTGGCTAAAGAAAATTTAAAAGGGCAACTGGAAACAAAAATATCGGATGATTTGGGAGCCCTGGCTTTAGCCGAAAAAGACCCATCTTTTAAAAATAGTGCCGAGATACAACAGATTAAAAAAGAACTAGAGGCTACTCTAGAAAAAATTAAAGCTCTAGAAAATCCTACAGAAGTGGAAGTAACTTCTTTGGAAGCTAACCGCGAAGCCTTGTCCAACAAACTTTCGGAAGCTACACAAACCATTGAACAAGAGCCCACTCAAATAACTCCGCCACCAATAGAAACCGAACCCTCTGCCCCACCCCAACCACCCAAAGAAAAAGGACCTATTTTTGTTAAAGGCACAAGAGATGAAGAACTAGCTGGAAGAATTGAAGCCGAAACTATAGACCAACAAAAAGAACAAATATCTCTTGTAATTGAACGACTAAGCGATCAAAAATCTAAATTAGAAAATATTTTTTTACAAACAGGCACATCGACCGACAGAAAAGGCTTAATTGGCAGAGCTATAAAGGAAACTGGTGAACTTATTGAAGAAGCCAAATCTTTAAAAGATGAAAATGAAATTTTAACTAACGAAAATAAAACAGAACGCCTTTGGGCCAGAATTGAAAAGAATTTAGATATAATTTCCGAAGAACTTTTGGTTCCGACAAACTTGCCAATTGAATCATCATCCGAAGGAGACCGTATGACCCGAGAACTAGAACAAAGACTACAGACAGCACAAGAACCACAAGAAAAAATGGACATAGATCTTGGAGAAGAGGCAGTAAAAACACCTCCTCCACTTTTTGAAATCACTCCAGAAGAAGAAAAAGCGCACGAAGAAAGATTAAAACTCAACCAACTAGTTGATGAAGCTTTTAGGCTATATCAAGAAAACTTAAACACTAGAGATGTTAATGATTCTCAAAAATCTTCGGACGATCTTGTTAGAGAATCTGTTAGTTATTTAATAGACAAAGCTGTTGCCAGTGGGATTATGGAATCAAAAGAAGCTGTAACAGAACTCAAAAAAAGAATAGCCGAACAATCTGGTAATACAGAAGATGAAACCAGAGACAACACACCTTTTAAACAAGAAAATTATCCACCTAGCTTAGAAGCCGATAAAGAACCTGCAACTCAAGAATTATCAGCAGAAGAAAAGGCAAAAGCCACAGAAGTAGCTAAACAACTCTTTAAGTTACATCAAGAACTATCTAGAAATAAAAAAAATGAAGATACTTTTTCTCTTTCTGATGAAATAGATAAAAAAGTAAACGAACTAATACCTGACAATGAAGAACTTAGACTCCTAGCTCTCACCGAACTTGTTTCAATGCTTTATGATCATGAATTTGAAATGGACCAAGTGGCTATAGAAAATATTGAAGCCAGTGAATCTACCGAGATAGAGATTCCGAGAGAACTGATAGGCCAATTAAATAAAACTGAAGCTGAACCAACCACAGCAGAAGCAGAATTAATAGCTAAGGTAGAAACTATTGCTGATGTAGAAAATCTACCAGAAGCGACTAAAGAAAAAGTTTCTAGTGGGCTTTGGAGTATAGGTTTTGCTGTAAAAGAAAAAGTAAACGGGTTTATTGGTGAACAAGTAAAGAATCAGGCTGAAAAAAGACATAAAGAATCTGCAGGCAAAAATGAAGCTGATAGTTTTGTAACAAGACTTTTATTTGCTGCGGCTGAAAAATATAATAAAGATGCCAAAGATGCCACGCAAAAACGCGCCGACATTGCTGCTGGCGGCAGTAAAAGAATTATCGGTCAATCGGCTTACGTTGGTGGCAGAGTTTTAAGATATGGTCGTTTACTGGCTGACGCGGCAGGCTGGACTAGTGGAGCCGCTTTCGCGCCATATACTCGCGTTGCTACTGCTTTAGGCATGATGGCTGAAAGTGGTTTCGACATAGCCAAAGAAGCACAACTAAGACAAGAGAAATTTTTGGAACAAGATTCCGAAAAAGCTGCCGAGGCCGCTTGGGAAATTTATAACAAATTAAAAGACGAACAAAAAAGAGAGCCTACTCGCGCTGAACTAGAACAATCCTATAAAGAAAAACTGCCTCAAGATATTTTGGACAGATTAGACAAAGGCAAAGAATCTGGCATTGGTAGCCAAACAATGCAAAAGCTTTTTGGAATTTGGATAGAAAACTCTATGCTAAAAATGCAGGAAGATCTTGATAAAGTTGAAGAAAATAATTCCATAAAACCAGAAAATAAGGAACTGGAAAAACAAAAAATCTACAACAATTTTTCTATCCGCCTAAAAGATTTTGACCGCGCTTTAAACGATACCGGCAAGGTTGATACTGCCGCTATGACTTTTAAGTTACTATCTTCTGCTGGTAAATGGATGGTACGAGCAGTGGCAGTTGAATCTGTTTTCTTGGTGTTTGGTAAAGCTGCCGAAGCTTTAGGAAGCGCCGCAGAAAATTCCGATGGTAAATTTATTGAAGAAGTGGAGAACGCTTTAAAAATAAATTCTAAGGACGGTCTAAGCAATGAAGAAGCTGTTATGGTTTCTAAATTAATAAGATCATATGCAGAAGACGGCGAACTAGATGAAGCTAATTTTCTAAAAAATCACTACTCTGCTTTGTTGGAATCTTCTTCTACTACTGGCAGTAGTGCAGAAGTTCCTACTGAATTAAGCAAAGTAGAAGTTGAAGAAAATATAAAAACAATAAACGACCTTAAATCTTCCGACCCAGAAAGAGCTAAGCAGATGCTGGAGTATTACGCCGATGTTAAAGTTGAAGGCTCTAATTTATCGCTTAAAGATTTTTTTGAACACCCCGAAAAACTGCAAGATATAAAAATAGGTTCTGCCTCCGTTACAGAAACAATAAAACCTTTCCGTTTTGAAAACCCTATCGCCGGCAATCAAGATTCTATTTGGTTCTCTACCGAACAAAGTTTTAGAATGAATCCGGATCGTTTTGGTTTCGATGCCACCAAAGACGGTACTGTG
>JAUYOU010000072.1 GCA_030697855.1 bacterium
TTATTTTTTACCACTTTTACACGCACACGATTACCCACAATTTCTTCTTTGCTTTTTAACTGTGCAATTCTGCGAATATCCATCCTTACAGAAGAAAAAAACTTTAAAGCGTTTCCACCTGGGGTAGTTTCTGGGTTGCCAAACATAACACCTAACTTCATTCTTATTTGATTTGTAAATATAACAGTGGTTCCGCTTTTAGAAGCAATGTTTGTAAGTTTGCGAAGCGCTTTAGACATTAACCTTGCTTGTAAACCCATCTGCATATCGCCCATCTCACCATCGATTTCTGCTTGTGGTGTTAAAGCGGCCACGGAATCTACCACTACAATACCGACCCTACCCGATTTTACCAAGGCTTCAACAATGTCTAGGGCCTGTTCGCCATTATCGGGTTGCGAAACCAAAAGATCATCGGTATTAACACCAATTTTTTTAGCATAATCCGGATCCAATGCGTGTTCGGCATCCACAAAAGCGGCAAGGCTTCCGCGTTTTTGAGCTTCGGCTACAATATGCAAAGTTAGAGTTGTTTTGCCAGAACTTTCTGGACCATATATTTCTACCACCCTTCCTTTTGGTATTCCGCCCACACCCAAAGCTAAATCCAAAGAAATTGACCCTGTTGGAATCGCATCCACGTCTACTTTTGGTGCATCGCCCAAAGCCATAATAGAACCTTCACCAAAACGTTCTCTAATTTCTTTTACTGTTTCTTGCAAACCTTTATTTGATGATTTTACAGAAACTTTTTCTTCTTGCTGATTTAATTTTTTAGCCATCTTATTGTTTTAGCTTATAGCTTTCAGCTTCGTTAGCTTTTAGTAGTTTCTAATCAAGCTAATGAAGCTAATAGCTAATGAAGCTGTTTATGGATTATATGTTACACGCTTTGTTGTTTTAGTCTCTTTACCGAATCTGCTTACTGCCTTTATTTCGAATGTATTGATTCCGTTAAGCAATTCTACTTCTTTAGTGAAAGATCCATCTTCTGCTGCTAAAACTATTTCGTTGTTTATTGTTAAAACCGAATCTTCCGAAACTCTTCCTCTAAACTCTATCTTGGGATTATCCACAATAGTATCGCTTTCGATAGGATAGTTCAAATTTAAATCTGGTTTTTCTAAAATAACTTTAAACTGCCAACCCACATAAAATAGCACAGAAGCACAAACAAATCCTAAAACAATCCACCTGAAAGAGAATTGTTTTAGAAAATTTATTTTATCTAAAGTTTTATTACCTTGTTTAGGCAAATCAACATAGCAAATTTGCTGCCATTCATTTTCGTATCTTAAAGCTAGTTCGTTTTCGTCTAAACCAACCACTTGGGCGTATTTTTTTAAAAAACCTTTTACGTAAACCCCTGAAGGTAAATCACACCATTCGCCTTTTTCAATTTTTTTTAAATGCTTTGCTGGGATACCAGTTTTGGTAACTAAATCGCCAAAGCGAATTTTTAAAAATTTTCTTCGCTCGGTTAAATAATCGTTTAATTTAAGGTTGTCTTTGGTGTGAGCAATGGGCATATTTTGTTTATGAGTAAAACGAATAATTACAAAATATAGTCCCGCTAGTGAATTTCCAATCTTGACTGCCTAGTTTTCCAATTAGGAAAACTTTTTGGAAATTCTACTACGGGGCACAATTCAACTAATAAATTCAACCTAAGATTAACACCGCAATATTTTGTAAGCAAGAAAAAACCATCCCTCAATTAAACTCGGAATGGTTTTAAGAAATCTATTAAGAAAAATTTTCTTTGTTTTCTTCTTCTATATGTATATCCATAGCCTCTGGTGGAGATTCCGATTTTACTAACACCTCCCTTGGTTTAGCGCCTTCCCCCGGCCCAATCATGCCTTGGGCTTCTAAAATATCTAACAAACGTGCAGCACGGGCATAGCCAACTCTTAGACGTCTTTGGAGTAACGAAGCTGAAGCTTTGCCAGCTTGCATAATAGCTTCTTTAGCTTGAGGCAATAGTTCATCTTCATCTTCGCCATTAGAATCCATATTACCTAAATCTACACCAGTCAGTATTGGTTTATGGTCGGAAACAGCTTTTTCCAAACCAAGAGCTTCGTCCGGATTAGCATCGGGCGCGTCTTCGGGTAAGTTCGATTTTATAAATGAAACAACTTTTTTAACTTCTTTTTCCGAAACAAAAGTACCTTGAATACGTTTTGGTTTTGGCGAATCCGAAGTTACAAATAACATATCACCCATACCTAAAAGTTTTTCGGCACCAGCCGAATCTATAATTGTTCGCGAATCTATTTGCGAAGCCACCGCAAAAGCTATACGCGTGGTTATGTTCGCCTTAATTAAACCAGTAATAACTTCTACCGAGGGTCGCTGGGTCGCCAAAACCAAATGAATTCCAACTGCGCGAGCCATCTGCGCTAAGCGTACAACAGTAGCTTCTATTTCTCGCCCATACGTAGACATTAAATCGGCCAATTCGTCTATTATAATAACTAAATATGGCATCAAGTCGTCGCCTTTCTTAGCATCAACTTGAGAATTAAAACTGCCAATGTCTCTCACACCTTTTTCCGATAAAACCGTATATCTTCTTTCCATTTCCGAAGTCGCCCATTTTAAAGCCGATACTGCTTTTTTAGGTTCCACAATAACTGGTGTTAATAAATGAGGAATACCATTATATAAAGTTAGCTCAACCCTTTTTGGGTCAATCATTATAAAACGTAAAATTTCTGGCGAATGTTGGTAAAGCAAATTAACTATTAAAGAATTTATGGCGACACTTTTACCAGAACCTGTGGCACCCGCAATAAGCAAGTGAGGCATTTTTGTTAACGCCGACCAAGTCGACCGGCCAGAAACATCTTTACCTAAACCAATATTTAAAAAGTTTTTATGTTCCGAAGAATCAAAACCTTGAAGCAAGGCTTTTAAACGCACCACCATAGATTTTTGGTTTGGTATTTCTATGCCCACCAAAGATTTTCCTGGAATCGGTGCTTCTATTCTTAATGATTCTCCGCCTAAAGCCAAAGATAAATCTTTCTGCAAAGCTAAAATGCTAGCCAACTTAACTCCCATCGCTGGTTTTAAAGTAAACTGTGTTACCGCAGGGCCAATATTAACTTCCGACATTTCTACTGGAATATTAAAATTTTCTAAAGTTTTTTGAATAATAATTGCGTTCCCCTTAATGTCGCCGGTAACCGGCATCGAACCTTCGTCTTCTAATAAATCGAGTGGTGGAAATTTATAATTAACCGAAAGCGGCAGAACGCTAAATCCACTGGCCATATCTTGTTTCTTTTTTGGAGCTTCGTCTGCCTTAGCTATGGCCATTACGCCTTGAGGAGAATTTATAGTAACAGTATCTCCGGCCGGTTTGGGCGCTTCAATTTTTTTAGCAATTGGGGACAATTTAGCTTTACTCGCCAAAGTTGCAATTTTGGTTACTAAACCTTTTTCTAAAACTAATTTCTTTTCTGGAATCATTTCGCCGTTTTCGTCGGCTTTAAAAGTAACCTTTTCTTTTATTTGATCTTTTAATGGCAGGCGAAAAACAATAAGCATGGCCGAAAAGAAAAACGCCACAAAAAATATTAAAGAACCCCAAAAACCAAACATCTGCATAAATGGCCAACTAAAATAATATCCCATTTGTCCACCAGCATGGTTTTGAGAAAATACTTCCATCATTCCTAAAAAACTTAAAATTAAAAGACTGCCACCTATTATAGTGGAACCCAATATTTTTTTCTTATCGGAAGTTAAAATAAAAAACGACATTAAAAACATCGTTAAAGGCACAAAAAAACTACCGGCACCAAACATATAATCGGCACCAGCAGTTATGGCTTCCGAAAAAGATCCAGACAAACCAAAGAAAGCCAAAGTGGTTACTAAAGCAACAGCTAGCAACAAAACACCTACCACACTCCTTTTAACTCCAGATTCTAAATGAAGCCAAGAAGTTTCCTTTTTTGGCTTTTTTGCTTGAGGTTTCTTAAAATTTTTAATATCCTCCTTTTCTTTTTCAGCTGGCATTAGGTTGAGTGTATTACTAGAAAATAATAACATACAAAAAAGGCTTACAAAAGAAGATTTGACGGGTTTAGAGTTAATTGCTAGATTACTAACCTGATCTTTTATTTGATAATGTGCTGCGCCCTCGTTCAATGGCAGGACACCTCTCACCAAAGGAAGAGGTTATCGGGGTTCGACTCCCTGGGGCGCAGCCAAAATTTTGGAAGCGGGGGTAGCTCAGTTGGTAGAGTGCGATCTAGCCGTATGTTAGTGATAGACTGATCTTATATAGATTAGTGACGTCTAGGTCTGTCGCTATGGTCCCAGATCGAGGTCGCGGGTTCGATTCCCGTCACCCGCTCCAATAACAAACAGGTATCAGTTTTAGAAATTTTTTGATGGGCTTCCGCAATGGAAGCCCATTGTATTTCCGCAACGCCGCGCGCTTCGCGCGCGTGAAGTGTCAGGTTCAAT
>JAUYOU010000082.1 GCA_030697855.1 bacterium
ATCCATCGTTCCCATCATTAAACTTGAAATAGCCACAAGCAAGATGCCTAATACACCTACATACAAAACAACTTCTATTAAGGTAAACCCCGCACAGAAAAATGGCGAAGTATTTTTATTTTGTCTCCTTGAAATATTATTGATTTTTAACCATTTATTTTTTATATCAATTAAACTTTGTTTTACTAAAAACACTATGGAGACAACGCCATTTTCTTGTGTCGGGGTAAATCCTTTGTTTTTATAATTTAAAAAATAAAACATTAAAAGTTAGTTAAAAAAGTTGTTAGTTTTATATTTTTATCTCGGCCCCTGTCGTTCCAACTAACCACAGCTTCAATTTTTAAAGTATTGCTATCTATCGAACCTCCAGAACTTACGATTTTACCCGTAGATAGATCGCGGTAAACAGAATAAACAATAAAGCTTTTAGAAAATATATTTTGTATTTTATTAGGTTCAGAATTTTCTATACTCCAATCGTTTTGACCTTCGGAAAAAGATAAATAGTAAGGGGTGTTAACAGTTAAATTGCTTAAGTTGTTCCAGTTTTTATCTCTTAATATCCTAACCGCTTCTAAAGTTTCTACGGCAACAGCGTTTGCCCTAACAATTAAACTTTCCGACGAAACACTATGAGAAAAAGCCAAATTAAGCTGAACCAAAGAAACCACAACAATTCCAATTAACCCTAAAACCACAATCGCCTCAATTAATGTTACGCCTTTATTATTCATAATATTTTATTGAACTATCATTGTGCCGCCACTGGAACCCGCCGAAACCGTGCCATCAGAAAAATAAGTGACCAGAAGCCTATCATCTATATAAATCTCTAATGTTGGACCAGAACTAGCAGGATCACGCGTTATCGACATAATTGTATTGGTTGGATCCAACTGATTCGAATACATAGTCACTCTTTGATCTACTCCCCCAGCATCAAAATCTCTAACATAATTAAAAACAGTTTTATTGCCATTAAAGTGAGGCTGCATAATAAAAATCTCTGACTGTCCTGGATTAGTTAAAAACTTAAACTTAAGTTCCGAAGTATTTTGAATGCTCCAACCCAAATTAAATTCTTGATGACCAGTATCAGCGACTTGACCTTGCCCGCCAGAGCCACCTCCGCCTAAACTCCCTCCAGAAGTATAGGCGTGGTAGACCCTGCCAGAACCGTTTACATAAATCGTTCTAGTATAGGCAGGGTCGTTAATAGACGAAAGCACAATGGTACCCGGAGTAGTTGTTCCGTTAAGATGACTAAAAGAAACAGTACTACCTCCATTTTCAAGATTTACACTTGTTATTTTTGTGCCGGAGGGCAAATTAACAATTTTATTACTCGAACTATTTACATCATAAACCAAGCCCTTAAACAAAACTAAGCTTGTATCGTTTAATTTAACACTATAACCAGTTTCATCTTCTTTAACCAAAGAGGACAAACGAGATTTTTCTAAAGTTAATTTTATGGTGTCTGCTCCAGCAGATAACCCTCCAGATATTCTTAATCCTGTAAAAGAAACAATACCACCAGCAAGTAAAATACTCGTAATGGCTATAACTATTATAAGTTCAACCAATGTAAACCCCGCACAGAAAAATGGTGAAATATTTTTATTGTGTCTCTTCGAAACATTAAGCAAGTTTAATCTTTTTTTTCTCATATTAACTAAACTTTTCTTTACTAAAAAACACTATAGAGACACAACGCCATTTTCTTGTGTCGGGGTAAAACCTTTATGATTCATAAGATTTACTACAGACCCGTCCCTATCGAATAAATTGGTTGGATGATGGATAAAGCAAAAATCCCAACAGCGAGCCCCATAAAAATCATAATTATCGGCTCAATAACAGAAGACATGCTTTTGGTGGCAATGGACACTTCGGATTCAAAAAAACGAGCAAGTTCTTTTAAAATATCTGCCAGAGAACCTGTTTCCTCTCCCACAGAAACCATTTCAGTAACTACCGGCGGGAAAAGTTCTGGATGCTTGGCTAATAAAAAAGATAAATTTTTACCTGTTTCGATTTCAGCCACAGTGTCGGACACAGTCTTTTTGTAAAAATAATTTGTTAAAGAATCACTTGTAATACGCACTGCCTCCACCAAAGGAATTCCACCTAAAAGAAGCGAGCTTAGAGTTCTAGAAAATCTGGCTGAATTTATTTTTTTAGTTATATCAGAAAAAATTGGGGTTTTTAATAAAAATAGATTTACAGCTTTTCTGCCGAACTTAGTTTTTCTAAAAACAAAATAAGATAGATAAGTAGCTAGACCCAAAGAAAAAATTAATAAATACCAATACTTACTCATAAAATTGGCTATGCTAAATATTATTTGAGTGCTTATAGGTAAAGGCACATTAAGTTCGGAAAATGTATTGGCAAGTTGAGGCAAAACAAATGTCATCATAACAACTCCAACACCCAACATAGCTACTACTATTATTATTGGGTAAACCAAAGCGCCACGTATTTTTCTTTTAAGCATATATTCCCGACGCAAATGCATCATAACCAATCTTAGAGTGCTCTCTAATTTACCAGAGGCCTCGCCCACTTTAGCCATACTAACAAACAGGTCGGGAAAAACGTCGGGATAGTGAGAAATGGCTTGGCTAAAAGATTCCCCAGAAGCCACTTTATTACTAATATCTTTTAAGGTTTGAGAAAAATATTTATTTTTTGTTTGGCGAGATAAAGTATCTAATGCTTTGTTAAGAGAAAAGCCTGCCCTTATCATCAAACTTAAGTGGCGAGCAAAAATAACTTTATCTTGCAAACTTACATATTTAAATAAGAAACTAAAATAAACAGAAAGATCCTTTTTAAAAATCGAAGCGGAATCAGAAGATGTTTCTGCTACCCCTTTTTCTTTTGCAAAGACTAAAAACATCCCCTCGTCTCTTAATGTACGAGCCAAAGATATTTGGCTATCGGCAATTTTAACACCTTCGGTTTTTTTGCCATCTTTAGAAATGGCTCTATATTCGTATTCCACGGTTAGCTTTTAGCTTTTAGCTTTTAGCTTTTTAGAAATCTCCTACCAAGCTAATGAAGCTAATGAAGCTAATTTTTTATTCCCTCGACGCTCTCAAAACTTCTTCTATGCTGGTTATGCCTTGAACCGCTTTAATAAAACCATCTTCTAGCATAGTTATTATCCCTTCTTCTTCTGCTACTTTTTGAATATCGTCTGATGTAGCGGAAGCCACAATAAGTTCTTTTATTTTTGGGGTAATATCTAAAACTTCAAAAATTCCGATTCTACCTTTATAGCCTGTTGGAGCAGTCTCGGTTTCTTTTGGCCTATAAAAACTTATAGACTCCCATGTGTCTTTTGCTTCGATAATTTTTTCATTTTTTAAAGTTTTTAAAACTTTGTCCAAATCTATTTCTTTGCTTAAGGCTTCTATTTCTTTTTTTGTAAAATTGTATTTAGTTCTACTATCGGGAGACAAGCATCTAACCAATCTCTGTCCTACTATAGCTGTTAAGGTTGATGAAATAAGAAAAGGTTCTACTTTCATATCGATTAAGCGCGGAATAGCGCCAGCAGCAGAATTGGTGTGTAAAGTAGAAATAACTAAGTGCCCTGTTAAAGATGCATTAATAGCAAGCGCTGCGGTTTCGTCGTCACGTATTTCTCCAACCATAATAATATCTGGATCTTGCCTAACTAACGTTCTTAAACCTTGAGGAAAAGAAAAACCAATCTCTGGCTTAACCTGTGTTTGATTAACTCTCGGTATGCGATATTCTATAGGGTCTTCTATTGTAGAAATATTAACTTCGGGAGTATTTAAAATATCTAAGACAGTATAAAGAGAGGTTGTTTTTCCGGACCCAGTGGGACCCGTCGATAAAATTAAACCAGTAGGGCGTTTTATAGCGCGATGCAAAATTTCTAAAGCCTTACCACGATATCCTAAGCCTTCCAAGGTAAATCCTTGAGAATCTTCTTGCAAAAGACGCATTACTATTTTTTCGCCGTCGTAAACCGGTAAAATAGACACACGAAAAGAAACCTTAAAACCCTCGCCTTCTATTTTAAATCGGCCATCTTGAGGAAGCCTGTGTTCGTCTAACTTTAAGTTAGATAAAACTTTAATACGTGCCACAATGCCATCGTGCACAGCCTTAGGTAGCGTCATTACGTCTTTTAAAATACCATCTACACGGTAACGCACCACCACATCTTTTTCTTCGGGTTCTATATGAATATCGGAAGCGCTTTCCAAAATAGCGTGCCGAATTAAGGTATCTACAATTTTAACCACGGGCAACTCTTCGGCGACTCGTTGTAATTCGGCGTCTGATTTTATTTTTCCATCTTTAGAAGCAAGTTCTACAACCTTAAGAACCGCCGATGATTCGCTTTTAATAATATTATTAAATTCATCTTCTAAACTCCGTTGATATTGCCTAATAACAGCTTCTAAAGATTGCCGAGAGGTTAGTCTTGGTAAAATATTAAGCCCAGCTTTTTTCTTTATAAAATCTATGGTTTGCAAATCGTTAGGGTCTAACATTGCTACTTCTAAATCTGTGCCAGTTTTTCTAAAAGCTATTATATTACTATTACGTGCAATAGGTTCTGGGATTATT
>JAUYOU010000039.1 GCA_030697855.1 bacterium
AAGAAGCAGACCAAAACGATAAGAGAAAAATGCTGATTTACCCCATCATCCCAGAGGAACAAAATAATGGCGAGCAAGAAAGCGAGGTTAAGAATGATTAAAATGGCAAAAGAAAGATTAAGCACATTACAAAAATGGATAATTAAAACCTGTTATGAAAGGTCTCAAGGCGGTTTTATGGTTAGCAGGAGGGAATTATCAAGCGGTTATTTGAAGGATACAAATAAAATAGTAAAAGAGGCGAGTATATCCAGAAGCTTATGGTTGCTTTTAGAAAAAGGATACATTACGGGTCTCTCGCCGATGAAATTAGCCAATATGGCAATTGTTTATGGGATGCAAGGCAAAAAGGTTGAAGATTTTGAAAAGGATTACGGGCAGATTGGATTAAGTGAAAAAATCGCCACGCCATCCATCAAGGGTTTTAACAAGATTAAGATTATTAGTTTAGCTGACAAAGGTAAAGCAAAGGCTAAAGAATTGCTAAATGTTAAATAACGCAATGCCACAAAATTTAACTTTAAGAGAACAAAAAATGACTTACCCTACCGGCTCGCTCACTATATCGCCAGACCAAAACAATAGTGAGTTAAGTGGTGGGGTAAGCCCAGATTTAGGAGTTTCCTGACACCATAAAAAGGTCGTTTCCTGATAAAACAGGACAATAACAGGGCAGACCGATTAAATCGGTAGATAATCGGGACGCTGATAAACAGCGTAATAACAGCGAAGAACAAGTAAACATAAGTAAAAATGGGTGAAAATGGGTGAAATTTAGGTTCGTTTGGTAGAAATGTAGGGAAATGTGGGTTTTATCGGAATTAAGATTACTCAAAAACCTTTTATTTACCAAGAGAAATTATGTTTAAACATAAAAATAAAACACATCAATCCTTAATGATTTCGGCGGATTTTTGAAAAAAATATGACAAGGTCAATCGCAGAATCAACAAATAGAATAAGCGTTTTCTTTCTTAAAAAGCATGGGTATTTATCGCAGGCAGAAAGGTTGCAGTATGGCGATATTAAATGGACTCGTGGGGACTGGAAAAACAACATAAACTTTTATATCAAAACAAGTGGTGATGAGTATGAGACAAAAGCAACGAGCTATATTGAGTTGATTTATACTGTTACTATTCGCTGGTCTGGAGAAAAAACAGATATGAGGTATAAAGTTCCTCTCGTAACCACTCCTTGTCATTATGGCGGCAAAAGATATTGGTTTATATGCGAACTTTCAAAGAATGGACGCTATTGTGGGCGGCGGGTTGGTGTGATTTACAGCGTTGAT
>JAUYOU010000088.1 GCA_030697855.1 bacterium
CCTAACAGGCAAGACCTGTTTAACCAGGCCTTGCCTGTTACTTTAACTTGAGGTTTAACCTCAATTCTATAGAGGTTAAACCTCTGTAGAACGTCCGTCAGCAGTATCGCCATCACAGGAAAAGAGACCAGGGCGTATAGAGGTAAATTGCGTAGCATCCTAAATCCGGCATATACGAAAAATGCCGAGATAATTATTTCAAAAATTCTTTGCCGTGATTTCTTTGCGGTTATTATCAAAGAAATCACCAACAACACGACCGAGAGTTTAAAAACAAAAATTGACAGATTAAAACCAATAAAATCTGACAGAAAAGAAAGAGTTTGATTCTCAACTATGCTGTATCCATATTCATTTAATACGTTGAGCGGCAAAAGCGCCCCCTGAAGACCACTGGGATTTATCAGTGTTGCCACAAAAGTTAAAAATAAAACAGCAATTACTTTTTTTATATCCGCATGGTCCTTATTTATCAGCCGGTCTACTAAAAACGCCAACAACAAAAATGGGCCGATAAAGAAGTAGATATGCAGGTTAACCCAAAATAGCTGGGCTAGTGGTAAAAACCAAAGCCAATTAAAGGTCCGACCTTGGGGATTTTTAAGGTCGGACCTTGGGGAATACTTAGCTTGAAATAAAACCCACAGGAAGAATGCCAAAATTACAAAACTGAATATCTCTGGCCTTACTTCTGTTCTCTGAATGAATATAAATATCAAGATTAAAAAAGATACTAAGAGAGGCCAGAAAGTAGCATGTTTTTGAGCAATAAAGAATAAAAGCAAAAAAGCGGCAAGAACCAAAAGGGTCTTGAGCAAAATAAGGCCAACAAACCCCGTCCAACCATAAACGCCGAAAAATATTACCTCGCTTAACCAATGATGGTTAATAAAAGGAAAATCCGGCTCGGTAAAAGAAAACGTATTTGTCTTCGGAACCTCTTTTGTCTGCCAGATAATCTCCCCCACCTTCAAATGCCGACCAATATCCTGACCGATAGAATCAAAATTATGAATCAAAAAACTCGCCAATAAAACAAATAAAAGAACATAGACCAATATGTTAATTCGGGTTAATTTAAAATTCATAAATAAAAAATGATTGGCCTATTCTGTTTGTCGGTTGATATAAAGATGCCCAGTCCAAAGAAGGGTCCTTCATGGTTTGGCTTATAATCTTTGCCCTAACCAAGAAATGGCTACTTACTACGTATGTACCTTTTGGTTTCGTCCACCAGTTTTCCGGCAGGTCTATAATGTTCTTTTCTTTTCCTATCTCATAATAATCCAGCGCTCTATCGCCTTGCCGCCATATATAAACAACTTTGGCTTGCGGATTTTCATCTGTAAACTTTTTTAGTCGTTTTAGATCTTGCCCCCACTCAATATTGGAATCGTCCATATATTTATAACCGTTGTCCGAACCACCGACAAATTCATTAAAATATGCCAATTGGTTGGGGTGAACACTTATGGAAGAAAAGGCATACCAAATACTCAAAGGGGTCAAGAGTGCTAATCGGGTTTTTTTACCGACCAGATTGATAATTCCACCGGCATAAACTGCCAAAAACGGGTAGATAGGAATAAGATATCT
>JAUYOU010000018.1 GCA_030697855.1 bacterium
TTTCGTTTTTCCAAAGAGGGACTTGAAGAAGTTTTTAAATCAATTGACTTTGAGATTATTGATTCCGGAGTTTACGGGGGATTTTTTATGGTGCTTTCTGAAATGATTCATTTTTCTTGGTTCAACCCGTATAAAAATAAATCTAACGCATTTTTCACAATTATTGAAAAGGTCGCGAAATTTTTTGATAAAATAACGCAATCAAAAATTATTTATGCCAATTCATTTGTAGTAGCGAAGAAAATATGATTTTTCAACCTGATCGTTATTTGCTTAAAAAACAAGTTAAAAAACATGCTCATTATATTAAAGGCATTGTTTTAGATGCTGGAAGCGGAGACGGTGAAAGATATAAAAGTCTTTTTAAGTTTGATAAATACATAACTCTTGATATTAACTCTTTGCATGGAGCTGAAATTGTCGGTTCAGTTGAAGATATTCCTGCCGATTCGGAAAGTTTTGATTCGATAGTTTCAACTCAAGTTTTAGAGCATGTAAAAAATCCCCAAAAAGCCGTGGAAGAATTTTATCGAGTACTTAAACCGGGCGGATACTGTTTAGTAACCGTGCCTCAACTTAACGAACTCCATGAAGAACCGCATGATTATTTTCGGTTTACTAAATACGGGCTAGAAGAAATCTTCAGTAACGCGGGTTTTAAAATTATTTTAATAGAGAGGCGAGGCGGTTTTTGGTCTGCTAATATGCAAATGCGAATTCGTTATATTATTGACTTATTTCGTTTAAAAAAAATTAAAATTTTGCGGTGGATTTTTCAGCCATTTATTTTACTAAATGGTACGATGGCGATTTTAATTGATTTTATTGACAGAAGTCGCGCCAGTAGTAAACATGCTATCGGTTGGTTAATTATTGCTAAAAAATGAAAATTCTTTTTATTTTAGACGAATTTTTGCCGGAAAACAGCGGTGGCGTCGCCAATGTCGCTTTTGCTTTGGTAAAAGGGCTAATAAAATCCGGCCACGATTTGTTGGTTTTAACTGCGACATACGATGCCAAAAAAGTTGGCGATATTGAAGTTGAGGGAATGAAAATAAGAAGAATTTTGGCTCGCTCTTTCGGTAAGTTTAGAAATTTAAAGAATTTAAAAAATCGTGTCATTTTAAAAGAAGCTAAGAAAGTTTTTGAAGAATTCAAGCCCGATGTTACCCATATTCATTCTTTGCATCATCGGTTTTCTTATGGCGTAATTGGCTTGGCAAAACAATTTTCAAAGGCAGTTTTTTTAACTCTCCATGACTCGCAAACAGTTTATAACGGTAAATTGTTTCCAAAAAGAAAAATATGCGATTTAAATCCTAAACATGATTATAAAATCAACTGGTTGGATAATTTAAAAAAGGATAGGTTTGTCTACAATCCATTCCAAAAGTTTTTTATAAAACGCGCTTTAAAAAAAGTTGATAAAATTTTTGCCGTCAGCGATTCGCTTAAGAAGGCGATTGAAGCAAACAGAATTTATAATATTGAAGTGATACATAATGGCATTGATTATGGAGAGTGGACAGTTGGTGGGGTGACTGGCAACAACATCCTTTTTGCCGGCAGAGTAGACGAGGCAAAGGGGGTTAAGGCATTGATAAGAGCGTTTAGCGCGATTAGTTCTGAAATCCTTGACGCCACACTAACAATTGTCGGTGACGGCGATTTTAAAGCAGGTCAAAATCTAAATATTAAGATATTGCCTTGGCAGATTAGGGAGGCGATGAAAAAAATTTTCAGCGAATCTAAAATAGTAGTTGTGCCGTCTTTATATTTGGACCCATTTCCCACAGTTAATCTTGAGGCGATGGCGGCAGGCCGGCCTGTTGTTGGCACATGTTTTGGTGGTACGCAGGAAGCTGTGATAAATAACGAAACCGGCTATATTGTAAATCCGTATAATGAAAAAGAGTTGGCTGAAAAAATTACTGACCTATTAAAAAACAAAGAAAAAGCTGCGATGTTCGGAAAAGCCGGCCGCGAGAGAATAGAAAAGTTTTTCAGTTTAGACGCACAAGTTAAAAAAACTTTAGAATGGTATAATAAATTTATTGATAATAAAGTTATACACAATAAATAAAAAATATCTAAAACCATGAAATTTAAAATCCGCATCAGTATTTTAATATTTTTATTTGTTTTCAGCTTATCATCAAGTAACTTAATTCTCGCCCAAACCCCCACTTCCACAGAGTCTCTCATCCTCCAACTCCAACAACAAGTGAAGGCTCTCCAAGAACAGTTAATAAAGCTTCAAGCCGAAGTATCCTCAACCAAAACAGAATTAGAAGCAGTTAAAACCGAGCTTAAATTCACTAAATCATTAAGATTAGGTATCAGAGGAGATGAAGTAACCCAACTCCAAGAGTTTCTTAAACAATTTCCTGATATATATACTGGTCCCATTACCGGCTATTTTGGTGCCCTTACTGAATCTGCGGTAAGGAAGTTTCAAGAAAAACAAGGAATAGAGTCAGTTGGTGTAGTTGGTCCAAAAACCCTATCTAAATTGAATGAACTCATAACCGATGGGGCTGGAGCTTCTGGTGTAGTACCTCCAGGGCTTCTAATTGCTCCGGGGATTGAGAAAAAGATTGAAGTTCCTGCAACAACAACACCAATAGTTATTCCAACCACACCTGTTGTAACTCAGCCTACTATACCCACTCCAATCCCAACAGGGATTTGCCTCATAAAAGATAGATACACAGAAATTCCCCGTTTTGATATTTCTAATTTTGGCAATGGATTTGCTAAATATATTGTAAATGGCGTAAACACAGTTCCTGGGCTTCAAACGTCATGTACTAAAACAATCTATGATTATCTTCTCCAAAACTATTGCAAATCTAATGCTAACACTGTACAGCGACTTATCGCTACATATGATTACAGGGGCACAATGGAACCCCAGAGTCTTAGTTGTGGTTCCCTAGGGTGTAATTTTATTGATTGTTCATCGGTGGCTTCTTTAGCAACGATTCCAATTCCGACTACAACTCCATCGGTGACTATTCCTGCTATATCAGCAATTCCTGTTATTCCAGCTACACCAGCAACATCAACTACTACAGTGACTTCTGCAACACCTGCAACTTCAGCTACGCCAGCGCAGCCGGCGGCTACCGCGACAAATACTACATCTACTGCAGACACGCCACCATCAGTTACCATTACAGGCCCCAGTGCAGGATTCGCTAACAGTAACTGTACGGTGCAAGTAGGATATGCTGTTAGTGATAATTCAGGTACAGTGATAGTTCAAGAAAAAGTAAATGGAGTTAACTATGGCTCAGAGATTTCTAATTCAACTACCCCAAACGCTCCTATTACTGGAGGTGGTTGTCAAAACTTAGCAAGCGGAAGTCATACTTATACTGTCGTTGCTAGAGATCCGGCAGGTAATACTACTACTAAAAGCATTACTTTTTCATTGCCTTTAACTGCAACAACCGTTGCCCCCCTTGCTATATCTTCTTTATTCGCGACTAACATCACCAGTAATAGCGCTACAATTACTTGGATAACCAACCAATCTGCATTTTCCTATGTCAGGTATAGCACGGTTCCAAATTATGTTTATTGGGATAAAAGCGATTCTGTTTTGGTGACAGATCACTCAATGAGCCTTACTGGATTAAATCCAGAGACAACTTACTATTATTGGGTGTCGTCTAATAACAGTGGTGGAAATGTAAATGCTAGTATGCAAACTTTTATTACTTCTGCCGCTTCTGATTCTGATACCACACCACCTGTTATTTCCAATGTTCGCGCTGAAAATATTACTAGTTCGGGCGCTCAAATAAAATGGACAACCGATGAACTATCAGATGGTATAGTTGGCTGGAGTACCAACAGTTTTTCTTCTCCCGGTACCTATAGTACCAGCACAGGAACACGTTGTCCTCAAAATGCACCATACTATGTTACAGATCATTGCATTGATCTTAATAATAGTGGTCTTTTATTTGGCACCACCTATTATTTTCAAGTTCGGTCAATTGATTCTTCGGCAGGCCATAATTTAAGCTATTCTAGTGTGCAGCAGCTTACTACAACTTCAGTTAGCTCTAGTGCTACTTCTACCCCTTCTCTCAACCCTCGCTCCCAAAACCTCTCCGCCATTTCCCAAATGCTCACCTCTCTAAACGAGATATTAAAAGAGTTATCTAAACTTCTAAAATGATTTTAAAATCTTTAAAAATTATTACCCTCGTTATTTTCATTTCCGCCCTACTACCATCTACTTTCTCTTACGCCCAAAGCACGGCCTCATCCGATGTTCAAGCTATCATCAAACAACTTCAGGAACAGGTTAAGTTACTTATGGCTCAAGTGGAAGAACTAAAATCTCAAATCAAAGAAGTAAAAACAGAACTTAA
>JAUYOU010000043.1 GCA_030697855.1 bacterium
GATTTTATTCTAAAAAAATTCTCCCCGAACGAGGAGCGGATATTAAATAAGAATTTCAAAAAAATATCGCAGGGCCTAGAAACATGGCTTGTGAATCCGGCGCGCGCCATGAGCGAAATAAATAGCGGAAAATAAAACACCACATCTAGTCACGCTAGATGTGGTGTTATCCGTATCGCTTCAAGAACAAGGTGTCGACTATTATTTGCGTGACCAACAATAGCCTCACCGCTGTTTACCACCCGCAAATCCGCGGACCGATCATCGATGCGGGAGTCACCCGTTAATGCCACGAAGAGCCCGAGTGCCGACTTCTTCGCAGTCACGCTGTTTCTTGGTACTCCCCAAAACCCGCGCGAACGGTTGTGGGAAAATATTCGGCAGGCGCCTAAAGGAAAAAACACGCAAACAAACCCATCAATCATTACCCAAACACACCGTTCGCGCTTCCTTGGCTGTATAAATTAATAGGCTTTTACAAGCGAGGATCTGATCCTTGTGTTTCTAAAATGTAGGCCCGCTTGTCTCGCCACCTGCCTTAATTTCAAATATCAGAATGAACTATGTTTAGTATAACATACCCATAAATGCTGTCAAGGGCTTGGCTAGAACTATTTATTAAGGAAGGGCGGTCCTTCCGATAGATTTCCTAGGATTTTTCGTATTTTTGACTCTCATAACCAGAAACTATACAATACCTGCAGGCGATGCCGAAAAACGCATTAGATTCAATACTTGTCGCCGCGAATATCCCTGAATTTAGAAATCAGGGCGTTTTGTGGTTTACGGAAAACGAAAACAAAATTAAAGTTTTAGTTAGTAAAAACATTTGGTGGCGTAACCATATTCGCCTGTTAGAAAAAGATTTAAAAATTAATCCTTTGGCTTTAATTCGCGAACTTGCCGATTTTGGCTATACCAAAGCCAATCCTGTTTTAAACCCAGGCGAAGTTTCTTTTTTGGGGTCGGTTCTAACTATTTGGCCGATTAATTTAGATACTCCACTAGCTTTTGATTTTAACGGCAACAGTATAGAAAACATTTCCGAACTAGAAAAACCTCTTCCAAGGCTAAACCTTGGAATATCAAGGTTTAGCCTTGATGAAGAAATTTACACTCGTTTTAAAGCTGGCGATTATGTTGTTCATATAGACCACGGCATTGGGCGCTTAAAAGGCGCTACTGCCGATCTAGAAAACTATTTCGAAATTGAATATGCCAAAGGCGACCGGCTTTTTTTGCCGTTTGAACAAGTTAAAAAAATATCTTTGTATGTTGGTTTCACTCGCCCAAAAGTTCACGGCTTAGGTGGAAACTTGTGGCACAAAATAAAAACTAAGGCTAAAGAAGATGTTGTAAAACTAGCCAAAGATTTATTACAACTTTATGCTAGCCGCGAAGCTTCGCGCGGTTTTAGTTTTGTTAAAAATTCACCAGAAATGGAAAACATTATTGCCGATTTTGAATACCCCGAAACCCCAGATCAATCTAGAAGCTGGAAAGAAATAGAAGCCGATATGGAATCCGAAAAACCAATGGATAGGGTTTTGGTGGGCGATGTTGGTTTTGGAAAAACAGAACTTGCCATTCGTGCTGCTTTTAAAAGTGTAATTTCTGGAAAACAAGTTGCGCTAATTTCGCCCACCACAATTTTAGCTCGCCAGCATTTTGGTGTTTTTAGCGCTCGCCTAGAAAAACATGGGGTTAGCGTAGCTATGCTTAGCCGTTTAAATTCACCAGAAGTAAATAAAGATTTGGTACAAAAAATTAAACTAGGTGTAATAGATATTGTAATCGGCACGCATCGCCTGCTTTCCAAAGACATAGAATTTAAAGATTTGGGGATTTTGATTATAGACGAAGAACAACGTTTTGGTGTCTTGCAAAAAGAAAAGATAAAAAAATTAAAAGCCGATATAGATGTTTTAATGCTTTCGGCAACTCCTATACCCCGTACGCTTTATTTGGCTATGTCTAACTTAAAACCAATTTCTAAAATTCAAACCCCACCTTTAGGCCGAGAAGCAGTGGAGACAAAAATAGAAAATTTTTCTTGGGATACAATTAAAAAAGCTATTGAATTTGAGCTAGCTCGAAACGGGCAAATTTTCTTTTTAGAAAACAGAATTCATAAAATAAATTCGGTAATGGAAAAAATAAAAGAACTTGT
>JAUYOU010000038.1 GCA_030697855.1 bacterium
AAGCAAAGCCATATCGTCGGGAATACTGTGGTTGATGTGAATAAATTCAACTTCGAAAACACCAATTTTTCTTTTATCGCCACTTCTTATTTCGTCTATCATCAACTTTGGAAGTTGTTTAAATTCTTCGTGGCGTTTTAAAATTAAGCCCTTAGTTAAAGGAGCAGCATAGATCATCGGGTTTTCGAGTTTCTCTAACATATAGGGCAAAGCACCAATATGGTCGAAGTGCCCGTGTGTAAAAACTAAACCACTTATTTTATCTACTTTATCTTCTAAATATTTTATATTAGGAATTAAAAGATCGATCCCCGGCATATCTTCTTCGGGAAATCTTACGCCAGCGTCAATTAATAAAATATCGCGATCATCTTTTTCGTAGTCGCGCCATTCTATTACTGTCATATTTCGGCCAACCTCACCCAAGCCGCCTAAGGGAATAATTCGCAAACAATTTTTCTGTGGAGTTTTTTCTTGTTGTTCTGCGTTTTCTTCGTTATTTCTTGGCATAAAATTAGCCTTTGGGGTTCTTGGACCACGGAAAGTATCTCCATCTTGGCTAGAAGAGGATCTAAAAAATAGTTTACCCGAATTTGATGGTCGACCACTGTGCCTGTTGCCTTGTCGATTGTTCGGTCTATTACTGTTCTGGGGTTTATATGGTTGATTCATAATTATTTAGTTTAAATTTAAATTGTTAGTGGGTATGAAGGGAGTCGAACCCTCAAGGATTTTATTCCATACGCTCCTGAAGCGTACGCGTATGCCAGTTCCGCCACATACCCGAGAGTATTTATTTCTTTACTCTCTTAGAAGCTGTATGCCATTTGTTTATATTTTCAAATCTTTGGGACGGAGTGTTAATTGCTTCTGCATTAATACCTTTAATTTTTCCAGATACAGCGTAAATATAGTTTGGACTATAAAGAAATATTGCTGGAATATCTTGCATTATTATTTTTTGGAAAGCTTCGTAATCTTTTATTTTTTCTATAGGGTTATTTTCTTGACGAGCTGATTCCAAAAGACCGTCAACTTTTTTATTGCTGTATAAAGCCAAATTCAAACCAGGATCTCTTCTTTGTGTAGAATGCCAGAAAGAGAATGGGTCTGGATTCAAACTTAATACTTCCCCAAAAAGTAACGCTTGGTATTGGCGTGGGCGTATGTTTTGGGTTTGTATGCCATTAACCGGAACAACATCTAGATCCACTTTTACACCTATTTTTTCCCAGTTTTGTTTTAATGCACTAGCAACTTGTGTGTGTTCTGGCCAATCGGTTGTGGTTAAAGCAAATTCTAGCTTAGTTGTTTTACCGCTTTTTAATTTTTTCTCCCTTATACCTTCGTCGCCAACTTTCCAACCGGATTTATCTAATATGTTTTTTGCGGTTTCAATATCGAAACTATATTTTATAGTCGGTTCATCTAGTTTTAAAAGATTAAAAGGAATTGGACCGTTTTGGATTTGGGCTTCGGATTTTAAAATATCTCTTACTATGGATTCTTTGTCTGTGGCATAAGACAAAGCTTCTCTTACATTTATTTCTGCTAAAACATCGGATCTGGTTTGGTTAAAGAATACTCCGTAGTATCTTGGAAGTTTAATATCGTAAAAAACTAGGTCCCTAGACTTTTTAAGCTCTGTTTTATCTAAAACTGAACTTAAAGAAAAGCCATCGATTTCACGGCGCTTAAAGGCGCTAACAAGATCTTCTTGGTTTTCGTAAAAACGGATCTTTAGAAGAGAGATATTTGCTTTTTCATAATAGCGCGGATTAGGAGAAAACTCCATAGACTTAATAACTCCCGAAGCATTTTTGGTTATTTTAGTAACTTGGTATTGGCCCAAGCCAACTGGTTTTAAGTTAAGTTGAGTTAATAAAAAATTTTGAGGTTGAACATTTTCCCAGATGTGGCGGGGTAGAATGCCCAAGGTAGCGTTTTCTAAAAACGGTTCGTAGGCTACGGGTAATTTTATTACAAATCTTAATTCGTCTATTTTTTCTATTCTTACACCCTGCCAATTGTTACGTAGTGGGCTTTGAAATTTAGAATCTTTAATTAAATTAATTGTAAAAATAACATCGTCTGTTGTTAATTTTTCTTTGTCTGGCCAGCTTAGATTTTCTCTTAGTTTAAATTCATAAGTTTTACCGTTGTCTCGTATTTGGTAACTTTCGGCTAGATCCGGAATAATTTCTCCTGCTTCGTTGTGTTTTACTAATCCAGAAAAAACCAAAGTGGTTAAATCTCGATCAACTTCGCTAGCCGAGGCTAAAGCAGGGTTAATGTAGCGAGGTTCACCAATAATACCTTCGGAATATATTCCACCTTCGGAAGGAGCAGAGATTCTTAAAAACCAATAATCGTAAACACTCAAAAACAAGGAAGATGCGATGGCGATTCCTAAAAATAGCAAAACAGCATTTATTTCTTTCTCACTTAGCTGTCTAAGTAAATAGCGCCAGTGTTTGATCGATAATAAACGCAAAAATTTTATACGTTCCCAAATTTTGTTAAGTTTTTCTTTCACTTTCAGATGAGTTATCTCGGGTTACGAGATATATTTATAGAGTAATATTAGCTAGCGCTGTTCCAAAAAACAGTATAGATAAGATTACTGTAGCAACAAAAAGATATTTTTCTGCACCTCTTTTGGTGTGATGAAATTCTCCTTCGCCTCCAAAAGCGCCAGATAAACCACCACCTTGGCGTTGTAATAAAACAGTAGCAATCAGCAATACCGCTAAAACGATTTGTATTATGTTTATTATCATTTTTTCAATAAAAACCTCACCCTTTTAGGGTCATACACAGAGTATTTATTAAGTAAAAAGAGGCTTTTTTAGTACAAATAAATGGTAGCAATTTGAGTTGGATAAGTCAATCAAGTTTATTGACTTATAAATAAAAAACCGACGACAGTGATGCTGTCGCCGGCGCGTTCGGTCACGAAGCGATTTTACCACTCGTGACCCTCACTTGCGATGATCCAGTACAGACGAGGTTGAACCCGTTTCTGTGTAATTCTTTGTCTGACTGGAACACCAGATCCAGACCAGATCTACCCGGGTCGCTTGCGAGGCACAAGAAGAAGTTGGTGTATCGTGACTTCCTCGCGTCCACAAACTCTGTGGAAGTTGCAACCTTGACTTCTTTCCCTAGCGTGCCATCTTTTTTCTTGAGGCACGCGACGAGTCCTCGTCGAGTGGAAAGGAGTAGGTGCTCGGCGCCGTTCTTGAAGAAACCGGCGATCTTGTAACCCTCAGGTAGTTCTATGCCACCTAGGTCTGGAATTTCTCTGGTCGTTTGCATTTCCAATGTCTCCCCAGAAATTGGAAATAGGTTATTGCTTCCCCACGTTAAACGTGGGATGAAAATCCGTCCTACGCGTTGACCTCTAAAACCTCCTTTGAGTTTATCTCCCCTTTGTTTTGATTTTAATAGAGAGCTGACTACAGAATTTATGGAGGGGAGGTCCATAAAGCCTGTCCCATTAGTGTAATACATACACTTTTGGTTGGTAGCTCAGCCCTCAATCTTCATCGAGGAAAGCCAGTAACTTAAGGTACTAATATAGTAATTAAAATCTTTTTTTGTTAAGTTGTCAAGTGTTATTTAGAAATAGATTTTCTATGCAATTTCCTATGATAACTTATGGCAAACCGATGTGCTTCGTCGCGTATAGATTGAAAAAGATATTTTAAGCTCCTACCAAACTTTTGGGCAAGGATAGGCTCTTTATTTTCTGGTAAATATATTTCTTCTAGTTTTTTAGCTAAAGAAACTACGCGGATGTTTGTTTTATTTAAAACTTCTAACGCAGCATTTAATTGTGTGCGCCCACCATCCACAATTATTAACTGAGGCAATGTCCAGTTATTGTTTAACCGGCGCTTTATAATTTCTGCCATCATAGCGGGATCGTTTATACCGCGCACGGTTTTTATTTTAAATTTTCTGTATTCGTTTTTATTGGCTTTATATTCGCCATTTTCTTGCAACTCAAATACAACCATAGAGCCTACAGCTTCAGCGCCTTGAAAATTAGAGATATCGTAGGTTTCTATTCGTTTAGGATTATTCTTAAAACCTAGTAACGTAAAATCCGGCAAAGCATCTTTAAATATGGATGGCGAAGAAAATTCAAATTTTTCGGTTAATACTTTGGCGTGTTTTAAAACTGAATCTAAGTTTATAATCTGGTTTTTAATTGTTTTGGCTAGTTCAAAGTTTTGGTTTTTAATAGATAGCCTTATTTCTTTTGTAAGTTCTTTAAGTAGTGTCTGGCCTTTACCAGAAAGAATTGTTTTTATGGCTCTAATATTTTTTTTGTATTGCCTAATAGTATTTAAATAATTATCTGATTGTATGGATTCTTTAAGACAACAATAAGTTAAGCACTTACCCATATGAGCGTTTAGGCATTTAGTTTCGTGTTTTTGTTTACAGGTGCAGTAGGGGAAGATATCTCGTAAAATATGCAAAGTTTTTCTAACAGCAGTGCCGTCGGTGAAAGGACCGAGATAGTTTTTAGCCACTAAGCCATTCAGGCTCTGAGAAGCCTTCAGGCTCGATGAGGTATAGCCACTAGGCTGATGAGTCGGGATGATTTTTGGAAATTCCTCGCGGGTAAAGCCAACAAATAAATAATTTTTACTATCACGCATTAAAACATTAAACTTGGGTTTATATTTTTTAATGAATTCGGATTCTTTTATTAAAGCCTCAATCTCGGATTCGGTTTTTATAATTTGAATATCGTTAATTTCTGAAAGCATTTTAACCTTTGCCGGACTAAAAAATTTAACTCCTTTTTGGAAGTAGCTTTTAACACGGTTTTTTAGATTACCCGATTTGCCTATATATATCGTCTTTCCGCCTTTATCTTTAAAGAAGTAGACCCCTGCTGAGGCAGGTAATTTGGCTAATTTGCTTGAAATGCTAGACATTACTATATATTTAGCACATTTCCATTGATTTGTATCGTCTTTTAATGTATAATAAACCGTTTCCCCGTAGTAGAATTTTCAAAAAGCTTTTCTAAAGAAAAGCTAATGAAGGAGATTAAAAATTCACTAGCGGGGTTCATCTATGGAACAAAACTACATCAAAATACGCGGTGCGCGCGTCCACAATCTTAAAAATGTTAGTTTGGATATTCCCAAAAATAAACTGGTAGTAATTACCGGTCTTTCGGGTTCGGGAAAATCTTCGCTGGCGTTTGATACTTTGTATGCCGAAGGGCAAAGACGTTACGTAGAAAGTTTGTCGGCTTATGCTCGCCAATTTTTAGGCATTATGGATAAACCCGACGTGGATAGCATTGATGGCTTGTCGCCGGCAATTTCTATAGATCAAAAAAGTGTTTCTAAAAATCCGCGCTCTACAGTTGGTACTATTACAGAAATTTATGATTACTTGCGTTTATTATTTGCACGTGTAGGTATACCACATTGTCCAAAATGTGACCGTATAGTTTCGCGCCAGAGCCCAACTCAAATTACGGATAAAGTTTTAAAATTTAAAAAAGGAACAGCACTGGTAATTTTAGCGCCAATTATTCGCGATCAAAAAGGTGAACATAAAGCCGTTATTATTAAATTATCTAATTCTGGTTATGCCAGAGTTAGAGTTAACGGTGAAATTTTAAAAGTGGAAGAAGCTTTAAAACTTAATTTAGAAAAATATAAGCGTCATTCCGTGGAAGCGGTGATAGATAGAGTGACTATAGAAGGTGATCCATCCTCCTTCGCCAAGGCTTCGGAGGACAAGGATTTACGTGCACGTGTTGCAGAATCTATAGAGCAAGCTCTAAAACTTGGTGACGGCTTATTAATTATTTCTAAAGATAGTAAGGATGAACTTTTTTCCGAAGCGATGTCTTGTGCTTATTGTGGAATTAATTTTCCAAATGTTGAACCACGATCGTTTTCTTTTAATAGCCCGCATGGCGCTTGTACACACTGTACTGGTTTAGGAATAACAAAAGAGATAGATCCAGAACTTGTTTTCCCGGGTAAAAATATAACTTTGGCCGAGGGCGCCATTAAGCCGTGGGCATCGGCTTCGCACCGTGTAGGTTACCAAGGTTGGTATTGGAGCATTGTAGAAGAAATTTCTTCAAAATATGGTTTTTCGGTTTCGGTGCCAATAAAAGATTTACCCCAAAAGTTTTTAGATATTATTTTATATGGCGATAAAGACCGTGACGGCGATTTTGAAGGAGTAATTCCAAATTTACTTCGTCGTTATCACGAAACAGAATCAGAATTTACGCGGGCCGAAATAGAACGCTATATGATAGAAAAAGTTTGCCCTATGTGTAAGGGTGCGCGTTTAAAGCCAGAAGTTTTAGCAGTAAAGTTTTTAGGGAAAAATATTAGTTATGTTTCTAATTTATCTATAAAAGAATCTAAAACTTTTTTTTCGGAAGTTAAAGCCGGAAAATTATCCGAATCGGAACAAAAAATATCTGGTTCCATTGTTAAAGAAATTTTAAACCGTTTAGATTTTTTATTAGATGTGGGTTTAGATTATTTATCTTTAGCTCGGTCTTCGGCTACGCTTTCTGGTGGTGAAGCACAAAGAATTCGCTTGGCTACACAAATTGGCTCTGGCTTAACGGGTGTTCTATATATATTAGATGAACCTTCTATTGGTTTGCATCAGCGCGACCAAGATAGATTAATTAAAACACTAAAACATCTACGAGATATTGGAAATACAGTTATTGTAGTTGAACACGATGAGCAAACCATGGAAAGTGCCGATTGGTTAATAGATGTTGGCCCGGGTGCGGGTAAACATGGCGGAAAAATTGTTTTTGAAGGAACTCCAGCGCAACTTAAAAAATCAGATAGTGTTACGGGGCAATACCTATCTGGAAAAAAGAAAGTAGAAGGTGGAAAGTTGAAAATAGAAAACAAAAACTTACCATCTACTTTCCATAATCTACCCTCTATTATTATCAAAGGAGCGGGGGAGAATAATTTAAAAAATATTACTGTTAGCATTCCTCTTTCAAAGTTTGTAGCAGTTACGGGTGTTTCGGGTTCGGGTAAATCCAGTTTGGTTAATGATATTTTAGCTAAATTTTTATTACAAAAGTTTTATGGCGCCAAGGATTCCCCAGGAAAATTTACCGAAATTACTGGCTGGGAAAATTTAGATAAAGTTGTTGTGGTGGATCAAAGCCCGATAGGTCGAACGCCACGTTCTAACCCAGCCACGTATACCGGAATGTTTGGTGTGATTCGTGATTTGTTTGCAGCAACTCGCGAAGCAAAGGTTAGAGGTTTTGGTCCAGGTAGGTTTAGTTTTAATGTTAAAGGTGGTAGATGCGAAGTTTGCGAAGGGCAGGGGGTTAGAAAAATTGAAATGCATTTTTTGCCAGATGTTTACGTTGAATGCGAAGAATGCCACGGTACGCGCTATAATAAAGAAGCTTTAGAAGTGGAATATAAAGGTAAAAATATTGCGCAAATTTTAAAAATGCCCGTGGAAGACGCTTTTGAATTTTTTAAAAATATTTCTACGTTAAAACAAAAAATTGGAACATTGTTAGAAGTTGGTTTAGGTTATATGGAATTAGGCCAGCCTGCCACAACGCTTTCTGGCGGCGAAGCTCAGCGAGTCAAACTTGCCACGGAATTATCTAGACGTGATACGGGTAAAACTCTTTATCTTTTAGACGAACCTACAACAGGTTTACATTTTGAAGATATAAATAAATTGCTAAAAGTTTTACACTTGTTGGTGGAGAAAAAGAATACTGTTTTAGTTATTGAACATAATTTAGATGTTATTAGAACGGCACATCATATTATAGATCTTGGTCCAGAAGGGGGTAATGGCGGTGGAAAAATTGTTGCAGTTGGTACTCCAGCAGAAATTGCAAAAGCTAAAAATAGTTATACGGGTAAGTTTTTAAAAAAATAAATTTTAAAAACCGCTCTTCGTAGGCGATATGGAGCCTCTCTATTTATATAAAAAATATTCTCCATAGTGCTACTCAGAGCGGTTTTAGTGTGTTTAAGTAAAATTAATCGAGTTGATTGACATTATTGTCAAATAACTGCTATATTCTATAAGTTCTTTTCTAACTAATTTTCCAAAAACTCACTACATATAAAGGGGAGATATGAACAAGAAGCTGAAGTTAGGGTTTTATTGCTTTGACCATGCAGGTGGTGATGCCTTAAAGATTGTGGCCGAAGAAGCTAGATCTCGGGGGCACATTGTTGTTAATCCGGTAAAACAGTTGCCGGTTAGTGACGAGGCAATGCTTGCTTTGCTGGATTGTGATGCTGTGGTTACTGGGCTTTCGTCTTTCGAAACGGATATGGAATTGAATGTTGTGCGTAGATTGCGCGATGAGGTTCCATGGTTTGTTTTCGAAGATGTGCCCGAAGCTGCTTTGAGGCCAAAGGCCAAGGGTGTGGTGCGTAGGGTAAAACTTGTTTTTGCTGCTCGGCACGACGAGGAAGATATTTTGGCAAAAGCCGGCTACGTTGGTTCTGTACATCTTGGTCCGCCGCCGCAGTGGCGTGTTGAATACGAAGCTGTGATGGCAGCGAAGGCCGGCAATGCTCGGTCTACCGAAATGATCAAGAGGAAAGGCGCAGAAGCTATTTATAGTTTTACGGAAAATGACAAGTTTGTTGGTACTATCTTGGGTAAAGATCCAGATGAAAACAACAGGGTTCTTCGCCTTTTAAAGGATGCCTTGTTGGAACTTGGTGATAACTACGTTCTTGCCATCAGTCAGCATCCTGGTGAAAAGCCGGATTTGAACAAGGCTGGCGATGAGCAACGATTCGAAGAAGCTTTTGCTGAACGTCGAAAAATTCTGGACGAGGTTTGGTCTTTCAACTCTGGTTGGAAGGGTGCCAAGCTTGCCGGCACAGTGGATGTGCTGGTTTCGGGAAGTGCATCCAACATTACCATCGCTTCTGCATATGCGCGCGTTCCGCAGGTATGGCTCGACGACGAAGGTGTTCGTGTACGCCTGAATGCTCAAGGAACGGGAAAATGGTTTGTTCCAGAGCTTGGCGGTATGCTTGTTGCCGATGGTGCGGGTGATCTTGGCCCGATGATCAAGACTGCATTAAGTGAAAGAGGGAGGCAGAGCCTTCTTGATATGCAGGAAAATAATTTTCCGTTGCCGGAAGATTGGCATACGGAAAATAAGATCGTGGATCTTTTGGAAAAGGTAGTGAAGTAAGTAAGAAACCTCCGGCAAAAGTCGGAGGTTTTATTATTGGAACTAATCAATTAAGCTGGCTTGACCCCGTAGTAACTTGAGCTGAAGGTTTTTAACATCAAACCAAATCTGGAAGTGTGTTTATAATACAAGTTCAATAGGGTATATTTTCTTTAGATATAATCCAAATTTAAAAACCTTGGTTTGATTACAGCTCAACTACTACGGGGTTGACACCTTTTTATATGTATGTATAATAAAGAAGTTCACTAAATATTGTTTTTAGCGAGACGGGGACCTCCCCTCCCAAAGTATTAGTCTCGCTAAGTAGGCTAAGCAGGATCCGCGTCGGATTATATCTGGCCGATTTTACCTCCTCCCCACACCGCCTCGTGGGTCCGGATATTGTCCGATACCTGTTTAGCTGAAAGGCTGGATGTGATGCGGCGCTCGCAAAGCATCCGGCCCGAAATTAACTTCTACTTTAAAAAGTAGAAGATCCAGTTCTTTTATTTATTTTGCCGGGAAGATCCTTGAAAAGTGCTCATGCACCCTTCGACAGGTGAACGTGAGCAACTATCCTCCTGATCTTCCCGGTTACTAAAGTCGAGGAACTTTTATCGGTTCACTCCTCTGGTTCGTCTTTTCCTCCTTTCAACGGACTGGAGTCGGTCACCGTGCAGAGGGAAGTTCCTCGCAACCGGCCTCCCGATTACACATCGGGAGGCTTTTTATTTACTTAGAAACTTGAGCCAGCTCAGCTGGCTTGACCCTAGTTCTAACATTTGTTACATTATCAATCACAATAGAAGAGTGATAAAGTTATAAATATGTATATCCTGCTTCGCTCCATGAGAGCTTCGCAGGATGCTCATATTTATAATAAAATTTATAAATAAATTTAAATAAATATGGCAAATATGATCAAGATAAAACCATTAGCCGATAGGGTTTTAATAGAACCTATGTCTAAAGAAGAAAAGACAAAGTCGGGAATTTTTTTACCCGACACAATAGACAAAGAACGTCCAGAACAAGGAAAAGTTTTAGCAGTGGGCGAAGGAAAAATCGATGACGGAGAAGTTATAAAAATGAGAGTTAAAAAAGGTGATATGGTTTTATTTACAAAATATGGTCCACAAGAAATAAAAGTTGATGGAAAAACTTATTTAATTGCGAGAGAAGATGATATACTCGCAGTTTTAGAATAAATACTCTCGCTAATATACTAATCAGCGCTAATATACAAATGAATTCTATTAGCCATATTCGCGTCAATTAGCTATATTAGTGAAAACTCTTATGCCAAAACAAATATTATTTAACGAAAACGCCAGAACCGCTATGAGGCGGGGGATAGATAAACTAGCCGAAGCTGTAAAAATGACACTTGGGCCTCGAGGACGTGCAGTTGTTATAGAAAAAAGTTATGGTGCGCCTCAAGTAACTTTCGATGGTGTAACTGTTGCTAAAGAAATTGAACTTGCAGACAAATACGAAAATTTGGGCGCAGAATTTGTAAAACAAGCAGCCGACAAAACCAACACCAATGTTGGTGATGGTACAACTACTTCTGTAGTTTTGGCTCAAGCCATGATTAGGGCTGGCGAGGAATCTATAAAGAAAGGTGGTTTTAATGTTATTCAATTAGCTAACGAACTTAAAGAAGCTTCTAATGTTGTTATAAAAACTTTGGAAAGCCAGCGCGAACTTATAGACGACAATAAAAAAATTCAAGAAGTTGCCACGCTTTCGGCAAAAGACGCTAACATTGGTAAACTTATTGCCGAAGTTGTAGATGAAGTTGGTAAGGACGGGGTAATTTCAGTGGAAGATGCTAATACAGTAGGCACTTCTTATGAGGTGGTAGAAGGTATGCAGTTCGACCGTGGTTATATTTCGCATTATATGGTAACTAATGCCGAAAAAATGGAAGCAGTTTATGAAAACCCATTAATACTTATTACCGATAAAAAAATATCTGCACTTACCGATTTTTTACCATTTTTAGAAAAATTAGCAAAAGCTGGTAAAAAGAATTTAGTAATTATTGCCGAAGACGTAGAAGGCGAATCTTTGGCTACGTTAATTGTAAATAAAATTCGCGGAACATTTAATGCTTTGGCTATTAAAGCTCCGGGTTTTGGCGATAGACGAAAAGATATGTTAGAGGATTTAGCAATTTTGACTGGTGCGGAAGTTATAACCGAAGAAAAAGGTTTGCGTTTAGATACTTTAGAAATAACAATGCTTGGCCAAGCTAAGAAAGTTATTTGCACTAAAGAAAGTACAACCATTATTGGTGGTGCTGGCAAAATAGTAGAAATTGTAAAAAGAATTAAGCAGATTATAACTGAAATAGTTCAAAGCACTTCTGATTTCGACATAGTAAATTT
>JAUYOU010000048.1 GCA_030697855.1 bacterium
TGCAATATTAACATTAGAACGTGTATCTATTTCTGCGGTTTTGAATAATTGCACCTCGTTAAACAAAACGTATTCGCCAAAGTGGTGCCAAGATATTTTTTTGTTGATAGTTTCATTACTTTGGTAAATAAGTTCTTGATCGTTAGCTTTTTTAATTTGGCTTTTTGTTATTTCTTTTAACCAAATAACAGCAATATTCTTTCCATCGGAATAAACAGCTTTGTCGCCTTCAAGTGAAAATTCTATAAAGTTTGGGTTTTCGAATTTAGTCTCACCCAAAGCAGAAATGTTTTGTACCGCAGAGTCCATCATTAAAAGTATATTTGGGTTTTTAATGGCTATAATCTTGTTTTCAAAAACATCGAAGTTTTGAATATTGCTAAAGTTAATGTCGGTAACTTTTTCTTCTTTAATATCTATTAAAAATAACTTAGCGTCTATTAAAGCGATTATACTGTTTTCGCCAAACCACCTTAATTCTGTTGGTAAAAACTTTGTGGGTAATGGTGTTGGACTAGGGTTTTTTAATACGAGTTTTTTTTCGTATAGAGTTGTTAAATTAGTAAACAAGTTGCTAGCAGAATCATAAATATACCAGTTTTTAATAGCCTTTGTAGTTTCTCTAAAAACAATTAATTTTTGAGAATCTTTAGACCAACCTTTATTATTTTCTAAAAAGTTTACACTTTTGTCTTTTAATTTATCTGGGAATTTTAGTTCGGTCGAAGTGGCATTTATATTTGTTAAATCGCGCATTAAAACCTTAGCTGTATCTATTTTAATAGCAATAAGTTTCTCATCGTTAGAAATCGTAAAATCATTTAAGCCTTGTGTTTCTGGCCAAGCGATTTGGTTTTGTAATTGCTTAGGGAAAAGTACTACGTTTTTGGTATTGGTTACTAAGCCTGCATCAACCGAGAATTCCTTCTCCCATGTTTGAAAGGCTTCTTTAGAAACATTTACTCTGTATTTTTTTGAAGGTAAAAGGTTTTTTATTAAAGCAGAGCCATTTTTATTGTAAACTTTCCCGTTATAGGTAATCTCTGTCTCTTCTGGATAGGCCGATTCCACATAGATAGCTCCTGAAAGAACAAAATTGTTGTTTGAAAAATCCCAGCGGTAGCCTCGAGCATACATAAGCAAAACAGAGCCTGAGGCCAAGAATATGGCCACGGCTATACCCAACAAAATTCGCCTAGTTCTTATAGTCATGCCTGTTTTATCTATGAGCACGATTATTGTTAGATAATCGGCGAATAGCTATAAAAGAGAGCACCCCGACATGAGGTCGGGGTTAGGTTTTATACCCAATCGCTCTGCTCTTGGACAAAACCTAAGTTAGCACACTTTTCTTTATTTGAAAAACGCTAAAGTGGTGTTAGGATAAAGGCCAGACAAACTGGAATTTTCAATTATCAATTTACAATTTTCAAATTGAAATGGCGGTAAAAATCGGAATCGATTTAGGAACGGCTAATATTTTAGTTTTTGTTCCATCAAAAGGAATAGTCATTAACGAGCCTTCAGTGGTAGCGGTTTCTTTAGATGAAAACAAAATTATGGCGGTAGGGCACGAGGCTAAAGAAATGATAGGCAGAACACACGAAGGTATTATTGCTGTTCGACCGGTCAAGGACGGGGTTATTGCGGATTACCGCATAACCGAAGCTATGATTCGGCATTTTATTAAAAAAATAACCGGCAAATTTAGTTTTTTTAGGCCAGAGGTTATGGTGGCAGTTCCGGCTGGTGTAACTTCAACCGAAAGAAGGGCTGTAATAGAGGCTACACTAAAAGCAGGGGCCAAGGCGGCTTACGTTGTTAAGGAACCAGTTCTTGCTGCTTTAGGCTCTGGTATACCCATAAACGAAGCTTCGGGCAATATGATAATAGATATAGGCGGAGGCACTACAGAAGTGGCTGTAATATCTTTAGGAGGTATTGTGGCATGGGCCTCGGCACGCGTAGGAGGCAACGCCATAGATACGGCTATTCAAAATTATATTCACAAGGTTCATAATTTAGCTGTAGGCGAGCGTACTGCCGAACAAATTAAAATTGCTATAGGTTCTGCTATACCAAAAAAAGAAGAAGAAATTTTAGAAATTCGTGGCCGCGATCTTGTGGCTGGTTTACCTAAAACTATAGAACTTCATTCCAACGAAATTCCTAAAGCCATAAAAGATACACTGGCAGAAATTATAAAGACAGTAAAAATGGTTTTACAAGAAACTCCACCCGAGCTTTCCGCTGATATAATGGATAAAGGCATGATTCTTTCTGGCGGCACCGCACTTTTAAGAAATTTAGATAGTTTAATAACTCAAGAAACCGGTGTACCTTGTTATGTTGCCGATGATCCACTTTTCTGTGTGGTTAAAGGTACAGGTATTGCTTTGGAAAATTTGGAATTATATAAAAGAGCGCTTTTTGCAAAAAGATAGTTTTAGTTTTTTAAACATCGCTCCTCACAGACGACACGGAGCCTCTTTATTATAATTTTGTCTTCTCCGTGATGCTGTTCGGAGCGATGTTTTTGGTATATATTTTTATGATATATTCACGTCAATTAAAATATCTTGAATTGGTATTAAAGAATAATAGCATTCCTCATGCTCTGCTTTTGTATGGTTCTGATTTTGAATACCAAATAAATTTAGCTAAAGATTTTTTAGTTAAAATAAACAAAATCGAAGATAAAAAACAAATAGAAAAAGAATTTCACCCCGATACTATTTTTATAAGTAGAGAGGAGGGTAAGAAAGAAATAGGCATAGCTCAAATAAGGCGCCTTAAAGATTTTGCATCTTTAACTCCGAACCATCTTAAACATAAAGGAATTTTTATAAAAGAAGCTGAATATTTAAACGAAGAATCTTGGAACGCGCTTTTAAAAACATTAGAAGAACCAGCAGGCAATACTATTATTTTTATTCTGGCTAATAACATTAAAAATATACCAAAAACTATCATTTCTAGAGTAGTTAGCTTGCCTTTCTATAATGAGGATATTTTAAGTAAAACTCATAGCACAAAAGATGATATAATTATTACTAAGCTTTGCAATATGGAAAATCTTGCTTTTGCAGAAAGGATTGATCTAGCAGAAGAAATAGCAAAAAAAGAAAATTTCTTTCCGTTATTAGATACTTGGTTAATTAAATTAAGATCAGATTTGCTGGTTAATAATAAAAAAGAAACAGCTGAATTTATGGAAAGTTTAGCTAAAGCAAAAAATATTTTGCTTTCAACTAACGCGAATAGTAGATTAGTTTTGGAGAATTTGTTTTTTAAGATTTAATCTGGGTTTTTTAAAAAGTTTCAAGTTTCAGGTTATAAGTTACAAGATTTTTATGGCTGGGTTATTAAAGTTTATAATTTTTGTTGCCATAGTAGGCGCAATAGCCTTGTTTGTAGGGCAGGTTTATTTTGGCGAATTTTTAAACCCGCAAGGTGGTTTTTTTATTAGTGTAGATAAAGGCACTACTTGGAAAAAGATTGGTTCTTTAGCTACAGGCGGCAGTATAAACAGAATAAATATTTTAGAAATTAAATCTAACCCTAAAGATTCCAGAATTTTATATGCTACTACTTTAGGTTCTGGAGTTTTAAAAAGCGTGGATGGCGGGGAGGTTTGGTATAAGTTAGGAGATAAAAATAATATATTAGCTCCTAGGGCTAGTGTTTTTGCTTTAGCGGCGGATTCACGTTTTCCAAATTATAATAAGGATATACCAGATAAATTTTATTTAGCAGTGTATCAAAATAAGTCGGGTAAAGTTTTAAAAACCGAAGATGGTGGACTTTCTTTTAAAGAGGTTTATTTAACTTCTCGGTCTGGTTTTCCTGTTTATGATATAGCTTTGGATCCACATAATCCAAATATTGTTTGGGTGGCTACAGGTGAGGGTAACTTATTAAAAAGTATAGATGGTGGCGCAACATGGAAGTTGCAACAAGAATTTGGCAAGGCCATAAATTATTTACTTATTAACCCAAACAATTCTAGCCAAATGCTGGTTACTACTTTTACCGGTAGTATTTTTACTTCGCAGGATGGCGGGGTTAATTGGACAGATGATACCGAAGGAATAAGTGCATTCAAAAATGCGAGGTTAATAGAAAAGGTTTTATATAATCCAATAGATGGTGGAGTTTATTTAACCAGCAAGTTTGGTTTAATAAAATCGTACGACTTTGGCGTAAACTGGCAGGCGGCGGATATTGTTATTGCTAACGACGTTTTACCTGTAACCGATATAGCTTTTGGTGGAAGAGGTTCGCCGAATATTTTTGTCTCGGCCAGCAATTTTATTTATTCCAGCAAAGACGCTGGTAAGTTTTGGCAGATACGAAAACTCGGTACTGCTAGGCAAATCAGAACTCTGTGGGTTGACCCAAAAAACCCAGATAAAATAATTGCTGGAACCAGCGGTTCTGGTAAGAAGGCGAGCCAAAATTCTCTTTTTGTATTTCCGACTGGGAAATAAAATATATCGAAGTTCCACTTCGATATAAAAAATCTCTAAACATAAAGGCTAAACCTTGGATTCCAAGGTTTAGCCTTGGTAAGCTTTAAAATGGGGCTTTTTTGGTATAGCCAGACTGGCACTTGACATACTATATGACTATATGCTATGATGTATACATCAGAAAAGGATAGTAATTAATAAACAATAAATATATAAGAGAGGAGGGGTTATGAGGTTAGATAGTCTAGAATTGGGCGCAATCGTGTCCACTGTATCGGAGACTCAATCTCCTTGGTGGATTCCGGCGGGGACTCACGGCATTGTTTCGTCCATCAAAAGACTAGACGATGTCTATGTGGAGTTCGAGGTTGAGGGGGGCAAGGTCTCTGATCCTGTTCTCTGTCATCCGATTCATCTTCAGCCAGTAGTCTAACCGAAAATTCGGCCCGGCATCCATTGAAGGCTCTGTCGGCGTATGAAAGGAGGTGATAGGAATGAGATCCTGGTAGTGGGAGAAGCATAGGGTGCCAATGTTGCACCCGCCGAAAAGGTTTTTTGTCCCCGTTTTTGAACCGAAATCAAAAATGGAGAGCCATGAGGAAGCAGAACCTCTTTGAGTCCCGACAACGTCGGGGCTCTTTTTTATTCCAAAACATTTTCGTGCTATGCTAGTTTTATTCATATGCTCCGTAGTAGAATTTCCGAAAGATGGCTTCGCCATCAATTAAGAAGTCGGAAATTCACTAACGGGACTATAATTTGTAGCTATTCGCTACAACTCATAGACAAATTATGGAAACACAAGAATTCAAAAGTAAACTAAAAGAAATAGCTGGTTTTTTGTCTAACGAATTATCAAAAGTTCGCAGTAATAGGGCTTCGCCGGCTTTAGTGGAAGATATATCGGTAGATTATTTTGGCAACAAAACTCCAATCAAAAGTATGGCTAGCATAAGTTCGCTAGATGCTAGAACTTTGGTTATAGAGCCTTGGGATAAAAGTGCGTTAGAACCAATTGCAAAGGCTATTGCCAGTGCTAGTATTGGCGCTCAACCAATTGTGGATAGTAAAAGTGTTAGAATAAGTTTACCGCAATTGACTCAAGAACGTAGGCAAGAACTTGTTAAATTGGTTTCTCAAAAAATGGAAGAAGCAAAGATACGGGCACGCCGGTTGCGTGATGATGCTGTAAAAAGCGCCCAGCAAGAAAAATCCGAAGATATTAAGTTTAGAAAGAAAGACGAAATAGAAAAGGCGATGAAAGAAAATAATCAGGCGTTGGAAGATTTAAAATCTAAAAAGGAAAAGGAGCTTATGAGTTAGCTTTCAGCTTCGTTAGCTTTTAGGAGGATAGTCTCTGTAAGCTAATGAAGCTAACAACTAATGAAGCTAATAGGCTAATTTATGACAATCTTAATATTTTTTATAGTTTTATCTGTTTTGGTTTTAGCTCATGAATATGGGCACTATATAACTGCTAAGCGCGCTGGCGCTAAGGTGGAAGAGTTTGGTTTTGGTTTTCCGCCAAAAGTTTTTTCTATCAAACGGGGTGATACTGTTTTTTCCTTTAATTTAATTCCCTTTGGGGGTTTTGTAAGAATATTTGGTGAATCTGGCGAACATAGAAACGAAGCCGGTAGTTTTACTTCTTTAAAAATATCTAAAAGAGTAAAAATAGTTTGCGCTGGGGTTTTTATGAATATTGTTTTAGCTTATGTTCTTTTGAGTTTTGGAAATTTAATGGGTAGGCCCATGATTTTAGATGAAACTAATAGCGCCAAAGCCACAAATATTAAAATTCAGATTACGGCGCTTGCCGAAAATTCTCCTGCATCAAACAATGATATCAAAATAGGCGATTCCATTACTGGAATAAAATTAACTGACAATACTTTAAAAACGTTTTCCGAAGTTTCCGAATTTAGATCTTTTGTAGAAAGCGAAGCGGGTAAAGAAATAAATTTAGTTTTATTAAGAGGCAAAGAAAGTGTAGACGTCAAAATTACTCCGCGTGTGAACCCACCAGAAAATGAAGGCGCTTTGGGCGTGGCTTTAGCCAAAACTGGTTTAGTTAAATCGCCGTGGTATTTGTTTTTATGGAGTGGTTTAAAGGATCTAGGTTTTATGGTTTGGATGATTGGTTCGGCTTTATTCTTGTTTTTTAAAACCTTGCTGTTTGAGGGCAGAGTTATGGGTGAAATTACCGGCCCCATAGGTATAGCTTCTTTAACTGGCGAAGCTTATAACATGGGCATGGTCTATTTATTAAATTTAGTAGCAATACTATCTGTTAATTTGGCTATATTAAACATTATGCCTTTTCCGGCGCTGGATGGTGGTAGATTGGTATTTTTAATAGTAGAAAAAATAAAAGGTTCGCCCTTAAGCCAAAAATTTGAAAACACGGTAAACGTTGCTGGTTTTATTTTGTTGCTCGCACTAATGTTTTTTGTAACTTGGAAAGACATAGTTAAATTCTTTTAGGAATTAAAAAATCCCCCGACGCAAGGTCGGGGGATTTTGTTTAGGAACACAATCTGGTTCGAGAGTTTTGTTTGAGGATTATACTTGTTACCACATCAGAACTGGGAGAACCTGTTTCATTGGGTATCAATATTCGGCTACCAATTATTGGCAGGGTTATATCTATACCACCTATTTCCGTGTTGTGTATGTGAGGTGCTTTTATTGTTACCTCGCAAACACTCCAGATATTTCCAGTTTTACATAGTTTACAGAATATTTCCGATTCAACTGGCCAGTGTTCAGGAAAAATCTTTATCCTTGCTTCCTTAGTGTGCCTGTGAATCTTTTTTGGCTTAACGTATTCTAGTTCAGCTTTTTCCATGGGCATCCAGCCATCTAAATTACAAACAAATAGGCGATCTAATTCGATAATAAGTCGACAAAGTTCTAGTGTCATGGAGCCGATTATGTGCCTCATAACTATTTTTCTCCCCGTTTAGTGTGTTTGAAAGAACTTTAGTAAATTAACACTTAGATTGTTTTTTGTCAAAATGATTGTCACAAGTCAAATGTAGTGCTAAGATTTATCAATTAAAAATAAAAGTTTCATAAATTTCCAAATGAAATACTCTCAATCGTTTATAAATACTCGCAGGGACGATCCAAAGGACGAAACAGCCACTAATGCGCGCTTATTATTGCGTGGTGGTTTTATAGATAAATTAATGGCTGGCTCTTTTACTTTTTTGCCGTTAGGCTGGCGGGTCTACCAAAAAATAGAACAAATTGTTCGCGAAGAAATGAACGCTATTGGTAGTGCCGAAATTTTAATGCCCTTGCTTCACCCAAAAGATGTTTGGAATGAAACTGGCCGTTGGGCGGATCCAAATGTTAAACAGATAATGTATCAGTTTAAATCGGTAGATGAAAAGGAATACGGACTTTCGTTTACACACGAAGAAATATTTTTAGATGTAATTAGGAAAAATTCTTTAAGCTATAAAAATTTACCAATTAAGCTTTATCATTTTTCTACCAAGTTTAGAAACGAGGCTCGGGCTAAATCTGGTTTGTTGCGTGGTCGTGAATTTATAATGAAGGATTTATACAGTATGCATACCACACAGGAAGATCTAGACAAATTTTATTGGGAAGTTAAAGATGCATATTTGCGGGCGTTTAACAGAGTCGGATTAAAAGATGTTAAGGTGGTTGAAGCTTCGGGTGGAGTGTTTACTTCGGGGCATACACACGAATTCCAATTAGTTAGCCCAGTAGGCGAAGATAATATTTATTTTTGCAATAAATGTGATTGGGCGCAAAACAAAGAAATCTACACACATAAAATTGGGGACCCTTGCCCAAAATGTGGTGGACAAGTTGAAGAAGCGAGTTCCATTGAAGTTGGAAATATATTTAGATTCGGAACAGTGTATTCGGAAAAAATGGGAATCAATTTTAAAGATTCCGATGGTAAAGATAAACCACCATACTTGGGTAGTTATGGTATTGGTATGAGCAGATTGATTGGAGTATTAGCAGAAGTATTTAATGATGATGTAGGAATAAAATGGCCAAAAAGCGTAGCTCCGTTTTTAATACACCTTGTATCTTTGGGTAATACTAAGACTGAAGCAGAAAAATTGTATAGAACTCTCGCCGAAAAATCCGTTGATGTTTTGTGGGATGATCGCGAAGAATCGGCCGGAGTTAAATTATCGGACGCAGATTTAATTGGTATTCCATATAGGATAATAGTTAGCGATAAAACTTTGGCGCAAGAAAGTGTGGAAATAAAAGAAAGGGGTAGTGATAAAGTAGAAATGGTTAAATTAGGTGAACTGTCCTCTTGGTTGGAAAAGCTAGAATAGTGTTTTATGTATTTGCTAAATAAATTTTTTGGTCATTTT
>JAUYOU010000064.1 GCA_030697855.1 bacterium
TGGCTTTAGTTAAAGCCAAAATCTTTCTTCCAATTTCTGTATTAAAAATATTTTCCTCCATAAACTTATCCACACCTTATCAACTTTTTACCTGGTGTCGGACACCGGATAAATTTTACCGGATAACAACTGTAGCGCCAGAGTCAATAGAAATAAATGGCTTTGTTGATGTTGCGCTGACCTCCGGTCCGATGTAGCCAAAACCGCCAAAATTAAAGATAGTATTTACAAAATTTCCTATAGCTCCGGTAAAAAACTTAATGTTCGCCCAATCATTATTTTGTGGTGAGGTAATTGAGCCATCGTTATTAGTATCTCCCCCTATTGAATCATCTTTTAAAGATGTAAAAACAATTGAAGCGTCAGGCGTGGTTGAGGCAATAAATGCGCCATTTATGTTAAGAACTGTAAAAGTATGGCCGGTTTTAAAAATCACTCCCGGTTCTATTGTTACGGTAACGCCAGCGTCAACATACGGAGAATTCGCCGGCCCGTTCGTTTCTAAAATATATGGCAAATCTTTTTTAATAGTGAAATCGTGAGAAAAATGAGTGTAGCCAGAGATAGCAATTCCATTTAAGATATTAGGGCTTGAAGTAGAGTTGGCAACTTGAGAATTGGTTATGGTCGGATAAGAACTTTCAATTTTTATGGGGTAGCCATTGTCTGTAAAAGTATTGTTATGTATTGTTGGGGCTGATCCGCTTCTTACCTCAATACCGATATTTTGATTGCGAATAAATTGGTTATTTTTTATTTGTAGCGCTGTTCCAGACAAAACTTGCCCTGTTGTGTGGATACCATAACAACCGCCGTAAACAGTATTAGCTATGCCATTTGAAGAATCTACGGAAATACCGCAATTATTGTCGGAAAAAATGGAATTTTCTACTACCCCTGATGAATCTACTAAATGTAAGGCGGTCATTTGGGAGTTTTCAAATTTTGAGTTTTTTATGTTAACCGTCGCACCGACAATATTAACCATTTCGTGAAGCGGAATTGTAATACTTTGGCCACCGTAACGAAATTCTGTGTAGTCAAAATTAACTTGCGATCCTTGGCTAAAAGCTATATTAAGCCAATCGCCTTTTTGCGGTGTTGTTGATGCGTTATCGTCTGCATCG
>JAUYOU010000074.1 GCA_030697855.1 bacterium
GGCAAAACCTAAACCTACTCCGCCCAAAAGCAAAAGAATTATTTTTTGCTGAACAGGACCTAATCGATTTAATCTCCCTCCTATTTTCATTAACATGAATTGTAACATACAAATATACTGAGATAGCGATCGCTATCTCAGTATATAATTGCAAAATAATGAATTTTTGATAACATAATAACATCCAAACATAAATTATTAACCATATTCATAATAGGCTACTCGTACTCTAGAAAAATATATGGAAAAACCAGACCATAAAAAACTCGGCCAGGAATTAGATCTTTTTTGTTTTTCCGATCTGGTGGGCAGTGGCTTACCACTTTGGACTCCTAAAGGCACAGTTATAAGAAACTTGCTAGATACTTTTGTTTGGGAGCTTCGCCAACGTCAAGGCTATCAACTGGTAGATATCCCTCATATTACTAAAAAAGATTTATACATAAAAAGCGGTCACTGGGACAAATTTAAAGACGAACTTTTTCATATAAAAACACGCGAAGGGCATGAATTTGCTTTAAAGCCTATGAACTGCCCGCATCATATTCAAATTTTCGATCGCAAACCTCACAGCTGGCGCGAAATGCCTCAGCGCTATGCCAGTACCACTAAAATGTACCGCGATGAACAAACTGGCGAACTTAACGGCCTTGCTCGTGTGCGCGCCATTACAATCGACGATGCTCATGTTTTTTGCCGACAAGATCAAATCAAAAAAGAATTTTCTATGGTTTGGGATACTATAGATACTTTTTATAAAACAATTGGTTTTGAACTTACCATAAGACTTTCTTTCCACGATCCTAAACAAAAAGAAAAATATTTAGGCACTTCGGAAATGTGGAATTTTGCCGAAAATCAATTACGCGAAATTGCTAAAGAGAAAGGAATTGATGCCGAAGAAGCTTTGGGTGAAGCCGCTTTCTACGGGCCAAAAATAGATTTTACTGCTAAAGATTCTTTGGGCCGAGAATGGCAAGTCGCCACCATCCAACTGGATATTAATATGCCAGAAAGATTTGATTTAAATTGCACTAACGAAAAAGGAGAAAAAGAAAGAATTGTTATGGTGCACAGCGCTATATTGGGTTCCATAGAAAGATCACTCGCAGTTTTATTGGAACATTTTAATGGTGCTTTCCCATTGTGGTTAGCCTCAGTGCAAGTATCAGTACTACCTATAAGCGATAAACAATCTGAATATGCAAATAAAATTGCGAACGAATTAGCCGAAGCTGGAATACGATTTGAAGTTTACGAAAAAAATGAAACAATTGGTAAAAAAATCCGTGAAGCCGAAACTCAAAAAATTCCTTACTTGGTAATTGTTGGTGCAAAAGAAGAAGAAAACAAAACTGTAGCTATTAGAAAAAGAGGTGGCGAAGATTTAGGCGCAATGAGCGTTACAGATTTTGTAGGTAAACTGAAAAAAGAAATTGAATCCAAGTCTCTCTAAAGTAATTACAATCCTTGGTGTTACCTCTTCTGGTAAAACTGGCCTTGCAGTAGAACTCGCCAAAAATTTACCCGCCCAAAGCGGACAAGCTGGTGAGATAGTTTCGGCCGATTCTAGACAAATATATAAAGAATTTAATATCGGCACTGCCAAACCAGAAGGCATTTGGCAGGATAGTTTTATATATAAAGATATCCCCCATTATTTAATAGATTTTATTAACCCAACCAAAGAATTTACCTTAGCCGAATATCAAAAACTAGCTACCCAAAAATTAAAAGAAATTGCATCACGTGGCAAAATTCCATTTTTAGTTGGTGGCACACCATTATATTTAAAAGCTGTTTTAGAAAACTGGAACATACCCGAAGTTAAACCGAATTTAGAACTTCGTGCTGAATTAGAACAAAAAGATACCTTAGAACTTTTTAATACGTTAAAAGAAAAAGATCCCGAAGCTGCTGATCTTACGGGCGATACAAACAAAAGAAGAATTATTCGGGCATTAGAAGTTATAGCCGAAACCGGTGAAAAATTTTCTAGCCAAAGAAAAATCGGTAAACCGATTTTTGATTCTTTAAAAATTGGAATACAAATAGAACGCGAAGAACTAGTTAAAAGAATAACCGAAAGAACCAAAGGAATGTTTAAAAATGGCTTGGCCAAAGAAGTTAAAAACTTAAGCGAAAAATATGGTTGGGATATTCCGCCAATGCAAAGTATTGGTTACCAAGAATTTAAAAACGAAACTAATTTAAGTAAAGTTGAAAGTTTAATAATACAAAACACCCTCGCTTACACCAAAAGGCAGATGACTTGGTTTAAAAAAGATAAAGATATTGTTTGGATAACCTCCCCAAAAGAAGCTGAAGAAAAAATAAAAAGTTTTCTGAATTAAAAAAGAGAGCACATTTCTGTGCTCTCGATACTTCAACCATTTGGAACTTGCCTACGACCTGATCACCTCCATGATCTTGTCTAACTTCTCGCGTGCTTCCCGCACCAATGCGAGATGCTTTTCTTTTTTCTCTTCTGCCTGCTTCATGATCTCGTTCAACTTAGCAAAGAGGAAACTTACAGAGATATCTACAGGAAAACACCCGTAGTCAACCATCGTCCTGTAGTGAGTACAGCTCACTTGCTTGCAAGAGCATAGTAAAGTTGATACAAAACTGCCGGCTTCATCCAAATACAGATGATGCTGACATCCCCGTACTTGAGCTACAAATACAACCTTCGCCGATGATCCCCGACAATCGTGGTAAACATTGCTTGGACCCGTCACATACTTCAGTAACGGCTTCATTGATTTCACCCACTCTTCTACCGCGAAAATCGCATCCGCCCCTATCTGCATATCTTCCAAAAACGATGATCGGTTAAGCTCGTTTATAGAACGATCGAGCAAACCTAGTTTGGCGCTGGTGGACGCATCCATTGTCAGCTCCTTATGATTTTGCCCTTATAAAGGGCGGGTTTTGGTAAAGAACATCGCCATTTGACGATGTTCTAAGTATACATTATTTAATACTAAAAGTCAATAGTTACTTCAACAATTCCCTTAAAATCTCCTCTCCCATTTGCGGGTTAGCTTTGCCTTTAGTGGCTTTCATAAGTTGCCCTACTAAAAATTTAATAGATTCTACTTTACCTTTTTTGTAATCCTCTACTGGTTTAGGGTTTGCCATAATAACATCTTGAGCGGCTTTTTTAAGTTCTCCACGATCACTAATTTGGTGAAGCATTCTATCTTCTATGATTTGATGAGGATCCTGACCAGTATCAAACATGATCCTGATTATTTCTTGAGCAATCGAAGACGAAGTCATACCCTCGTGAATATAAGTAATGAGCTCAGCAAAATCTTCTGGTGTAATCAATAAACTAGAAACTTTTGTTTTAGATTCAGCCAATAATTTCTGTATTTCGGTAATTAAATAATTAGCCGCCAGCTTAATTATTTCCTTATGATTCACTTCGTCAGTTATATATTGGTCTTTTAACCATGTTTCCAATTCCGTGACTACTTTTTCAAAAAAATCGCCTAATTCCTTTTTAACTGTAAAAACTTCAGCATCTTTTTCAGTGATACTGTATTCTTTAGTAAACCGAACCCGACGCGAAGCTGGCAATTCTGGAATTTCTTGTTTTATAAATTCAATTTGAGCTTTGTCTAACCTTACCGGTGGTAAATCTGGTTCTGGAAAATATCTATAATCATGCGATTCTTCTTTCTCTCTTTGAACGAAGGACAGTCCTTCGTTTTCATTCCAACCACGAGTTTCTTGTGCAACTTTTTCGCCGGAATCTAAAACTTCGGCTTGGCGTTTTATTTCGTAATCGATAGCGCGTTCGCAAGCACGAAAAGAATTTAAGTTTTTAATTTCAACTTTTGTTCCAAACTTACTTGATTCTTCCGTCATTATAGAAATATTAGCTTCTATTCTTAATTGGCCTTTTTCCATATCGGCTTCGGAAACATTTAAATAGCGAAGTAATAATTGAAATTCCTCGCCAAATTCTTTAGCCTCTACACCAGTTTCAATATTGGGTTCGGTTACTAATTCCATTAAAGGCACGCCAGCCCTATTAAAATCCACATAACTTGAAGCATGAAACATGGAGCCTGAAACATCTTGATCTTGGGTTTTATGTTTTATGTTTTGTGTTTCGTGAATGAGCTTACCCGTATCCTCTTCTAAGTGTATGCGTTTTATTTTAATTTCTTTACCACTAGATAACTTTAAAACACCGTCTTCACAAAATGGTTTTTCAAATTGAGAAATTTGGTAACCCTTGGGTATATCTGGGTAAAAATAGTTTTTACGTTCGAACCAAGAAAATTCGTTTATTTTTGTTTCAAGTGCCAAACCTGTTTTTATAACCTTATGAACCGCCTCGATATTTATAACAGGCAAAGTTCCTGGGTGCGCCATACACACAGGGCAAACATTTGTATTAGGATTGGTTTCGTTAGCATCGTTGGCCGAATCACAAAACATTTTAGTTTTGGTATTAAGCTCTACGTGTATTTCTAACCCAATAACTGGCTTGTATTTTGGCATAAAGAAATGATAGCATACAGCCAAGAAAAATTTACAGCCACGTAGTTCTTTAACAAAGGAGATATGAGATGCAACAGTATTTGGAAGTACTTCAGGATGTTTTACATAAAGGTAAAGATAAATCTGACCCACAGGGTATTGGAAACATAGCTGTTTGTGGAAGAGAAATGAGGTTTTGGGTAGATGAAAACTGTTTCCCTATAATAACAACCAAGTTTGTATCCTTCAGAAATATTGTAGGAGAACTTCTGTGGATTTTAAGAGGAGAAAGTAATGTAAAATGGCTTCAGGATAGAAAAATAAGAATATGGGATGAATGGGCTACGCCCGAAGCCTGTGCTCAATACGGATTACCTGCTGGAAGCCTGGGAATGATCTATGGCCCGTTGTGGCGCACTTGGCCAACAACTGATGGTAAAACCATAGACCAAATAGAAGATGTCGTGCGGACACTAAAGATTAACCCTGATTCCCGCCGGCTAATAGTGAGCTCTTGGCATCCAGAATTTACCGATAAAGTTTATGTGGCACCATGCCACTGCTTCTTTAAATTCTTCCATGCCCAAGGCGAGCTCTCACTTCATTTATTCCAAAGAAGTGCTGATTTGTTTCTTGGTGTGCCATATAACATAAGTAGTTACTCCCTTTTACTACTTATGATGGCGAAAGTTACGGGCTTAAAACCAGCAGAATTTGTTCACACAATGTCTGATGTTCATTTGTATAAAAATTCTATTGAAGCCGTAAAAATTCAACTAAAAAGAAAATCATTGCCACTTCCTAAAATAGAAATCCCAGATATTTCTGATTTGTCTTTGGCAACGATAAAACAACTAGAGCCTGAAGATTTTAAATTGGTAGATTATAAGTATCACTCCAAGATACAAGTTGAGGTGGGTGTATGAATAAAAAAGTAGTTGATCCTAGATTTGCCCGCGAAGGAGAATATAAAGATGTTATAGACCAAATAATCAAAGAAGGAAAATGCCCATTCTGCCCAGAGAACTTCCTGTATCACAAAAAACCGAAACTGCGATCCGTTGGGGATTGGTTTATTACAGAAAGCAGTTGGCCATATGCCAATAGCCAACAGCACTTTTTGATTATATGCCAAGCTCACAAAGAAATATTTTCTGAACTTACAACAGAAGACCTGGTTCAAGTAATGGAGCTGGTAAACTGGGCGGTAACTAAGTTTAATATCCCTGGTGCAGGTTTGTGTTTACGCTTCGGCGAAACAGAATACACCGGAGCCACTGTTTGCCATCTACATTTCCAATTAATAGTTCCAAAAAAATCCCAAACTGTGAACTTTCCTGTGGGATAAAAATAACCCAGACGCTTAGCGTCTGGGTTTGTTTATTTTACAAGAACTATTTCTACACCGAACTGTTTCAAGGTAATAACACCATCAAAAGAAGCGTGACCTCTTTTAAAAAAACATCTTTTTATACCTGCAAGACCAATATCTTTAGCACAACGCGGACATGGAAAATCGGTTACATACATATCACAACCCTCAAAACCGATCCCGGTTTTTCTGGCTGCAAGAGATATTACAAACTCTTCCCCATGAACAGCAGTCGTTAATTCGCTTTTAGTTCCAGCCTGAACATAATCCCTTATATCCCCAAAAACATACGGGGTATGTTCCGATGGTAAATGGTGATTAAAACCAGTAAGAATTATCTTACCTTCTTTTACAACAACCACACCGACTCTCCGCCACCAATCGGAACTTTTTTGAGCTTCGGCTTCTGCCACTACCATCATTTCCCGATCAAATTCATTTTCCGATATTCTATCGAAACCTACTGGTTCTTTAGCGTCAACATAAAACTCATCCCATCTTAAAAAAACATCTTCGAAACTTACACTAAAACCCTTTAAATATTTTTCTGCTAATTTTCGAGACAAACTATCGTTAGCTAAAACTATTGAACAATCTCTAAAATGGGAAATGTCTTCAGATTTTAATATTCTTATGTTCCTAAAAAAACCGAGACAATAAAGACATCTTGCCACGAGTTCTGGATCGATTGCTCTTATCTCTTTTTCCAAATATGTAAATTCGGATATTAAATCTTTATCTAAAATATAAATCGTCTCTATATTAGGTCCTACTTTTTGAAAAAGATTTATATAGCCCTGATGAAGCACTGGCACATATAGAATCAAAACTTTCTCGTGCATATTAATCTCCTTTGTGAAGTTTTTTCATAAGCTCAGGATTAGCGTTAATTGCTCTACGAATTATTTCGGTAGAAGAAACATTTTCAGCTTGGCGCGGCAAAACCACAAGCTCCTCACAATATCTTTGAATTAATAATCTTTGCTCTTCCGGGTAACTATCTTCAACAGCTACAAAAATATCGGGACGAAGCATTGTAATTAAACCGCAATACCACGAACCTTTTTCATCCACATCTTCTATAAGAGTTACAAGATCCACAAAACTTAGGTACGTAAGCATCTCAACACGTTCTTCTTGAGGATTAATAGGACGATGAGGTCCTTTATATCTTTTAACCGTAATATCGCTATCTGCACCAACAATTAAAATGTCTCCTTGCTCTTTTGCTTTTAACAAATACCTAGCGTGACCAGGATGAAACATATCCCAAGTGCCAATAGTGACAACTATCTTTTGACCCAACGTACGCAGAGCTTCAACTTTTTTTACCAACTCGTTATAATCCGGCACAAACTTATCCATTGGGTTAAATAAAAAATTGGCCTTCATATACAATCTCCCTCTTAATTTATTTTAAAGAACTAAAAACACGAACCAGTTTGGTTCGTGTTTAGGTTAGCAATTTAGGTAAACTATTTCAATTATTTAGTAACCTCGATCCCCATATTCCGTCGTCGCTCAAGAAATTTCGCTCCTCTTTAAAACCTTCCAACAATGTAAGCTGATCAGGTGCCTTCGGCACATCTGATTAGCCATTTCGCAGATAAAAGTAAATAAATTTATTTTTATTTTTCTGCTCAATCCACGGGAAACTACCGTTTCCCGACCCCTTCCCAAGATCAATGGGCTATTTAGAGACTTCGATTCCCATTGATCTAGCTGTACCCTCTATAATCTTCATCGCTTGCTCTATAGTATCAGCGCTAAGATCTGGCATCTTTATCTCTGCGATCTGCCTGACCTGATCGCGTGTGACGCGACCTACTTTTGCTTTTAAAGGATCCTTAGCTCCCTTTTCTACCTTAGCTGCTTTCTTTAATAAATCGGAAGCTGGTGGAGTTTTATATTTCAAATCGAAAGTTCTATCTTCATAGATAGTTATTTCAACTGGAATAACATTATCGCCTTTATCTGCAGTAGCTGCATTAAACTTGGAACAAAAATCTTGCAAGTTTAAACCATGGGGACCAAGTGCGGTTCCAACTGGTGGAGCTGGGTTTGCCTTACCAGCTTGCAACTGAAGTTTTACAACTGTTTTTATTTTTTTTGCCATGATATATGCAAATCTACGAATGTATACGAATTATACTAATGACTTCACGAATATAATATTTGTGTATTTATTCGTATCATTCGCATAGATTCGTATATTGGTATATTATTAAATTTTCTTAATCTGTAAAAAGTCGAGTTCTACGGGCGTCTCCCTTCCGAACATTGAAACCAATACCTTGATCTTACCCTTCTCTTCGTCTACAGCAGAGACCTTACCATCGAAGTCTTTAAATGGACCGTCCGTTATTTTTACCGCATCTCCTACCGCAACGTCAATCTTATACTTAGGTTCGTCTATACCCATTCTGCGTTGAATTTCGTGAATTTCTTCATCGGAAACCGGAATAGGTGTAGTGCCCGAACCCACAAAGCCTGTAACACGCGGAGTGTTTCTGGCAACATACCAAGAATCGTCTGTTACGTTCATCTCTACCAAAACATAACCCGGATAAATTTTTTCCTCTATCACACGGCGCTTGCCGTTTCTTATTTTAATTTTTTTCTCGGTAGGTACGATTACATTAAAAATTCTATCTTGCATACCTAAAGATTCAATTCTTTGTTTTAAATTGCGAGCCACCGTATCTTCGTACCCAGAGTGAGTATGAAGCACATACCAGTTTCGGCCATATTTTGATGTTTGCTTCGCCATATTTTAGATTTTGAAAATGAATGTATTAAGTGCCCAAGAAAAAACATAATCTAATCCACCCAAAAAAACAGCGACTCCCAAAGATACCCCTATAACAAGCAAAGTATATCTGGTTGTTTGTTCGCGGGTTGGCCAGTTAACTTTACCTAGTTCCACGCGTACGTCTTTTAAATATGATGTTAGTTTATTCATATATTTATGCACCTAGACAAAGCCCTTAAAAAAAGAGCCCGTGAGGGCTATTTGACTTTAAGTATATACCTAGGTCATACTGTGTGTCAATACTACCTAGTCTAATTCCTTAAAAAAAGGAGGGGTACTATGTTAGATTGGTTCTTTAACCTAATAGCTCGTAGGAATTACCTGCTACAAGAAATTGCTCGTCTAAGAGGAGAACGACTCTATCTACAAGGAATGCTTTCCCTCAAAGAGAGGTTCATCCAGAGGCTTGCCGAGAAATACCCCGAGGTAAACAGAGAACTCAATGACCTCAAACTCCCCCCAAAGGAGATCTTTGTAGATTCTCCTGCACTGTAGTGGACACCCCCGACAAACAGTCGGGGGTGTTTTTTATACATCCAAATTCTTTAACTAATTAAAAATAAAAAAAGCCCATCAATACGCGATGGGCTTGAGTCGAGTTAACTTCTCAACAAATCAGACAATGCTTCCGGAGGATTTTCAATCAGTTCCCGTCCCAAAATCTTTTGGAGCGATGGTGGATAAAGAATATTTTTTAGTGTACTACTTAAATTCCTTGCTGCTTCTGCTGCCTTATCCAACCATATACACGAAACATTCGAAGCCAAATTACCTTCAGGGCAGGAAATAGAAATCAGAGAGTCCTCTTTTGTTTTAAAAGTCAGGCAAAACTCATGACCCGAAAGCCAAACAAGGTAATTAACATTTAAAACCGCCTTCCAACCTCCTCCACCTAAATCGCAAATAATTTTCCGATAACTTACACTTCCCACATCCAAACCAGAATCAAAACCCAAACCACAAAGATCACGTCGAACAGTCACAGTAATTTCTTCAACTGTTTCATCGGGATGGTTTTTCTTTATGAAAATAACCTTATGGAATTCGGGAAAGATTCGTTCTCCACTAGGTAAAAGAGTTACCGACCTACCATAAATAGAAAATTGCTCCAAAGCACTGTCATCTCGCGATGCAATTTTGAAACAAGATGGTTGATTAGCGTTTACAATTATCTGAAGTTTCAATGCTTCATTTAAATCTTCTCCGTAAACAGTAACAAACCCCATATCAAATAGGATGCGTTGTGGATTTAAACTATTCACTCCCTTTTGGGAAGCATCTCCTGTACCATCAAAAGTCGTTGCATCTTTTTTCATAGGTAAATTGAATTCTCGCAACAATAACGGCCAAGACGATCTATTCAAACGACAACTACCCCATCTCATTGCTACTTCAACCCCAAAATTTGAGTTAAGACCTGCATCCTGGCCAAACCCGAATTCAAATAATACATTCGAGGGACGAAGTTGCGAGTCCGTTAGACTCTTCCAAATTACTGCATCAACTTTATCAACTTTTTGGCGCAAATGAACCATATCGCGGACCATCTGACCCACCGGATTAGGCCAACCCAACGTTTTGGTTACATACTTATCGGCCGCCGTAGGACTAGACGCCGCCTCGACAATGGCCGCCAACATAGGGTTATCCAGTCCATCGCCAATTTTACTAACCAGCGAACGCACTGTGTCCCTTTGATCTTTGTCCGTATCCATAACAATCCTCCTTCGCTCTGATCAACAGAGTATTGAGAGTTGCCCATTCTTTGATCAACAAAGAATGGATGAATTAGAAAAGAACTATGGAACCAATCTATAATTGTCTACAGTTTTTGTCAAACAAAATAGCATGAGTCCTGCGATCGCAGGACTCATGCTATTTTAATAAAATGCTAAAAACCTTAGTATCGACTATACATCCAAATTTTTAACAGTCTTGGCGTGGGTTTGTATAAATCTCTTTCTTGGTCCTACTTCTCTACCCATCAAAATTTCAAAAATTTTATAGGCATTTTCGGCACTAGCCACACTTACTTGTTTTAAAACTCTTACCGCAGGATCCATGGTTGTTTCCCATAACTGTTCTGGATTCATTTCTCCTAAACCTTTGTAACGCTGTATATTAACGCCAGAAACTTTTTCTGTCTCACCCACAACACCGGCTTCGTTTTCATTTTCTACTTCTAAAGATTCTTCACCGGCTTCTTCGCCCATCATTTTTATCTTTAATTTTTTACCCGCCAAAGCTTTAGCAGAAGCAATATTTTTTACATTTAACATTTCGGCAATAGTTTTTTCTTTTTCCGCATCGGAATAAACGTATCTAACGTCTTTGCCTTTTTGAATTCTATAAAGTGGCGGTTGAGCAATATATAAATATCCACTTTCTATTATCTTTGGGAAATACCTATAAAACAAAGTTAAAAGCAAAGTTCTAATATGTGCGCCGTCTACATCGGCATCGGTCATCAAAACTATTTTATGATACCTAACTTTTTCTATATCAAACTCATCGGCAATAGCAGCACCCAGTGCAATAACCAAAGCTTTTACTTCTTTATTTAAAAGCATTTTATCTAAACGAGATTTCTCTACATTCAAAATTTTTCCGCGTAACGGCAATATGGCTTGAAAAATTCTACTGCGCGCTTGCTTAGCCGAACCACCGGCTGAATCGCCCTCTACAATAAATATTTCCGATTCTGCAGGATCTCTATTAGAACAATCCGCCAATTTTCCCGGTAAAGCTAAGCCATCTAACAATCCTTTTCTAATTACGGTTTCACGAGCGGCTTTGGCAGCTTCGCGGGCCTTTTTGGCTATGATTGTTTTTTCTAAAATTGTTCTAGCTTCACTGGGATTTTTCTCCAAAAATTCTGCCAAGGTTTCGGCCACAGCAGATTCCACCGAAGTTCTAGCTTCGGGGTTACCCAATTTAGCTTTGGTTTGGCCTTCAAACTGAGGCTCTCTAATTTTTACCGAAATTACAGTTGTTAAACCCTCGCGCACGTCTTCGCCGGTTAAATTATCGTCGGCATCTTTTAAGAAAGAATTTTTTCTAGCATAATCATTAAGGTTTCTAGTTAGCGCCGTTCTAAAACCAGTTAAGTGCATTCCACCTTCTGGTGTATGAATATTATTGGCAAAAGATTGTTCTATACCCTGAAAATCTTCGGTGTACTGAAAAGCAACTTCCACATTTATATCGTCTACCACCTTATCGCAAGCATAAATTGTTTCTTGTTTTTTAACTTTATTGCGATTTAAATATTGCACGTACGCCACAATACCACCCTCAAAATAAAAACTGTGGCTTTGAGCCGGCTTTATTCGTTCATCGGTAATTGTAATTTTTACACCCTTGGTTAAATATGTTTGCTGGCGTAAGTGATCTAAAATTCTTTGATAATCAAATTTAATTTCCTTAAAAATTTCTGGATCTGGTTCAAAAGTAACAGATGTGCCTGTTTGATTACATTTACCTACTTTTTTTATTTTAGCTACCGGTATACCGCGCTTATATTCTTGCATCCAAAGTTCGCCTTCACGGCAAACTTCTGCTTTAACATATGTAGATAAAGCATTAACCACCGAAGCACCTACGCCGTGTAAACCGCCAGAAATTTTATAAGATTCTCCGCCAAATTTTCCGCCAGCATGAAGTGTGGTCATAACAGTCTCTAGTGCAGATTTTCCCGTTTGTTTATGAACTTCCACCGGAATGCCTCGGCCATCGTCATCTACCTTTACTCTGTTTTCGGCCTCAATAACAACGCTAATGTTTTTAGCGTGCCCCGCCATGGCTTCGTCCATGGAATTGTCTACAATTTCCCAAATTAAATGATGCAAACCATCTACACCAGTGGAGCCGATGTACATACCAGGGCGCTTTCTGACAGGCTCTAAGCCTTCCAGAACATAGATATCTTTTGCCGAATAATTACTGTTGTTTTTTTCTGCCATAATTTATTATACCAATCTACGAATGCATACGAATTATACTAATGGATACACGAATATTCGTAACTTATTTGTATCATTCGCATAGATTCGTATATTAGCATATTTACCTTAAATCTGCCTTAAACTGGGAAGCTGTTTCTTGGTAAATTTTAGCTTGAATTGGGTCCACTTCTTCCGTGGTGAGTGTTCTTTCGTTAGAACGGTAAACAATACGGTAAGTATAACTAATTTTATCGGTACCGAATTTATCGGCGTTTTCGTATTTATCTAAAAGCTCAACTTCTTCCACTAATTCGCCGCCCATATCGCGAATTAAATCGAAATAGTTATTTGGGATAAAAGATTTATCAACCACAAAAGAAATATCGCGTGTAATAGGCGGAAATTTAGAAACTTCTTTAAATTTATTGCCGAGTTTTAATTGGCGTTTTACACGCTCATCGTTTGACCACAGCAAACGAATATCGGGCAAATCCATACTTACAATAGCTAACCTCTCTAAACCAAAACCAAATGCCCAGCCATTATAAACACTTGAATCTACACCTAATTTATCTAAAACACTTCCCTTTACTACACCACTACCTAAAATTTCGATCCAGTTACCATCACGCTCTATTTCCATTTCTAAACTTGGATCCGTGTAAGGAAAGGTATCTGGATTAAATCTATATTTAACATCGGGACCAAAAGCGGATGTGGCAATATTTGCTAAAACTTCTTGCAAATCATCTTTAGTTATTATTTTTTGGTCTTTCGGTACAAGATACCACCCATCTATTTGATGAAACACATTCATATGTTTGCGATCGATTTCATCTTTGCGGTAAACTTTACCAAAAGAAAAACATCCTACGGCCTCTTTTTTTGCAATTCTTTCTTTTACACTTTCATCGTTTAAGTAGTAATACCACATTACAGTGGTTTGCGTGCGTAAAATATTTTCACTATCTACATAGTAAGTATCCGATTTTGAACGAGTAGGATGATCGGCGGGAAAATCAAATAAATCAAAACTTATACTAACTGGAACTATCTCGGGAGCTTCTATAACATCGAACTCTTTAAAACTTGGATTTTTTAAAATATTTTCAACTATCTCGTTAATAGGATTGCCTAAGGCACGAGAAAGATCCGGCATATTCAAAAAACGCTTCATACGCAAACTCTCGGCATCGGTTTTTTGATCCAGCGCTTGTTTAAGCGCTTCGGCTTCGTTTGATTGAATTAAGATTTGTGTCATTCGGATATATTAGCGTATTGGTGTCGCGTTATGAAATAATATTCTATTCCAAATATTAACAATAAAACCGGTAAAACCGTCCAAATCTTTAATAAACTAAAATGGCTAAACCACAAATAAGTAACTGGAATAACCGAAATAAGAAAACCCTGCCTAAAGGCCATTTTTAAAATACGACCAAAGCTATTCTCTGTTATAAACCTTTTTCTAACATAAAAACCAAGCCATGAAAATAGGCTAAAAAATAATAAAAAAATAACACCCGAAAAAAGAGCTATATTTAAACCACTAGCATTATAAGGATTTATTAAAAAAAGTATAACAACAAGAGAAATAAAGGAAAGAAAGAAAACAGAACCTAAACCAATCTTTAAAAACTTAGCATTCATACAGCAATTTTATCAATTTGGCAAAGTTAAATCAATAAATCACCACGCTACAAATGATAATATTTTACTAAAGGTAATCCCTCGACTACGCTCGGGATATTTTCGCTTTTTTCTTTATTGTTAATTAATGTAAGCGAAAATAAAAAAGAGGGCAGGTTCGCCCCCTTAAGATTTTTACGTTCCTCTTTTGGTAATCTACTCGACTACACCTTGCAGCGGTTTTTGATTTCCCCTACAGTCCTGTTCCATCCTCTGTTCCCCCTTCTAAGGGTTTAAGGCAGAACGCAAAAATCTATGGAAAATATTCTAGCGCAATACAACCATATCAGCAAGGTGGCTCAATACCATCTTCCAAGTATAAAGTTCGGTATGTTCGAGCATTCGCCAGTCTCTTGAATTCTTCGCCATTAATTCGCAGAAGCCTTCTAAAAGACCTACCTGCCCTTCGCCAATCTTCTTTGGTCCACGGACATTCGGGGTCTTTGATTTTCTTAGCCATAACTGACCTCCTTAGATAAACAAAAGAACAAGAACTTATTTTGATTATAATCTTTTTGGAAAAATAAAAAAGCCCCAGCGGATTTTCTCCGCAAGGGCAAGCATATTTATAAAAACTTACACCATAATTGGTTATCGTCTTTTATTAACTTACTCTTTTTGCACAAATCACATTTGGTTACTCTCATGCCCCAAATCTATCGCAACGAACCTACCAGTCAAACTGTGCAAAACTACCTAGCGATTTTGAGAATTCTAACCGAAAGCGGAGTTTTTTCGTTGATACGCAGCAATGTTGCTGTTAAGTTAAAAACATAAGTATAATCTTCAGGTATATAAATACCAGATCCTGGATCGTCTCCTACTCTAAAAACAAACGTATCTTTTTTTGAGAAATTAACTTTAAAGGAGACCAAATCTGATTGGTATTTCCAGCTAATCTGCGGAATATAACTTCATTAGTAGAAGTGGCTACACCCTTACCTTTTATTTCAAAGTCAATATATTTAATAACATCTGGTTTATTTTTTTGAGCCGTAATTTTAAATTTAAAAACTTCTGCTTTTCCGTCAACATTTAAGGTTTTAGAATCAATGTGTAGCACAGTTAACCTGCCTTGACCTGCCCTTACTTCCTTTGTTCCTGCTGCTTTCGTAGTTGAAGTAGCCAAGCTTTGTGTAGACAAAACAGCACCTAAATAATTACTGCCGACAGAAGTTATCCCGCTTAATCGATCATTAATAACTTTGCTTAGGTCGGTAATTGAGCCATTGGTATAAGCCGCGTAACCAAGCGTGGTCATAACAGCCAAAGCTGTTAACGAGAGGAGAAAGTTTTTGTTCATAATTTTTTTATCTTATAGTATTTCTTGGAGCAGAAATTTTATCTGTCAAAATGATTGTACTAGCACTAGTCGCGCCTGTTGCACTAGTAACTCCGTTGTAATCTATGGCTACTGTTTTTCCTTTGGCATTTTTACAAACCAATTCGTTAGATAATTCCGGTGTTATGTATAAAGATTTAGTTCCATCTTTAGGTACAACAAACTGCTGATTAAAAGTTATGTTTACTTGATTAGCACTAGCGTTAGTATAGTCTGTACTACCACTAAAAACCCCCTTGCCTAAAACATTGGTTAAGTTGTCATAAATAGTAATTTTTTTAACAACATCTGCCATAGCAGACCCGCTAAATTTAAAGCTAAGGCTCTTTACACTAATATCTTCGTACTTCGCGGAAAGTTTTAAACCCGACATAGGCATACTGGATCCACAGCTTATGTTTCTAGCCTTAGAAGCAACAGAATCTAAAACTACTTTAAGTTCGCCAGAATTACGGATAGTGGCATTATGATTTTTCGCGTTAGCAACTTTTGCTACAAACACAGTTCCAGAATCATCTTTCACTACCACGCTATCCACTTTACCTTTTATTCCCCAAGCAAAAGTAGAACCAGAAACAGATTTCGGGTTTATAACAACGTCACAATTTAAAGCTAAGTTCGATTTTATTCCTTTTGTTAAAACAAGATTACGAACAACAAACTCCTTGCTAGTTGAACTCAACAACGAACTTTCAATTGCTATTCCACCCAAACGGCAATTGATTAAATCGTCTGGATTGGCATTTTTGGAAAAGCTAAGGGTCAATTTCATTAATTCTACAACCAAATCCTTACTTGATTTAGTTGTATCTAAAACATAATTAGCAAACAAAACATCCTTACTTGCAGCTAAAATAGTTTGGGCCTTGGGAGTTGAGCCCACAGACACGCTTAAATTAGGACCTTCATTCTTGGCTTTACGTTCTGCAGTACCGCCAACTTTTTGAGTTGTCGTAGCTAAAGCACTCAAATAATTACTGCCTACAGAAGTTATCTTCTCGGCTTCGTTATTAATAACTTTGCTTAGGTCGGTAATTGAGCCATTGGTATAAGCGGCATAACCGACTGTAGTCATAACAGCTAAAGCTGTTAACGAGAGGAGAAAGTTTTTGTTCATAAAAATATTATAAAGAGTTTTTAATTTCTTATATTATAACACAAATTATTTAAATTTAGATTTTAGAGCGCTTTTTTGAGCAGGTTGTGTATAACCCCTTCTAGTAGAACCTAAATCTTTACCCAACAACAACTTTTTTTGAACCTGATGTTCAAATTCTTTAACTTTACTTAAGACTTCGGTAGCGTGACCGCTCGCTTTAACATTTTCCCAAATATGTTTTACCTTGCCATCGCGGCCAACCAAAATTGTAGTACGCATAAAACCACCTGTGTCTTTTAATATTCCCAATTTTTGGCCGTATTCTCCGTTAATATCGGAAAGTAACGGTAAATGAATATTATATTTATTACAAAATCTAGTGTGAGAATCCAAACTGTCGCGACTCATACCAAAAACCAAAGTGTTTTGTTTTTTAAAATCTTTAATAAGCCCAGAAAATTCTATGCCTTCTAGCGTACACCCTGGTGTATCGTCTTTGGGGTAAAAATATAAAATAATATTGTTTTCTCCGGCATATTTAGACAAATTAATATCTTGTCCAAGATGGTTTTTACCAATAAAATTTGGTAATTTTTGATTGATTTTTATATTCATTGATTCATATTACTTACTTGGCCATACAACTGATCGACTTTACCCCAATTAATATTTTTAAAAAATGCTTCTAGATAAGCTTTGCGATCAGAGCCGTGATCTATAAAATAAGCGTGTTCATAAACATCTACGTTCAACAAAACCGCGCAATTCCAAACCCCACCTTGGTTTTGAGCATCGGCTGTATAAATATGTAACTTCATATCGGAAAAATCCCAACATAAAATTGCCCAACCACGCGCCACCATAGCCGAAGCTATAAACATTGCTTTAAAACTTTCAAAACTACCCCATTCTTTTTCTATAGCACTTAAGATTTTTGTATTAGAGACATCGCCATTACCACCCAAAATACTAAAAAACATTTGGTGCAAAATCATACCATTAGCCGCAAAAGTCTCGCCTTCCTTTAAACCACGCAAATAAGAATATACTTGATTACCCGCAGTTAATTCTTCTGGGGTTAATTTTGATAATTTTTCCTCAACCTCGTTTCTTTTGTTTACGTAACCTGCGTAAAGTTTTTTTTCGTGGATTTCGTTGGTTTTAGCCGAAATACCATTTAATTCGCCTAAATTAAATTCGATTGGTTTATGCATAATTAGTTTTCTCGAATATAGCGAATTGACGCGAATATGGCTAATGAATTTATTGGCTATATTAGCGCAGATTAGTATATTAGCGAGAACTCTTTAGTTTTTTAACTTCTTCTATAAAAGTCTCTATAAACAATTCTACATCATTTTCTGTTGTAAAACGTCCAAGCGTAATTCTAACAGTGCCCCAAGCTTCGCTATCTGTGCGGCCGATAGCTTTAATAACGTGTGGTGGTGTTGGGTTTTTAGTATCACAAGCCGAGCGAGTGGATAACGCAAAACCAGCTTCATCCATAGCCATAACAAGTTCTTCTCCTTTAATACCTGTAATACCTGCAACCGAAAAACTTATGTTATTAGCTAGCCTATCTTTTGGGTGCCCGTTTAATAAAACCTCTGGCAAAGATTCTTTTACTTCTTTAACTATTTTATCTCGCCAAACGGTTAATTGAGAATCTTCTTTTTCTCCTTCGGCTTCGGTTATCTTAATCGCTTCGGCAAACCCTACAATTCCAGCCACGTCTTGTGTGCCAGGGCGTAAACTATTTTCTTGCGAACCACCCACCATTACCGCCGATAATTTTGTTCCAGCTTTTATGTACAAAGCCGAAGCACCTTTAGGACCATAAATTTTACTAGAACTAAACGCCATTAAATCTATACCTAAATTATCTGCATTTATTTTTATATGTGGCACAGCCTGCGCGGCATCTGTAAAAAAATACGGTAAACCATTTTTTCCCTTTTCTTCCCCTTTCATCCCTTTTATAACCTGTCCGATTTCCTTAATCGGGTTTATACTCCCAATTTCGTTAGAAGCAAAAATAACCGAAACCAAAATAGTATCTGGCCTTATAGCTTCTTTGATTTGATTTGCTGAAACTCGACCGTATTCGTCTACCGGTAAATATGTTACTTCGAAACCATATTCTTCTAAACGTTTAAATGGATTTAAAACCGAAACATGTTCGGTTTCTGTAGTTACTACATGCATTCCATTTTGCTTATTCGCCATTCCAACACCTAAAATTGCAATATTATTAGATTCGGTTGTGCTCGATGTAAAAATAATTTCGTGGGGTTTTGCACCAACAAAACCAGCCACAGTTTTTCGGGCTTCACCCAAAGCTCTCTGCGATTCTCTGCCTTCGTGATACAAACCGGAAGGGTTAGCGCCTCCATGTGAAAGATACTCGTCCATAGCCTGTTTGACTCGCACATCCAGTGGCGTCGCCGCAGCATAATCTAAATAGACTCTATGATTCATTTAAATATAATACCAGCCTAGTTATTTATTCCAAAATTTTATATAAAAAAACACCCGTTGCCACCATAACATTTAGCGATTCTTTTTTGCCCCGCATAGGAATGTGCCAAGTAGAATCTACTCGTTTAAGAATATTAGACGACAAACCTTTAACCTCATTGCCCACCACCACAGCCAGAGGAAATTTAGATTTGAATTGGCGATAATCACGGCTATTTTTTGATTGCTCCAAAGCCACCACTTTAATTTGTTTTGATTTTAATTCTTCCACCAATTTCCAAGTATTAAAATATTTTTCCCATTCAACCGAATTTTCTGCACCAAGCGATGTTTTAGCTACTTTTGGGTTTTCGGGTGTGGGTGTATAGCCACCAATGTAAATCTTGGAGACCCCAACCGCATCGGCCGTTCTAAAAATCGCGCCTACATTGTAAGCGCTACGTATGTTGTGAAGAATCAAAAACAAATCTTTTTCCATAAACTAGTGTGTAAAAAAATCTCTTTTTTCTACCTTTTTCAATTTGTTCAAAATAGAAAAAGAAAAATAAAGCGCTACTAAGGTTATAATCCCCGCTGCAAAAAATGGCGAACCACTACCAAATAAATCGTAAAGCCCGCCACCAAATATAGGGGCAAAAATTAGGGCAAGCCCAATTAAAGACTGCGCTACACCAAAAACTTCTCCTTGTTCTTCGCGTGAAGCATTTTTAGAAATTAACGAATTTAGTGCGGGAATAATTAAACCAATACCTAGCGCCATAAAACCGGCCGAAATAAGAACAAACCATACATACTCAATTGTTGGCATTATAATATAACCAATCGCTGCCAAAAAAATACCCAAAGTAACAATTTTGGATTCTCCAATACGCTTAACCATTCGCCCCACTAAAAAACCTTGAACCAAAAGCAGCACCAAACCAACTAAAGCAAAAACAGCTCCCATTTCGGCTATGGTTAAATGAAACCTCTCTTCGGCAAAAAGAGTAGCAATATTTTGAACAGAAGCTAGTGCAAACATAGATAGAAAATATGTAAGCATTATTTTACCCATTAGAGGATGCCTTAAAACCTCGGCAATATTTTTTAAATGAATTTCTAAATTTAAAATTTTCTTTTTAACTCTTAAATTTTTAGCTAAAGATTCTTTTAAGTAAAATATAA
>JAUYOU010000052.1 GCA_030697855.1 bacterium
GGTGCCCCGTCAGTGAATTTCCGATTTTTCTATAGGCTTTCAACAGAAAGCCTTTCGGAAATTCTACTGCGGGGATTAAAAAAGGCAGTCTCTTAGAGACTACCTTGCTTGCCTAGAGAAACATACTCCCTCCTCAGTTCAGTAGGATGATAACCTTGCGGACCACCTCATATACGAGGCACGCCACCGGAACACCAAAAACAGAAAGCATCATGCAAATACCTGAGGCATGAGAAACACGAGGATGATCCATATTGAACTCCTTGTTAAGGCCTTTATTTTGGCCATAATTTTTAGGGTACTAGATTATGTTTTTATGATATCATGTCTTATGATTATTTGTCAATAGAAGATCGGTCCACACAAAAACAGCCTTTTGAGGGGCTGTTTTTGTGAAACTTAGTTTCAATAAAATTAACGCTTCGAGAATTGAGGAGCGTCGTCGCTCAAGAAATTTCGCTCCTCTTTAAAACCCCTCGGTTTTAATATTTCCGCCACGGGAAACTACCGTTTCCCGACCCCTTCCCTCACGCCTTGTTTTCAAAACTCTATCGTTTTGAAAACTGCGGTGCGCGTCTGGCTTTCTTTAAGCCATACTTCCTACGTTCTTTTTCGCGTGGATCGCGGCGTAGCATTCCAGATTTTTTAAGTTTCTTTCTAAAATTAAGGTCGAATTTAACAAGAGCTCTTGCAATACCTAAGCGTATAGATTCAGCTTGGGAATTTGTTCCGCCACCATTAACTTTAACCGAAACCTTAAAATGATCGGAGGCTTTTAAACGGTTTAAAGATTCCATAGCCATTTCCACAAAAGCTGGCGTACTACCAAAGTAATCCTTTAATGTTTTATCGTTAACTATAAAACCACCCTGCGAAGCGGATTCTTTAGGGTTAGTTGTAAAAATTCTAACTCTAGCAATAGATCGCTTTCTGCGACCAACTGCTTCAAAATATTTTTTAGAATCTTTTTTATCGGTATTAAAAACAGTAGCTTCTTCCTTTTCGGTATCTAAATCTTCCACTATTTCAATTACTTCTTTTTCTTGTGCTTTTGTAGCCATATTATTTTACTCGCCTTTTAATCCCTTTTTTAATAATTTTAAGTTAGCAATAAATCTATTTCGTAATCTGTTTTTAGGCAACATGCCATAAACTGCCACTTTAAAAACCTCTCTAGAATCTCTTTCCATTTGTTCTTCTAAAGTCCTTGTTCTTATACCACTTGGGTAACCAGAATAAACGTGGTATTTTTTGTCTTCTAATTTATTACCAGTAAATTTTAATTCATCTGTGTTATAAACAGTTACCTTTCGTTTTAGATCTGGCATATTAGGAGAAAAACTGGCTTCATCTTTGCCACGCAAAACCAAAGCCACCTTGGTAGCCAACCTGCCAAGTATTTCTCCTTTTGCATCGAATTTATATTCTTTATTTGTATTCATATTCGTATATTGGCGTAGTTTTACACAAGCTCTATTAAACACATTCTAGCGCCATCTTTTCTCATTTCTCCTAATTTAATTATTCTAGTATACCCACCGTTTCTGTCTTGATATTTAGGACCAATTTCTTTAACTAACTTACTAACAGCTTGTTCCGGTAAAAATTTAGCGATAAGTTTTATATTGGCGAGTCCTCCTTTTTTAGCCTTAGTAATAAATGGGGAAATAACCGTACCTAGTTCTTTAGCTTTAGCTTCGGTGGTTCTGATTCGGCCTCTTAAAATCAAAGCTAAGCATAAACTTTTTAACAAAGCTTTTCTTACTTTTTTAACCCTGCCGAATTTTCTACCTTTTTTAGATACGTGTCTCATGTTATTTTATTCTTCGGATTTTTTAGATTTCTTCGCTGGT
>JAUYOU010000081.1 GCA_030697855.1 bacterium
CCGTAAAATTTCTTCTCTGCAGCCCCAGCTTTTACCCCACTGACATCTTGCCAAATTTTTCTTTTTCTTAATTCTTTTGTTCCCATAAATTTGCTTAAAAAGTTATGGAATTAGGATGACATACTTTCTTTAATTTATCAAGCATATTTACCCTTTTGAATTTATGACATATAATTAGACCAACAACTTAATTGCCTAAACTCGTAAGAAATTACGAGCATAGCAAGAAATCGCAGCAAACATAGAGATCCCGTCATTCAGGGCATTTACTGCGTTATGTGGGGAAACCCATATAAGTAGTCGCGAGACTACTCCTGGTGGCGGGTTTTATGTTTATGGAAAAAAACAAGATAGATCAATTACTTGAGCTTCGCAGTTCTGTAATAAAAGACATCTACGAAAAGCGCTGGCAAGAAGTTTGGTTTTTCCCTAGTTATGAAAAAAATCCTGAGATACAGGAAGTAAAGGGATATCTTGGTACTGATACTATCTTTTTTGTTTCCATCAATCCCAGCTCTGGTGCATATCCAACAAAAAATGATATATCTTACTATAGAAGTCTAAAAGATCATGATTTTTCAAATGCCCATCTCACTGACTGTTTTAAGATTAAAAAGATAGACAATACTGATGTTTTCAAGAAAGAAGAATACATTTGGGAAGCAATACAAATTCTTAATCAGGAAATCTCAATAATAAATCCCAAAATGATAGTTTTGTTGGGGGGAGAAGCACAAAAATTTTTTAAAAATCATCATGCCAAAATAAAATACGCCGGTAAAGTAAGGCCAATCTCTCATTATTCCCAAAGAATCCCGCGTTATTCTCACCAGTTTACAGAAGAAATGCAGGATATTAGAAACGAATATAACAATATAACAAACCTTATTTACCGCAAATAAGGTTAAAAAAATATGGGATTCTTTTTCTTTTTTTGGCCACTTTTCGCAGTATTGGTCGGGGTATATGGGAAGAAAAAAGGAGTAGGTTTTGGAGGACCATTTATGTTGTCTCTTGCTTTTATCACCCTTAATTAGTCTTGTCATTACTGCGATTCTAAGACCTACTTACAAGAAAAAATGTCTTTATTGTGCTGAGATGATTCAAAAAAGGGCAAAAATCTGTCATTTCTGCGGAAAGGAACAACCAAAAGAACAGCCACCGAAACCAAAGGTCAGATAAAATCATGGAAAATTTATCTTTATCCTATACAAAACCAGAAGAAAAGGACGACGGTGGTCGTCTATTACTATTTCCGCCGATTGCAGGGCCAACGGCGGCCAGACCAGAATTAACTTAAAGATTTTATAATTCCATCTATTAGTCCTCTGATTTTAAAAAATTCCTGCCGACTCACCACACGAATTTGGAGAGTTCCATAAGGTAATAAATGCTTTGGTCTTTTGCCCTGGCTTGCCCTGCTAAGAGCCACTTGGTACCGAAAATGTTCCTTTGGTATTTTAGTTATACTTTGCCAATAGCCAATCGCTGCTTGAGGATTTATATTTGGATATATACCAGCTTGTGCTCTCATTCTTGATTTTGTAATGCCCAATATTCTTTCCATAAAACTAATAAAAACCACAACCATTTCCGGGTCGGAATTGCCAAAACAAACATAGGGATAGACATGCTTTTTTTGATTAAAGTTTTTGTAACCCTCTCCCCAGTATAACGCAGCGCCTATTAACATTAACTCCCTATCACTTAATTTACTAACATGAGATTCGTGAACTAATCTTATTTTTTCGTTTTCTTTTTTAATGTTTTCAGTTCTGATTTTGTTAAATTCTACTAATTTAAGATAACCGTTTTTTCTTTTCAATTGCAATATTTTCTGGGAGTTTTTATTAAGTTCTAATTTACTAAACCAGGTACTAAGAGTTGATTTTGGAATCTTAAAAATATTCCGAATTTCTCCGTATGTTTTGCCTTCAAGTCTCATCTTTAAAGCTTCTTGATAATCTTTCCGTAGATTCATGGTAGCGCCAAGGGGAATCGAACCCCTATTTTATTCGTGAAAGGAATATGTCCTAGCCGTTAGACGATGGCGCCATAGTCGTATAAATGATAGTGCCTATGTATAATTATAGTATGAGTTCATATTTGAAACAAATAACTTATCCACATTGTTAATGTCCTAATTAAGCTCCCAGATTCTACCCCGAAAATTGAAAAAAATCAATAAAAATGATAAAGTAGGCCATGTTAATTTTAGGAATAGAGACTTCTTGCGACGATACTGCCATGTCTGTTTTGGAGGTAGACAAAAAAGAAAAAAAACGAATTTTAGCTAACATTGTCTCCTCGCAAATCAAACTACACGCTAAGTACGGCGGGGTTTTTCCGGCTTTGGCCGCCCGCGAGCATGCCAAAAACATCGGCAAAGTTTTGAAATTAACCCTGAAAGAAGCAGGGTTAAAAAGCGTTGGAGAAACAGATTTAATCGCCGTTACGGCTGGGCCGGGCTTGGCAGTAGCATTAATAGTTGGGATAACTTTCGCCAAAACTTTGGCTTGGAAATATAAAAAACCGATTGTCGGAGTAAATCACTTAGAAGGACATATTTATTCCAACTGGCTGCCAAACCTCAAGCCGACCTTTCCCGCCCTGAACCTGATTGTTTCGGGAGGACACACCGAACTGGTGCTGATGCGGGGCCACGGAAAATATAAGCTTATCGGGGAAACACTCGACGACGCCGCCGGCGAGGCCTTTGATAAAATCGCGCGATTGCTTGGACTAGGTTATCCGGGAGGGCCTTTGATTTCTCTAGAAGCTGAAAGATTTAGCAAATCGGGAATACCACCCACTCTCGACCCTCGACTTATCGCTCAGGAATTTTCGAGTGGGTGTATTTCTGAGTTGCCAC
>JAUYOU010000054.1 GCA_030697855.1 bacterium
TGGTTAAATATCAGGACGAGTTTAATCTTATTGAAGCTGTTAAGTCGATTTGGCAAAATCAGGAATTACAGGAAGAATTTAAAAAAGAAGGTAAAAAAACAGCAGAATATTTCAGCTCCGAAAAAATGTTTTCTGAAACGATTAAACTTTTAAACTCTTAAACATTATTTATATGGCGAAACTTTTAATGATAACTGGAATCGGCAGTGCGAAGGACTTGGCTTCTGGCAGGCAGGGAGCGTTTTATAATACGCTGGAAGAATTTCATAAATATTGGGAAAGGGTAGATATCATATCGCCTAAGATTAAGGGCCTAGAGTCGGGAGTTAGGAACTTATTTGACAACGTGTTTATTCACATCTCGCCATGGCCGTTGGTTTTTCACCCATTCTGGTTTTTGAAAAAAGGACTGGAAATTTACAAAGAACAGAAGTTTGACTTGATGACCGTGCACGAATTCCCGCCTTTTTATAACGGTATTGGGGCAAGATTGTTGTGGCAAAAAATTAAAGTGCCATATGTTCTGGAAATTCATCATGTTCCAGGGCATCCCAAAGCAGCAAACTTAAAGGAAGGCATCTATCGGAGCTTAATGAAGTGGTTTATAAAATTTGATGCTTCAAAAGCAACAGTGGTCAGGGTTGTAAATCAAAACCAAACGCCGGAATTCTTAAAAAGGGCCGGAGTTCCCGAAAAGAAAATTACTTATATGCCGTCAATGTATATAGATTTAGAAACTTTTAAACCAATGAATATGAAAAAGGAGTATGACCTGATTTTTGTTGGCCGTCTGGAGCCTAACAAGGGAATCGGCTTACTGCTTGAGGCAGCAAGTAAGTTAATGGTTAAAAGTGAAAAGTTAAAAGTTTTGATTGTAGGCGACGGGCCACTCACAAAAAGTTTAAAGTTAAGAGTTAAGAGTTTAAAGTTAGAAAATAATATTATTTTCTATGGTCGAGCCAAAGATTCTTCGGAAATAGCGCAGTTATTAAATGAGTCAAAAATCCTTGTCATGCCATCTTACAATGAAGGTGGTCCGAGAGTGGTATTGGAGGCTATGGCTTGTGAAGTGCCGGTTTTGGTAACCTTGG
>JAUYOU010000011.1 GCA_030697855.1 bacterium
AAATATTGACCGATCTTGCCCTTTTGATCCAGTATCTTTTGAAGGGTTTGGTAATGGCTGGAGTCTGGGAGCAGAAGATGAACGTTCGTTAAAACTTACCGAGATAAATCCTGCCGAAATTTTATTAGAAACTTGTTTTAAAAACAAGGAAAAGATAATCAGCGGCAATGAAAGAGTGAAACGTTTAAAAGATATTGGCCTGATTCGCCTTGATATTGGAGTTTTTCGAACCTTTTGGGAAAACAGGATTTTGGTTCCTAAAAGATGGAAGAGGAAAGAAAATGGGCGTGTTCTGTTTGTTTGTTTTGATGGTACAGAACTTCATGGTCCAAATGGCCACATATATACGGTATGTCTTTTTTGGAGCGGTGTTTTGCGCTGGAGTTATTTTCGGCTTGATGGCCCTCGAGGTTACAGTAACGACCCATCTGCTGTTCTTAAATAAGGCTTAAATATTATAGGTCGGTCTTGAAAAAGACTGACCTTTTTCTTTTTATCTGCTAAAATTATAGCAATGGATTTTGATGTAATTACTATTGGTACAGCTACGCGCGATGCCTTTGTAAGAAGCAAAGAATTTAAAAGAAAATCTTCGTCGATGTTTTTGTCTGGCGAAAGTTTGTGTCTGCCGTTGGGCGAAAAAATAGATGTAGAAGATATTATTTTTGCTACAGGTGGCGGTGCCACCAATGCTGCGGTTACTTTTAGCCGGCAAGGATTAAATACATCTTGTGTTTGTAAAATAGGTAACGATGTTTCTGGTAGAGAGGTTTTACAAAACTTAAAACAAGAAGGTGTGGCAACTAATTTTATTATAGAGGATAGTAATAACAAAACAGCTTATTCTATTTTATTGTTGTCTCCAAATGGTGAGCGAACTGTTTTGGTTTACAGAGGAGCTTCGGAACATTTTAAACCCGCTGATTTTAATTTAAGAACGTTAAATGCTAAGTGGTTTTATATTGCAGGTTCAATACCTACAAGTGTTTTAAATTTAATTTTAAATAAAGCCAAAGAAACAAATACTAAAGTTGCATATAATCCTTCAAAATCAGAAATTAAAACTGGGCTAGGTGGTTTAGGAGATGTTTTAAAAAAGTTAGATGTTTTATTAATTAATAGAGAAGAGGGTTCATATTTAACTGGAATAGATTATAAAAAAGAAGATAAAATATTTAAAAAACTAGACGATTACGTAAATGGAATTGTTGTTTTAACAGATGGAAACAAAGGTGCTTTAATTTCGGATGGTAAAAGTATTTTTGAATCTGGTATATTTAGAAACCAAAATGTTGTAGATAGAACTGGAGCCGGCGACGCCTTCGGTTCTGGTTTTGTAGCTGGTTTAATAGAAAGAAACGATATTCAATACGCTATAAGATTGGCGAGTGCTAATGCTACGGGTGTAGTGGAAAAGATGGGCGCTAAAGATGGTATACTAACCAAAGATAAATTCTTAAATGAGAAAAGATGGCAGGATTTTAAGATAAAAATAAGGTAATTTTAAATTATGACGCCTAATCAAAAGATAGCTAGAATTCTTGGAATAACCGAAAAGACTTTAGAAAACACGGAATCCTTGCTTTGTGAATCAACAGGCAAAAAGGATATTATAGAAAAAGTTTTCAAAGAAAACGAAAAAATAATAGAAGAAACAATCGCTAAGTTAAATACTGGTGAAGATAGAAGCGCAGACCATATACGTGGTACTTTGCAAAAAAAAATATTTCAAAACGAAAAAAGTTTTTTAGAATTTTTAAATACAGTTGAGGGTTCGAGTGAATTTGAAAAGGCGGCTAACCTTTCTAGAATACTAGCTAATGTGGGCAAGGGTTTTTTCTTAAAAAAAGATTTTATAAAGCAAATCTTTTTAAAAAGAAAACCAGAAAATCTTTTAAAATATTTAGGTTATGCGGCGGTGGAGGAGATTTTTGAAAAAGAAAATTTACTAGAAGCTTTTAGCGCTTTAAGATTTGTGGAAAGTAACGAATGGATGCATAAGACGTTCGATGAGGCTTATAGTAGTTTTACTAAAGACGATTTTGAGGAAAGAGATATAGAAATTAAAGTATTAAGCCCGAAGTGGCATGATATTGCAAAAAAATTTGTAGAAAAAAAACACCATAATGTAAGCCACTTAAAAGAATTTGGGATTATATTTTTAAATCCAATAGCTATGGACGTGCCAGGTAAATTTTTAAGAGACTTTGCTTTGCTTTTGCATTATTTCCACGAAATAGAGTTCTATTCAAAATTATTTAAGAAATATTCTGGAGAAGATAATTTTGCCGAAAAATTTAAATCGTTATTAAGGGGAGATGTAAAAGAGATTATGGATATAAAGGAAAAAAATGCCTGGCTTATTGTTCAGCGCTACTTAATTAAAGAAAATTCTCAAGATCCACGTCTTTTTCAGCCCAGAGTTAACCCAGAATCTATTCATTGGACAAAAGGCGAGAGAGATCTGATTGTGATTTCAGAAAAAACAGACGGTAAGGTGGATTTAAGTTTGTGGTGGAATTTAGATTGGGTTGGCGGATTATTTCAAGGTGTAAGCGGGGAAGAGGTTGTAAGTTTTGATTTAGAAGATAATGCTATGTCTTTGGTTTCCTTTATGGAAGGCAAAAAAGAAGCTTTAACTTATCATCAACGAGAAGCTATGTGGACTAAAATTTTTGTTGAATATGCTGGAGGCGAAGATAAGTTAGAAAAATTAGTTTTAGATGGGTTTGATAAGGGATATATAGTTTTGTAGTTTTTTATATTTTTTAAAAGTTTTTTAACACTGCTTTTCGCTCCTGCAAGGAGGGGCACTTACATCCTCCCTATTATATTTAAATTGAACCTCCTTGAAATCGCTCAAAGCAATGTTTGGATAATCTAAGATTAATAAATGAACCTAAAAGATTTTTTTAATCAAGCAAATAAAGAGCATTGGGCCATAGGGCATTTTAATGTCTCTAATTTGGAGTTGTTAAAGGCGGTGGTGGAGGCGGCCAAAGAAGGTGGTTCGCCGGTTATGATTGGAACTTCCGAAGGCGAAAGAGAATGGCTTGGCTTAAAAAGTGCGGTTGGTTTAGTAAAAGCTTACAAAGAAGATTGGCCTAATATTTTTTTAAATGCCGATCACACTAAATCTGCTGAAGTCGCGTTTGACGCGGTCGATGCCGGCTATGATTCTATCCATTTTGATGGTTCCACTTTATCTTTAAAAGAAAATATAGATGAAACTAGGCGCGCTGTAAGATATGCCAAAAGTAAAAATAAAGATATTTCGGTAGAAGGCGAACTTGGTTATTTAAAAGGAGATTCTCAGTTAACAAATAAAAAGATAGCTATTACACCGGATGATTATACAAAACCAGAAGAAGCTTTGAAATTTGTTAATGAAACTGGGGTGGATCGGTTAGCAATTGTTATAGGTAATATTCATGGTATAAATTCGGACGAACCAGAACTGGATTTCGAAATTTTAGAAGCCATAAGAAAAATTGTGCCTAAGCACGTTAGCTTGGTTTTGCATGCAGGCTCTGGTATTCCCGATGTCGATATTAAAAAAGCAATTTCTTTGGGTATTAGCAATGTTCACATTAGCACCGAATTAAGAGTTTTATTTAGAGATGGATTAGAAAAGCAGTTAAAGGATAATCCTAAAGAATACGCTCTTTATAGGCTAGAAAAGGAGGTTGTAGGCAGTATAAAAGAGTTAATAAGAGAGAAGATGAGGCTTTTTGGGTGCATTGGCAAAGTCCATTGATTTTTATTTGGGTCAATGTTAAGCTAAATCCAGCTGAAAAGGCTGTTTTTTTATCTTATAAAGAGGTAGAGATTTAGCCGTATTACTATGTCTAATACTATTAAAGTAAAAATAAGGGAAAAAGGAGGTCTAACCCAATTACGTCAGGACGGCTTTATCCCAGGAGTTGTTTATGGTCGCGGTGTCGAAAACACAAATGTTGTTGTTGAAGCTCCTATATTAGAAAAAGTTCTCCAAAAAGCCGGAGAAAGTACTCTTTTAGAATTAACCATCGAAGGAGGCAAGTCTAAACACGTATTGATTCAAGATGTTCAAAGAGATCCTGTAAAAGATAATCTTACGCATGTCGATTTCTTAGAAGTAAGTTTAGATAGAAAAATAAGAGCCGAAATTCCTCTTCATTTTATTGGAGATTCTCCCGCAATTAAAGAATTAGGCGGTATTTTAATTAAAGGCATTCAACAAGTAGAAGTAGAGGCTTTACCTCAAAATTTGCCACATAATATTGAAATTGATATTTCATCTATAAAGACTTTTGAAGACCACATAACCGTAGCCGATGTTAAAATATCTAATAATGTTAAGATTCTAGTTTCCGAAGAAACTATTTTAGCTTCAGTTGTTCCTCCTCGTAGCGAAGAAGAATTAGAATCATTGAAGGGTGACGTTGTGGAAGATGTTACTAAAGTGGAAGGGGTTGTTAAAGCAGAAGTCCCTGAAGGTAAAGACGCCGAAAAAGAAGAGTAATTTTTAACATAAGATTATTTACTGAAAAAACTCCCTCTAAAGGGAGTTTTTTCTTGGGGCGTGTTAAAATGTAGTTAATGAAAAGAAGGCATATACTTGCTATTACATGCGCTGTTTTTTGTTTGTTTTTTGCAGGCTCTGAATTTTCTTTTGCTCAAGATGCTGGAAATAAAGCTCAATTAGAATCACAAATAGCAGCAATAGAAAACGAAATTTCTGGTTTAGATAAAGAACTAACCCAAATTCAGGGCAGAAAAAATAGTTTACAAAACGAAATTGCTAAACTAGATAATCAAATTAGGCAAGCCGAGTTAAATATAAAAGGCTTAAATCTTTCTATTAAACAATCCGAAAATAATATTGCTTTGCGTATAGAAAGTATTAAAGAAGCCGAAACTAGAACAGAAAAACAGAAAAGATCTTTGTCTGAATATTTAAGAACTGTATATAAAAAAGATAGCCTATCGTTAGTAGAAATTTTGCTTGTAAAAAAAGACCTAGCTCAATTTTTTGAAGAAGCTTCTGCTTTAGAAAATGTCCAAAAAGATGTTAATCAATCTCTAGACGATCTGCATGCCTTAAAAGAACAATTACAAAAAGAAAAAGATGAACTAGAAGATAAAAGAGAAGAGCTTCTATCTTTAAGGGCTTTGGCACAGATTCAGAAACAAAATGTTTCTAACCAAAAGACTCAAAAAAATCAATTACTTTCTCAAACAAAAGGCCAAGAATCTAGTTACCAAAAAATTATTCAAGCCAAGAAAAAAGATATTGCAGCTATAAGGGGCCAGATTCAATATTTGGGTAAAACAGGTGTTAGCGCAGAGGATGCTGTTAAATATGCTACGCTTGCGGCAAAACGAGCAGGGATACGCACAGCGTTTCTTTTGGGCTTATTAGAGGTTGAAACAGGTAGAAGATACGAAGAAGGTAGAATTACAGCCGGCAGTCATACAGGTAATGGAGATTGGTATACTGATCTTTATCAATGCTATATAGATTTAGGCAAACCAAGTTCCGCTGAAAAGCAAAAGAGTGCTTTTATGCAGATTACTTCTAAATTAGGTTACGATCCTAACAAGATGCCTGTTTCCAGAAAACCTAATTATGGTTGTGGTGGTGCTATGGGACCAGCACAATTTTTACCTTCCACGTGGCTTCTTTTCGAAGATAGGGTTGCTAGTTTGACTGGCCATAACCCACCAGATCCTTGGAGGGTAGAAGATGCTTTTACAGCTTCTGCACTTTATTTAGCTGATGCTGGAGCTACTAAAAAAACACCCGCAGCAGAAATAAGGGCTGCCAAGGCCTATATCTCTGGTAGTCCAAATTGCACTAAATATATTTGTAATTTCTATTCTAAAGAAATTCAACGTATTGCAACACTGATTGAACCTAATTTATAAAAACGTTTTATAAAATCCTCCAACAAGAATTGGAGGATTTTATGTTTGTTAGAATTTACTTTCTAAAACTACTCTTTTATCAGAGTAATCATTTTCTCTAGAAGCCCTTTAAGTGATTCTAAGACGCTAGCCAAGGTTGGACTATTTATTATGGAAGAAGTTGAGCTGGTTGCGGTAAACAAATAGTTATCACTTTGAAATGTTTTCTTAGTGGTAGCACACGTTACTTTGTAGATATAGGTTATTCCAGAGCTAAGGCCAGTTATAACTGCATTGTGATCTGTGGTCGTAATATCGCTTCTCACAGAACTGCCAAAGGCAGAAGTGGTATCGTAGTAGAGTGTTCCGTTGCAGGGAATATTTGTTTCCCAGCTTACTGCAACCGAGGTTGATGGTGTCTTGTTACTACTAACAACATTTGGTCCGGAAGATAGTAAAGGAGCCTGATCGATACCAGGTGTAATAAAAGTATGATTTTGAGAGTATCCTGTATTGCCAGCACGATCGGTAATTTTAGCTCTAACTTGGTAAGTGGTTGATGGGATTAAGTTTTCTATATAGACCCCAGTGAGTGAAGAAAAATATTGGGTTGATACTTCCTTAATAGAGCCATAGTTTATGTTGAGTCCGTATTCATAAACAGCGGTTACTTCTTCGCTAGGGTTAGTTCCTATGTAAATTTTTGTAGGTGCCGGCACTTTAACGTTAAGAGTTGCTGTGGGAGGTACAGTATCGTTGACGATAACTGGTTGAACCACTGTTTCTGTTATATTTTGCGGATCTAGCGGTGTTACTTTAGATGATGTTGGTTCAGCCTGTTTAGTTAAACTAATTTCTTTTATTTTAGTGATTGTTTTTGGCCCAACAATACCTACAGGTTCAATTCCATATTTTTGTTGCCATTTTTTAACAGCAACTTGAGTTTTTAATCCAAAATATCCTGTTGCTAAACCTTCTGGATATATTGTCGAATCTTTTGCTAAAAACTTTTGCAAAGATTTTACATCTTCTCCTTGTGTGCCTAAGCGCAGTGATCTTGTAAGTTCAAGGCCAGGGGACCCTGCTAATGTTAAAACAGGAACAAAAAACAATACCGCCAATATCTTAATATATATTGTTTTTATTTTCATAGTTTAACCCAAATAATCTTTCAATTTAGGATATTTCTTATATATGCTATCTGTAATATCTTTTTCCATTCCGTTAATACGCCCAGCTTTTATAGTAGCAAAATAAAGCAGAACTAAAATAAAAATTACATGATGGTCAACTAAATAGTAGTTTTGGTTAGCGATAGGGAAGTTTAATACTGGGAAGTAATATAAAGCCATTAAAGCTATGCCTAAAACAGAACTTAATCTTACAAATATTCCTAAAATCAACGATATGCCTAAAAGAGTTAGGCTCCATTTGTTAACAAAATTTATGGCTGGCATATAGTTTGTTAAACTTACATAAAAATCGGAAAAGGTTTTGGCCCCCCTTAAGAAAGCTTCCGCAGACCACGCTGGGTTTAAAACCTTAGTTATACCAGCATAAAAGAATACCCAGCCTAAAGCTACTCGCAAAATAAAAACAATATTTTTTTGTTGCATATTATTTTAATGGATTTAAATAATTAATTTTTAAATATTTTTCTGCTTCTAAAATAATCTTTTCCATCATTATTACAGCCTCTACAGGGTATTTACCGTTAGCTGTTTCATCGGAAAGCATAACGGCGTCGGAACCAGAAATTATGGCAAACGCTACGTCGGTAACTTCGGCACGTGTTGGAGTTGGGCTTTCTTTCATCGAGAACATCATTTGGGTGGCGGTAATTACAGGTTTTACAGCGGCTTTGCACTTTCTAATAATCATATTCTGTATAAAAGGTATCTGCTCTAAAGGTACTTCGTTACCAAGATCACCCCTAGCTATCATTATGCCATCTGCAGCGTCTATAATTTCATCGGCTTTTTCCACAGCAACTTTCCTTTCTATTTTGGCGATAACCGGAGTTTTGTACCCTGCTTCTTTAATACGATGTTTAATTTCTAAAACATCGTTTTTATTGCCAACATAAGACATAGCAATATAATCTACATTTTGCTTTAAACCGAACTCAAGATCTCTAAGATCTTTTTGGGTTACAGCCTTTATAGCGTTAGGATCGATTTCATGGCCAGTTTCTGTTTTGGTACGCGGGCCAGAAAGATCTTGCAAAATAGGGATTCTGCGGTTTAATTCTTTAGCGTATTCACGAACAGTTTTTATATAGTATTCGTGCTCATCGTAACTACCCCACGAAAAATTAAGTCTAACTATATCCATATGGTGGGCAACCATTTGTTTTATTATTTCTTTTTCTTTAGATGCTGGACCAATTGTGGCAACAACCTGTGCTCGGGAATAATCCATTTTTTATTTTATTTTTTCTATTTCTAATAATCTATTATATTTTGAAACTCTTTCGCCGCCATGTGGCGCACCAGTCTTTATGCCAAAAGTCCCAAAAGCGAAAGCTAGATCGGCAATAAAATTGTCTGTAGTTTCTCCACTACGGTGACTAACTATACATTCTACATTATTTTCCATAGCTAGTTTCATTGTTTCCAGCGTTTCGGTAAGTGTGCCAATTTGATTTGGTTTTATAATTATAGCATTTATACTTTGCTGGTTTATAGCTTCCTTTAGGCGCGCAGGATTTGTAACTGTTAAGTCGTCGCCAACAACACGGGTTTTTTTCTGGGATAACAATTCTGCAAATCTTCCAAAATCTTCTTCGTAAAAAGGATCTTCGATAGATATTATTGGAAATGAATTGGTAAGTGTTTGGTAAAAATCCAAAAATTCATCACTAGTATGTTCTTTATTATCGAAATTATATTTACCTTTTTCATAAAACGAAGAAGCGGCGACATCAAGCGCTAACTTAACTTTATCTAAAAGTTTATTTTCTTCTAGTATTTGAAGTAAAAGCTCTAAGGGTTTTGTAACTCCGCTAAAAGCTGGCACAAAGCCTCCTTCATCGCCATAGTTAGCAGAAGATACACCAAAACCATCCACAAGTTTCTTTTTTAATTCATTTTGTATTTTAGTGCCTAAATTTAATGATTCTTCAACACTTTCTACTATTGGAACTATATGATATTCCTGAAAAGCTATTTTGCTTTGAGCATGTTTGCCACCGTTGGCTAGGTTCATATATAGGTATGGAGTTTTATGCGAATTTTTTATATCGGCTAAAGTTTTTAAATGTTCAAAAACTTCTATATTTTTTAATTTTGCTGCTAATTTTGCGCAGGCAATACTTACGCCTATGGTGGCGTTTCCGCCTAAACGAGATTTATTGGCAGTCCCATCTAATTTTAATAAAGTGCTATCTACTTGTTTTTGTTCGCTAGGATCTACACTAGTTAGAGCGGGGGATATTATTTTTTCTACATTTTCTACTGCACCAAGTACACCTAAACCCCTAAAACGGTTTTTATCGCCATCTCTTTTTTCTAAAGCTTCGTGGCTACCAGTGCTAGCACCAGATGGAACCGAAAAAGAAGCCGAAGTCTTTTCGGATATAGCTGTGATCTCTAGAGTTGGATTTCCGCGAGAATCTAAAATTTCCCTCGCCCTTATTTTTGTAAGAACACTCATTTAATGTCGGAGTTATTAATCTATTAATAATAACATTAAATCGGCCACGTTGGCGCCGGTTGGGCCGGTGAAAATTAAATCTTTAGTTGTATTAAAAAAATCGTAGGTGTCGTAACTTTTTAAATATATTTCACTATTCATTTCTTTATTTTTAGCCTTTTCCATTGTGGTTTTATCTACAATGGCGCCAGCGGCATCGGAATTATCAAGCCCATCCGAAGCTACAGAAACAAAAACCTCACTTTCGTTTATTAATGGTGCATATTTTAAGGCTATATATTGGTTTCTACCGCCTTTACCACCAGAACTTGTTACAGAAATACTTATTTCTCCTCCAGCTAGTATCGCTTTTTTAGGTGAAGATAGCTTTTTAAAATTATTTATTGTTTCGTCTGCATCTTCGTATACAGCCGAAGACATTATTAATGTTTCAAAACCTAAACCTTCGGCTATTTCTTTCATTTTTTCTAAGGCTGTTTTATTAGAAACAAAATTAATATTTAAAACATTGGCAAAGTATTTTTCTTCTTTTGGGGTTTGGGTAAGCGTTACATCTGTTATGTTATATTTATTTAATATTTTTTGAGCATCTTCTACAGAACTTTCGTCTAAAAAGGTTGGACCAGAGGCAACTTGACTGTAGTTGTTTCCAGCGATATCGGAAAAAATAAGGCCAACAATTTTTGCTGGGTAAAAAAGCTTGGCGAGCCCCCCACCCTTTATTTGCGAGGTGTGTTTCCTTACGGTATTAAGTTCTTCTATGTTGCCACCTGTTTTTAAGAAAGAATCATATAGTTTTATACTCTGTTCGCATTCTTCGGCTGGCCAACAGAGCATGGCTGAACCTCCACCAGAAACCACTGTTATTACAAGATCTTTTTCGGAAATATTATTAGCTAAATCAACAATTTTTTGAGAAGCTATTATATTTTCGGCAGATGGCCTAGGGTGGTCTGTTTTATAGCTTTTAATATATTGGCAATTTACTTCTTTTAAATCTAAAACCACGCCAGCACTTATTTTGGAACCCAAGAGCTCGTCAAAAAACAAAGCAGATTCGCTAGCGGCTTTGCCTAGGCCTATAAAAATTATCCTGTTAAAATCGCCCAAATTAAAAACATTACTTTTTATCGTTAAGACATTATCTTTTAAAGTTATGTTTTCTTTTAAAACTTGGTCTGTAGCAATTGCCGATAATCCAGAATTTATTATTTCTAAAGCCTGTTTTCTTAAAGGTGAAGTAGTTAACGATTCAAGATTTTGTATATAGCTTTTTTCCATACTAAATTAGGTTCTCGGGATTGCCAGTTATAAACGATTGTATATTTTTAGCTGTGGTTTTAGAAATTTCGTCGCAAGCTTCTTTAGAAAAAAAGGCGATATGAGGCGTTACCAGTACATTGGGCATATTCATGATGGTGTGATCTTCTAAGACAGTTTTTATATCTTTAATTTTTTCTTCGCCGCAAACCAATAAACCAGCTTCTTCTTTTAATTCGCTTTCTGCTTCTAAAACATCCAAGCCCGCGCCAGCGATTTGTTTAGAAGACAGGGCTTTAAGCAAGGCAACTGTTTCTATTAGTTCGCCTCGGGCTGTGTTTATTAAATAAGCACCGCTTTTCATTAAACCGATGTTGCTAGAATTAATTAAGTGCTTATTTTCCGCAAAGTAGGGAACATGCAAGGTAATAATATCCGAATTTTTTAACAAATTTTCCATATCGGTATATTCAAAACCAAGACGCGAAGCAAGTTCATTATTTGGTTTTACATCATTGGCTAATATTTTCATACCGAAAGCCAAAGCCATTTTTATAACATTTTGGCCAATTCGCCCCGTGCCGATAACGCCCAAAGTTTTTCCGTTTAAATCAAAACCTTGAAGGTTAGTTATATTGAACTTTTGTTTTTCTAGAACACTGCTTTTGGCTTCAAATATTTTTCTGGAAAGGCTTAATATTAAGGCAAAGGTAAATTCCGCCACAGTTTTCGAACCATAAGAAGGAACATTAGCCACCTTTATATTTTTTTCTTTTGCATAGGCAGTATCAATATGATCAAAACCAGTAGATCTAGTTGTTATTAATTTAAGGTTTGGTAAAGAGTCTATAATTTCTTTGTCTATTTTAGAATTTATAAAAACAGACACAACCTCGGCATCTTGGGCTAAGGCGATATTATCTTTTGTTAGTTTTTCTTTAACAAAAACACATTCTTCCTTAAGTAGAGAAGATATTAAACTTTCTTCTTCGGGTCTAGTTTCAAAAAAAGCTATTTTCATATGCTTATAGTATCGCAGGTTCATTGTTTACTTGGCAATACGTGGTTTCTCTATGTCATTGTAAGGTAAAAATATTCATAATAAACACTTGCAGATTTATTTTTTTGGAGTATGCTATTAAGTAATTTATAATCTTTTAAAAAATATGGAACCAGAAAAAAGACCCAAAAAAACTATGATTATATTAGGTATCATAGTTATGCTGTTAGTAGTAGGTTTTGTTTTGTGGAAATATAAAGGCCGTCCACAGCAACAAGATGAGGTGCCAACCTTAGGATCAACAATATCTAACGAAGTTAAAGCGCCAACCGATGCTGTACCCGATGTTAACCCTTACAAGGCCGAAACCAATCCTTTTGAGAAAGCTAATCCTTATTCAAATGTTTATAAAAATCCTTTTGAATAATATCTAAGAAAATTACTATGAAACAAAACAAAAAATTTTTATACCTAGGCAGTACGGCACTTTCCCTTTGGGTGATGTTTAGTATCTTTCGAGTGGCTCATGCGGTGGCGGTACCGGATGAAATTAGAATTGCTCCCAATGAGTCTTGGTCTCAGGAGGTGCCTGCCACGAGTGTGTTAAGTATCATTGGGCGTATTGATTATGATAAACCCGCTGGCGCCAATTATCCTTTGGAAATATATGTAAACGATCAGAGCGTAACTTCACCGCTTACTAACAAAAGCGCAAGTTTTACCTATAAAGACGGTAGAACATTTCCTTATCTATTAGGCAAAGCGTGGATGTTATTTTATAGCGCGGATTTATCTGCTAATAATTCAACCTCGGGCGGAGGATATCAAGTGATGACTGAATTGGGACAGGCCTACATTTATAAATGGAATATCTCTTCGCTCGTTGGTAGCGCAGCAAGTATGAAGTTGCGCCTCGTGAATAATGGTAAGTCGATAGGCAAGCCTATCGTCATTAAAGTGGTCAGCACCTATCCTATAGTCGCCTTGGCTAATTGCACTAGCAAGGAGGATTGTAAATCTTTTTGCGATAGCAAAGCTAATATAACCGCTTGTGTTAACTTTGCCGAAAAAAACGGAATGATGTCGAAAGATGATGCGGCTCAAGCCAGAAAATTTTCCAAAATGGGTGATGGGCCTGGAGGCTGTAAAAGCCAAGGTGAATGTGAATCTTACTGTAATGATGTAGCTCATTTAGACCAATGTTTAGATTTTGCTTCTAAGAATGGTTTGGTGGATGCTAAAGAACTAGGTGAAGCCAAAAAAGTTGCCGAAGTTTTAAAAGCCGGTGGTAAATTGCCTGGAGGCTGTAAAAATAAATCAGAATGTGAATCTTTTTGTAATGATTTAGATAATGCCGAAGAATGTTTTAATTTTGCTGAAAAAGCTGGATTTATTCCTAAGGAAGAATTGGCAGATGCCAAGAAAGCTATGGAAGCTATGAAAAACGGAGCTAAGCCACCAGGTGGCTGTAAAAATAAAAAGGAATGCGATAATTTTTGTTCGGATTCAGCAAATATAGAAGAATGTTTAGGTTTTGCCGAAAAAGCTGGGTTCATTCCTAAAGAAGAAATAGAGCAGGCGAGAAAAATAATTCCTTTGATGAAGGCTGGTAAAATGCCAGGGGGTTGTAAAGATAAAGCTGGTTGCGATTCTTATTGCAAAGATGATGCTCACGTAGAAGAATGTGGAAATTTTGCTATTGAAGCTGGGTTTATGAAACCCGAAGAAGCCGAAATGTTTAAAAAGACTGGCGGTAAAGGCCCAGGTGGTTGTAAGGGTAAAGGTGAATGTGAATCTTTTTGTAATGATCCAGCTAATCAAGAGCAGTGTTTTAAATTTGCTTCGGATAAAGGTTTAATTCCAGAAGAGAAGGTTAAAGAAATGAAAGAGGGTATGGCGCAATTTCAACAAGGGTTAGGTATGGCCACGCCAGAAGTTTTAGAATGTATTAAAAATTCGGTAGGCGCAGACAGGTTTGAAAAAATGAAATCGGGTGGTATTCCAGACAAGTCGGTAGGAGAAGCAATGGGGCAATGTTTTGCTAAATTAATGAAAGGCCCAGGTGGTGCAGGTGGACCTCCTGCTGGTTTTGAAGGCGGTGCGCCCGAAGGTTTTGATGGAAAGAATGGTCCGCCATCCGCCGAGGATATTCAAAAGATGATTCCAAAAGGTGTTAATGTTTCGCCGGAAATGCTTAAAAAAGGACCGCCGTCTGCCGAAGACATTCAAAAAATGTTACCTAAGGGTGTGGAGGTTACACCAGAGATGATGAAGAATGGCCCACCATCACAAGAGCAAATCCAAAACATGATTCAACAAAAGGTTAAGGAGCAAATGGAAAAAAGTGGTCCCTCGGGCTCAGGACAAAGCGCGCCATCGAATGGGTCATTTGGACCTCCTGCTGGAACAAACTTTGGACCGCCAGCAGGAATACCTGTTGGACCGCCAGCTGGATTTTAAATTAGTAATTTGTTCTATTGAATTAAATTTAGCACGAGCTTGCGATCGCAAGCTCGTGAAAGAAGTCCGCACCTTTTTAATCAAAAAGGTGCGGAATAATTATCTATCAATAATCCTCTACCTTCCCAACAAACCTCGCAGAATAATTTCCATGGCCTTTAGCTGGTCTTTCATTTGGTAGTAGGTCGAAGCCGTGGTTGGCGGAGTAGAAGTTGTGCTAGTGTCTCCTGTGGTATAACTTCCTGTTTTTTCCAGTGTGCCTCCGGTGCCAACACAATTTATTTTATAGTAATAGGTACTATTAGTGGCAAGACCAGTCAAAAAGAAGTAGTGGCTAGTTTTGTTAGTGGGATTACCAGGTGTCTTACTGGTGCCATAGGCTGTGCTAAGACCATATTGAAACGAACTATCGCAGGCTAGGCTGGTGGCAAATTCAATCATGATAGCTTCTTTAGGTGTAGCATCGGTGGATGTATGATTGGGACCCGATGTGATAACAGGTGGAGTGTTGGGAGAAGCGGTAGTAAAAGTATAGTCCTGTGAATAACCAACATTGCCGGCGCGATCGGTGGCTTTAGCGCGAACATGATAAGTTGTGCCAGAACTTAAAGTCGGTAAGTAGATGCCGTTGCCAGTCCAATATTGATCCCAGACATTTAAACTAGATCCGTAACTTGTAGTTAAACCATATTCATAAATTACTTTTACTTCTTCGTTAGCGTTAAACCCAATATAGACCGGTTGAGTTTGGGCTGTTAAATTGGGATAGCCGACTGCTAAGGAGTTTACCGTTGGTGCTGTGGTGTCGGTGGATGAGCCACCGCTGGCTGCAAGGGTAATAAAAGTATAGTCATTGCTTATTGCAAGATTTCCAGCCCCGTCTTTGGATTTAACTCGGTAATGGTAGGTACTGGCCGGAGTTAAACCTGTTAAACCTCTAGAGTGTTCAGTTTTTAGAGTAGTATTGACTGTCGTTGAATTTCCGTAAGAAGTTGTTAAACCGTATTCCACCTGCGAATCCGACACTTCGTTAGTAAACCAAATAATGGTAGCACTGTTTGCAGCCGGATCCATTGTGCTTACTGAAGAAATCATCGGCGGGGTTGTATCTGTGGTTGTGATTGTTGTCGGCGTGGTGGTTGCCGTAAAATAACCATCACTATAATCGATGCCACCTGATGGGATTATGGAAATGTTAGCCGAAGGACAAGAACCGTCAACTTGCGCGGCGCAGGTATCAACCAAAGAAATTCCTACCTTAAAATCATTGGCGTTGGGAATTGGCTCGGCCCAGCCAGTCCATTTAGACCAAGTGTAGGATGATTGAGTTACTGGCACGCCACCATCGGCTTGCCAAGCAGTATTGCCACGTTTCAAAATAACATTCCAGTAATATTTTTCTTTGTTTGTGAAACCACCCGCCAATGGATTTTGCCAAGTAATGGTGTAGGCATTGCCTTTATACCAAGTTTCGCCACCATTGGGATAGGTAACTTTTAATTCGTTGCTTGATGTTGATGAAGCTGGTTGCGCTGGCGTAGCTGGAATTGCCGGAATCGCGCTGGTTGCACCCGGAATTGCCGGCGTGGCTGGTTCAGCTGGTATGGCTGGCGTGGTTGTCGCTAGCATAGAAACTGGTGGAGTAGTAGTCGCATAAGGCATAGGTGGAGTGGTCGTGGCCATCTGTCTCTGTATCCCCGGCGCCATCATCAAACCCGGTGGCACCATACCAGAAGGTGTGCCTTGTTGGATCAGACCTTGTATCACGCCTTGTCCTAATTCTTTAAACTTAGCAATTGTTTTTGATCCTACTATACCAACCGCATCAAGCTTATTTTTTTTCTGCCATCTTTTTACTGCTTCTACGGTTTTGGGTCCAAAAAATCCTGTGGCCAAACCTTCGGGATAGATTTCTTTGTCGCGTGCCAAAAACTCTTGGAGTTTTCTAACATCGTCACCCCGAGTGCCCAAAGATAAAGAGCGGGTGAATTCGGGTAACTCAACCTCTTTGGTCTCGGAAAAGGGAGTAAGGGGGGAAAGGGGAGAAATGGGAGGGGTCTGGATGCCAGTTTCAGTTTTTAATTCCGTAACTTCTTTCTGAAGAGTTTGAATTTGACTCAAGAGTTGTTGAATTTGTTTTTGGAGCTGGGCTATAAGCGCGGTTTGATCAACCTTCTGCGCTAAAGCAATATCGGCGCAACCAAAACTGCCCAAGATTGCCAAGGTGAGAACAATTGATATTTTGAGAAACTGAATTTTTGGTGGCATCAATAATATATTGCGGTTATCTTCCCAACAAGCCCCGCAGGATAATCTCCATAGCTTTGAGCTGATCTCTCATTTGATCATAAGCAGAAGCCGAGGGTGTTGAACTTACGCAGGCTGTGCCATTCCAGTATTGACCACTCGTACAGTCAGTAGTACTCGTATTTACACAAGCCGAGCCGCTCCAGTACTGTCCGCTGGGACAAGAGGTGCTGGTAGTTGTCGTTGTTGAACTGACACAAACTGAACCGTTCCACCATTGTCCGCTAGGGCAAGAAGTAGAAGTGGTGCTACTAGTTATACAAGCCGTGCCACTCCAATACTGTCCGCTGGCGCACGAACTGACACAACTTGAACCATTCCAGTAATATCCTCCTGAACCACAAGAGGTGGAACCTGTAGTGCTGGAACTGGTACATCCAGAAGATGGCGTAGTAGAGCAAGAATAAAGTGTACCGTTGGCAGTGCGATATTCGGTCATGCCTGAATTGTAACAATTGTTGTCGCCCATAACATGCCAACCATCACCATATTGAGAACAAGAACCGGTTGAGGTGGTGGTTGTGGTAGTACTTGTCACGCAAGCCGAACCGCTCCAATACTGTCCACTAGGGCAAGATGTAGAAGTGGTGCTGGTTACACAAGCCGTACCATTCCAGTATTGGCCAGAAGTACAGGCCGTGCTGGAGGAGTTGGTGCAACCGGTGGCTGGTGTAGTGGAGCAGGAATACAAAGTACCATTGGCAGTGCGGTAGTTGGTCATGTAAGTGTCAAAACAATTACCATCGGAACCCATAATATGCCAACCGGTGCCGTACTGGGAACAGCTAGTGGTTGTAGTGGGAATATCTTCCGAAGTATCTTCTTTTGAATAACAACCGGTGTCTGCGGGGTAATCAATCAAACTATCACCATCGTTGTCTCGGCCGTCGGAACAGGCATATGTAGATGGTGTAGTAGTGGTAACACAAGCCATGCCATCAAAATATTGGCCAGCTGTACAGCTGGAAGCCTTTTGACATTTAGTGGTGTCGGGCATACCAAAATCGGCACTGGAATAATTGCCGGCGTTGGCTGTCCAGATATTAGAACTATTTGGCACACTGGCGCAGACCGATTTTAACTGTGTGATTCTGGCAGAATCGGCATCGGCTTTAACCCACGATTTTAAGCCCAAGGAATTCCAAACTTGTTCTTTTTGACCGGTTAGTGGAGCAATTGTATAACTGCAACTAGGATCAGCCAAATCAATAAAGCCATCGCCGTCGTTATCTTTACCATCGGCGCACATAGCCGCGCCGGTTTCCACTGTGCCTTGGCCGTAATATTCTTTTTCGCAAGTTTGAACCGAGTTTTGAGATGCGCTAGTTAAAACTGACCAAGGAATAGGCTCGGTAGATTGCGCCCAAACTTTAATTTGTTTGGCATCGGCCAAGAAACCATTTCTAGACATACAACTAGAAAAAGCATCAGACAAGTAAACAGCTCGATCCGAGGTGATAGGAGTTACAGAAGTATATACAACACCGAATTTAGTTTCGCATTCGGCGGCAACACTTTGGCCACTACCACTACCCGGACCGTTGACATAGCAATAAGATCGGGCTTCATCGGAAGAATTAACTACTTTGCCGTTAGAAAAAGTGTAAGGGAAAGTCAAACCTTCCACAATTGGTTTAACTACTACTGACGTACTTAAAATAGTATTGTATTGTCCACTGGCACAATCGGATAGGCTTAATTTAAGTGGAAATTCAGTGGCATCCACGCTTATTACTGGTGAAGACCACTCTTTACGGCAAGCGGGATAACTTGAATTTATTTCCGCACCCTTAGAATTGTATATGCTAAATTTTTGGATGCCTTCTGGGTCATTTAGAATAAGGTTATATCTATTGTCGGTTTGTATAGATGAAACCTTTTTTAAAGTGGCTATAGTATTGTCAGCTCGGTTTATTTCGTGCGGTTTGCAGGCGTAAATAGTGCAAGATGTCGAATTCGAAACTACATACCTTTCTTCACCGGCTGGGCAAGTTGCGGGAGAATATGCAGTACAAACATTTTTTCCGGGATCTGTAATTTTAGGTTTGATTGGAAGGTCGGTATCGGGTGTTGTCGGGCGCAGAGGAGAATAAATTTCTACAAATGTTTTAAATTTGGCGATGGTTTGTCGTCCAACTATGCCCACGGCAGGCACACCGTTCTTGGCTTGCCATCTTTTTACCGCAGATTCGGTGCCGATACCGTAATAGCCCGATGTAAGTCCTTCAGGATAAATGGTTGGATCCTGTGCTAAAAATTCTTGTAGTTGCTTTACATCTTCACCTCGCGAACCACGCAAAAGCGAGCGGGTTAATATTGGTGGAGGAATAAAAGCGATTTCGGTTCCACTTACCTCTGATTCATCTTCTATTTCCTTAAAGGGTTGGGGGGTGGAAGGCGGTGGCGTAGTGGAAATAGTTGTAGGTGTTGCCACGTTTGGTGCAGGTGATTTTAAAGAAGTGACTTCTTTCTGAAGCGAGCCAACTTGGGAGAGTAAAAGCTGAATCTGCTTTTGCAGTTCTTCTATTGTTGGAGCAGAGGTACTTTGCGCGTGAGCAGAAAGAACTAGAGTTAAACTTATAATTATTGAAAAAATAATATTTTTTTTCATTTTGTTAGTTATTTTTAATAAACGTCCAGCGCCTACCAGCACTGGACGTTAAAGTTACTACTGATTGAATTCGGATGGTTCTTGGTTTTGACCTTGCTTTACGTCTATTTCTTGGAGTTTCTTTTCTATTAAATTACCAAGGTTTTCTATTTGTGTTCTAGATGTGCCTCTATTTATGGTTTTAGCTCTAGCAAATTGATTAACCAATCTCATTAGGTCGTCCGAATATTCATCTAGGGTTTCACGTGCATCGCGATATTCACCACTATTAAATTTATCTACTACTTCTTGTAGTACTTCTCCGACAGCACTCTTTACTTCTGTGTCTTTAATTCTTTTTAGTGTATTTTTAATATCGCGTACCCTTGTTATTGTGCTTTCGATATCGCCAGGGTGGCCATTATCGTGAAAATCTTTTAAAAGTTCGCCAGCATCTTCGTAGTTATTGGCATTATAAAGTTCTTGAACTTTATCCGAATTTTGTTTCATTTGTACAACCAGTTCTTTAGCTTTATCAATATTCAAACCCAAACTTTGGGCGGCTTTGGCTTGTAATGCTTTATCTACTCTTTTAAGCGATTGTTGTATCTGTTTAATTTCTTGAGGGATTTGAACGCGAGTTCTTATGCTGTTTACTTTATCCCAGTATTCGCCCTCGTAAAAACCTTGAGCAGCTTCATCGGCGTCGGAAGAATCGGTGGTATTAGAAAGAGTTGAATAGATTTGATCTACGTCAGCTTGTATTTTTGTTAATTCTGCTAAATCTGTAGCGGAAGCCTGTTTTTTTATTCCACGTAGAGTGTTTTTAAGCTCATTTCTAAAACGAGTTATGTCGCTTATAGTTTTTTGTACACGTTGGCGGTCAAACTTGTCTCCGTAGTGGTCATTTCCTTCGGAATTGCCTTCTTCTCTGATTATGCCATTTGCTGGACGTCTAACTTCGTTAAAAACTTTTTTATTTTGTTTGAATACCTCAAATGGTTTTATTTGTTTTTGTACCATATTTGATATTTGTTCTTTTTGCATCATCAGGTCTTGAAAGTTCGCGGGCATACTCACCCCATTCATTATTGGAGGTATTGGCATTGGTTGTTTTATCTCTGTACCGTCGGCACCGATTATTGGTGGAGGCATTTGAATATTGAAGTTAGCTGTTTCGGATGGCATAGTCGGAAATGTTGGAGTTGTAATTTCGCCAGATACGGTGGTGGATTCTTGGGCCAAGTGTTTTATACTGGCCAAATAAAAACCGCCATCCGTGGCTTTGTTTACGCCTTCCAAGGTTAAGGCAGAAGCACCTATCATGGCTATGCCCGTAAGAATAGATATAATATTATTCATATTTAAATTTGAAAATTAGCTTAATAATAAATTAACTAAATAATAACACACTATATTTTTTTATAATAGTAAATAGCTATAAAATTATCCACTTGCTATAATTGTTAGTAAGTTAGATTATGTTAAAAGGTCGGTCAAGAAATAACTTTATATAAAAAATGAAAAAAGTATTATTATTAACCATTTTTGCATTTGTTTTTTCTTTTAGTGTAGCCTTGGCTCAAGACGACCCTTCAACAAGTTCAGGGCAAGTCCCTTCGGCTACAGCTGTTACTGCAGACACAACCACAACTAATACATCTGGGACAACAGTTGGTGATGAGGTTTCAAAATTGCAGCGCGAAATGGAAGAAAAAATAAGAGCTATTCGTACCGAATATCAACCAAAAATAGAAGCCGCTAGAAAAAGAGTTCAGCAGTTAAGAACAAATGTAAGGGAAAATAGGCAAGAAGTTAAGCAGAATATTAAAGACAAAAAACAGGAAGTAAAAAAAGAAATTAAAACGGAAAGAAAAGGGTTGTTACAGAGTATTAGAAATGTTTTACCGTTTAGAAAAGCGCCTCAACCAGTGGAAACGCCTGTTCAGTAGATTTAATCTTCTTAAAGACTAAAAATACTCCGATTTTTATCGGAGCATTTTTAATTAATATCTATTATTTTTATCTTAGAATTTAATCCAGAAGCTATAAAAATATTACTTGGTGCGGTTTTAAAATATTTAGCCAAAACTTTTTTTATCTCTGCGTTAGCTTTGCCTTCTACAGGTGAGGCTTTAACCGAAACAATATAATTTTTTTCGTCTAGTTTTTCTACCTTAGTTTCTTTTGATTTTGGTTTTGCGCGCACGGTTATTCTCATATATCTATTATAAATAAAATTTAATTAAAGTATATCCCTCGATTTCTCTCGGGATTATTGTTTGTAATTACTCGCTTTGCTCGTAAACAAACAATAAAAAAACCGCCCCGACTTAGTCGGGGCGGAACGGAGCTTTCTTTAGCGAGACTGGCCCGGCGGGTCAGATCAGAAGTTGACCGCGAGGTCGGCGTTGGCGGCCAGGAGGCGGGCCTTGCCGATGGGCTCGAAGGGGTTGTCCGAGATCTTGGTCAGCCGCGTGTCGTCCTTGGACTCGATGGTGATGAGGGGCGAGTGCTGGGCCTTGATGGCGTCTTCGGGCACGCGGACCAAGGATCCCTGGGCGGTGACGTAGCAGCCGGGCTGCTCGAGTTCGTTGAACTTCACGACGGCGGACTGCTCGGGCTTCTGCATTGGAAAACCTCCCTAAATATAGGATGAAAGAACTCCCGAAACCTTAGGTTTTGGCCGTTTAGGCGTTTACCTCGGTTTGGGGCTTTCGGTGCCTTGTTGCACCTTAGCTGGAGTAGTCTAGCCTGTACTCATAAACCCGTCAAGACCTACCTCAGTTGTTTCTAGATTTCCAATTTAAAATAGTTAAAAGCAAAAATGCAGTAAAACCCATTAAAGGCAGGGTCACATAACCAAAATTTATAAAGTATCTTTGGGCACAACTTACAGAAGTTGCCCCACAAATTATAGAAGGCACCAAGCCCATTTGTAAAAGCGAATGGTATCCAGTAATAATTAAACCAGCTATAGACAATGCTTTAATATATTTTGTTACAGCTATATCTTTTTTAATTAAGGCAACACTTAAAATAATTAGTTGTGGGTATAAGAAAATTCTACCCCACCAACATAATTCGCAAGGTATGTAGCCAGCAATTTCGGAATAAAATAAACTGCCAATTACGCCACCTAAAACAACAAGTAAAGAAAGTTCCGAAACTCTTTTGTTAACAAAATTTAAAACAGAGTTATTTTTAGTTATTTTTGCGATAACTAAAAATACTACTGCTATTTGGGCAATAACTGTAAAAGCAGAAAGTATAAAGTTGGCAGAATTTATCATTTATTTTTTATCTTCTGTTAGTGTACAAGAAGTTTTCTCGGCTAATTCTTGTAATGTAAAAACATCTGTGGCACGCGTGCCATCTTTAAATTCCCAAGTAGGGTAACCTTCTATTTTTTTATCTATACAGTTTTGGGTTTGACCTTGGCCACTAGGTAATGAGCATTCAACATAAGGCAAAAGTCTTTCCGATTTACCAAATAATTTCTTTTGATTCTGGCAGTGTGGGCACCAGAAAGCACCATAAAAAGTGGCGCCACTATCTTTTATACAGGTAGCAAAACTATCGTATTTACCCGGTTGGGTATAATCATAGATCCCGTAGCCAATCAATCCAACTACACCGCCTATTAATATGCCGATTACAATTTTTGTTAGATTCATATTTTTATAAAATAATGGTAACAAAAAACACCAGCTTTCGCTAGTGATTTTTGATTAGCTTCAGTGCTCCGCAGGTAGGATTCCCTCCTTCGCTAAAGCTTCGAAAGGGCAGGCGAACCTATGGGGCGAATTGCTTTTCTGGGGTAATTTTAAACTATATAAAACTCTAAGCTCCGCAGGTAGGATTCGAACCTACGACCATCTCCTTAACAGGGAGTTGCTCTACCACTGAGCTACTGCGGAGCTTAGAGTTCTTATTGTCTACTGCAGAATATAACCCATATATATTAACAAAAACGTCGAAATTATCAAACCCAGTAGTAACTTGAGCTGAAGGTCTTTTGCATCAAACCAAATTTGAAAATCTGATGGAAAATAATCTGACAGTTAATGTTATATTGTTTAGATAAACAAATAAAATCAAAAGACCTTGGTTTGATTACAGCTCAACTACTACTGGGTCGAATTTGCAATTAAATTTAAAATAATTTAATATTTTATTAACGATGTTCTTTGTCGAATATTAATGTGGGGAGGAGGTGATCCAA
>JAUYOU010000025.1 GCA_030697855.1 bacterium
AAGCCTTCGGGCATATCTTCTCATCCATCTCATACAGAACACGAAGGAACATTGGTTAACTGGTTATTAGCAATACACCCAGATATAAAATCTGTAGGTGATTCTTTAGAAAAAGGAAACATCCGCCCAGGTATTGTTCACCGACTAGACAAAGATACTTCAGGCGTAATGGTTATAGCTAAAAATCAAAAAACTTTTTTATGGCTTAAAAGCCAGTTTCAAACACATCGAGTTACTAAAAGATATTTAGCATTAGTTAATGGATCACCAAAAACCGATGAGGGCAAAATAGAGCTAAACATAGTCCGTTCAAAACATGACCCCACTAAAAACTCGGCCGTGAGTTCAAAAAAAATCGGTCGGACAGCCCTAACCTATTGGCGAGTGCTCCACCGTTACCCCGATCATATTCTGCTTGAAGCCACACCAAAAACTGGTCGGATGCATCAAATAAGGGTGCACCTAAAAGCCGTAGGCTTGCCTGTTTCCGGCGATAAAAAATATGGAGAAAAGAAGAAAGATCCCAAACATTTAGGGCGAATGTTCCTTCATGCCGAATACCTAAGCTTTAAGCTAGAAAATGGTGAAAAATTCTCATTTAATGTCCCCTTACCCCACGAACTGGAGGAATGCTTGCGCAATATTCCTTTTGTGGTAAGATAAGGGCTTAATTTAAATTTTGGAGCCAAGCGAACAAAATTTAACTATTAAACCTTACCCAACCCAGCACCTTTTCAAGGTAAAGATATTTATACCTTCAAAAGGTGCTGGGTGCTCAATTCTGTAATAAAATTTATTTCATTACATTCATAAATTTCAACACAATTGGCATGAATAAACTACAGGAATTTATCAAATCGGAATACGACAGCCTAAAGGAAAATGCGGCTTTAAAAGCCAATTTTAAGGTTGGCGATACTATTAAAGTTCACCAACTTATTAAGGAAATAACCACAACCAAAAAAAATATTTCCAAAACAGCTAAAAAAGCTTTGGAAAAATCTGGAGGTGGAGACAAAGGCCCAGTCGAAAGAATACAGATCTTTGAAGGTGTTGTTATTGCAAGAAAGCACGGCAATGAACCTGGTGGATCTTTTACTGTAAGAAAACTATCTGGTGGAATTGCAGTAGAAAAAATATACCCAATATATTCGCCTACTCTAAAAAAGATAGAAATAGTATCTAGAACCAAAGTAAGAAAAGCCAAGCTATATCATTTAAGAGAACAACACCACCGATCTTCAAAAAAGATTAGTATGGATTCAAGAACTAACATGGAAACAGTTGCTAAAAAGAAAGAAACCTCGGAAAGCAACTAGCCATTATATCATTTACTGAATATACCGAGCTTGCGATCGCAAGCTCGGTATATAAATTTAAAAACACCCCGATAGAGATTGGGGGTATTTTTTAGTTTGATAATAACCAGCGCTTTATCTATAATAGCCTTATTAAACGCGCGGGTGGTGTAACGGTAGCCACGCAGGCTTGAGGTGCCTGTGCCGCAAGGCGTGGAGGTTCGACTCCTCTCCCGCGCACCACACAAAAAACTTTATATGAAAATAATGATTTTTACAGAAGGAACAATATTGATGCACAAAAATGGATTAGGCCATACGCGCGAAGAAATTGTCCGACAAGTATGGAGTATAAATTCAATTATAAAAAACTTTGCGGAATATATTCCGATAAAAAATGCTGTAGAAAAAATCCAAAAATGGGAAAAACAAGATTGTGAAATTATCTATTTTTCTTCGCGAAGAAAACCAGAACAACTAAATGATATTCGGGGAGTACTTAAAAAGTATAATTTCCCTGCCGGAGAATTGGAATACAGAAAAAATGATGAAACATATAAAGATGCAGGTGAACGAATTGTTCCCAATATATTGATCGAGGACGATTGCGAAAGCATTGGTGGTGAAAAAGAAATGATTTTTCCAAATCTTAATTCGGAAGTAAAAGAAAAAATCAAATCTATCATAGTAAAAGAATTTGATGGGATTGATCACTTACCAGATAATATAAACTCCCTGAATACATAATTACAACATACATTATAAAAAGCTCTTTTAAATCCTAAAAAAGAAAGGAGGTGATAAAAATGGAAGCCTTGTGCGTATGCCAAAAGGTTCTTCTAGAGCTGGGAACCCGTGAAAAAGATCTGAACGATCAGATCTGGCCTAGAATCAGAGGAGGAACTATAAACTGGGCCGATATGAAATCAGCCTTGGAACAGCTGGTTGCAAAAGGCCTAATCACCAAAGCCGAGCGGAAAGTAGAAGGTAGCCGAATAGCTACTTTCTATACATTAACTTCGGCTGGGCAACAAGCGCAAAAATCACTAATTTCTGGGGAGAAAGAAAATGGCGCAGGATTTATTTTTGAGGGGAGATGCTGCCTCAACCAAGCCGCTTAATGGCTAAATGGCGTCGTACAAAAAACGACGCCATTTTTAATATTGTGTAAAAAAAATAATCTAATCAGTGATACAATATAAGTTAAATGAGTTAAAAGCAGACATCACTCCGAACAGCATTATGGAGAAAACTGTTTTTATACAATAAAGAGGCTCCATATCGTCTGTGAGGAGTGATATCTGCGATATATATCCATGAATCCACAAGAACCTAAATTTAATTTACCTGCTTCCAAATTACCTACCCATAAACACGGCGATAGAAAAGATTTCCGCGAAAGTTTTCATTGGCGCGTTTTCAGAATAATGGCAGAACTGGTGGAAGGTTTTCAATTTTTATACGACTATAAAAAAACAGTCACTTTTTTTGGCTCTGCACGGTTCGAAGAAACAGACCATTGGTATAAAGAAGCTCAAAAACTTGGTGGCATGCTCGCTAAAGAAGGTTTTACGGTAATCACTGGTGGTGGCCCTGGAATTATGGAGGCTGGCAATCGTGGCGCCTATGAAGCCAATGGCGAGTCTGTTGGTTTAAATATCCAATTACCCACAGAACAAAGAATTAACCCTTACGTAAAGCATAGTGCTGCCTTTCATTACTTTTTTACAAGAAAAGTAATGCTTTCTTATTCTTCTTGGGCCTATGTATTTTTTCCTGGTGGATTTGGCACTTTAGACGAATTTTTTGAACTTGTAACCTTGGTTCAAACCAAAAAAGTTAGTGGCGATATTCCAATTATTATTGTTGGCCGAGAATACTGGACAGGCCTTTTGGAATGGGTAGATAAAACCGTGTTTAAAAAACACCTAGCCATAGACAAAGAAGATATGAACTTATACAAAATGGTGGACACCGCCGAAGAAGCTTTCGAACTTGTTAAACACAGCAAAGAAAGGATTGAGTTTTAAGTTGTGGGCGATCAAGGGATCGAACCTTGGGCCTACTCGGTGTAAACGAGTCGCTCTACCACTGAGCTAATCGCCCTAAATAGCACTTAAAAAGAATACAACAATATCCCAATAAAATCAAAAACCCCTCCTCCGCCTGCTGGCGGACTATGGAGGGGTTTTTTCGTTACCGATAACTAGCCGACTGACAAAATAATCAAACAAAAAACAGCCCTGAGAATAATCGATGGGCTGTTTTTTAATTTATTTAATCCCCCAAAAGATAACTGCGAGCTTAGCTGGTTTCTCCCAATCTTACTTTATTGCTTAATGCATCTAGATTCATGCCAGCGACATCTTCTGGACTCATCT
>JAUYOU010000027.1 GCA_030697855.1 bacterium
ATTAAATCACTTACATATTTAATTGTCACTGACCAGTCATTAAGGTCCGGCTTGTCTTTAGTTTTAGTTATTGCCGGCTTTGGAGTTTTGGGCGCAGTTAGTGGGCACTTGATTGGAGCCATCATAATATTTATTTTATCAGCATTATTATTTAAGAGTTTTAGAATAAGAGATTCTGTTTTTCCGGGTTTGCGTCGGCTCATTGTTAGCGCAAAAAATGTTAGTTTAAAAAAATATTTCGGTTTTACTTTCTGGGTCGCCTTAGACAGGAATATGGGGAATTTATTCATGGCTTTGCCGGTTATTCTCACTGGTATTTATGTTACCGCATCTGAAGTTTCTTTTTTTAGATTGGCTTTCGGATATGTTAATCTGGCCTTAAGTTTGCTTGGTCCGATATCTGTTCTTTTGAATGTTGAATTTCCAAAATTGCAGATTGAAAACAGAGAAAAGCTAGCTGAAAACTTCAAAAAAGTTTCTTTATATTCTCTTGGGCTTTCTGTCCTTTTGACTGTTGTGGCAATTATTGTTTCACCGTTCGCATTCAAGGTTCTTTATGGAGAAAATTTCTTGCCAAGTATACCTTATGTGACTGGCCTGATCATCTATGGTACTTTATATGGAATCGGGGTGGGTCTGGGTCCAATGTGGCGGGCGATTAATGGTGTTAAGGTTTCTATAGTTATAAACTTAGTTGTCTTGGGAGTCGGAATTCCTTTGGGGCTTTGGCTTATTAAAAGTTATGGTCTTTGGGGTTCGGTTATAATGGTTACAGCTTGGTTCACGGTTTCTCACTTTATCTCATTTATTTATTTGCTACGAAAATTAAAATTTAGCCCATGAAGAGGGAATATTATATTATAATTTTGATAATGCTTGGAATGGTGGCTTATTTTGTCTTGGCAACCCCAGCAATGAATGATGACGGCTTTCACTATGAAGGATTTACAGAATCGTTAGCTAAAGGCAAACTTGACTTTAAGTCATTTTATGGCTTTCAAGGACTTTCGTTTTTTGCTGTACCGATATTTTGGCTGACTGGTTCTCATAATTCAATCATCATCACTTCGGTGATATTTTCTCTGCTTTCTGTCCCGCTAGCTTATTTTATCGGTAAAAAGTTTTATCAGAGTTCTCGGGCTGGCATCTATTTTCTAATTTTATTTTTGCTGATGCCATATCCGTACACGACAATGATGAGGGGTTTTCAGGAAGCTGCGCTTTTGTTTTTTATCCTCTTGATAATATATTTAAGTTTAAACAAAAAACCATGGACGCCCATGGCATGGGCAATTGGTGGAATCGTAAAGCCATTCGCGTTGGTTCTGTTCCCTTTGTTCCTGCCTGTGGATAAACGACACGGCGTGTCGTTTATCCACAGTTGGAATAAGGTGGTTTGGCTGCTTGTCGCACTGATTATCGGCGTGGCTTATCTTGGTGCTAGCTATTATCAGACGGGACATTTAATAAATAATGCGGCTATAAATTCTTATCAAGGCAATTTTGACACTGGCAATCCACCTCCTTTGGTTGATAGTTTTACTGTGGGCATAAAAGGTTTTTTGAGAGTTGGTGCTAATCTTCTTTTGTCTTTTAGAAAAATTATGATATCGCCTTTACTAATTATTATCGGAACGTTGTCCTTGCTACTTAATAAGAGTCTGAAGCTAAGAAAAGAAATTATCTTAGCTATAAT
>JAUYOU010000033.1 GCA_030697855.1 bacterium
CTGGTTTTATAACTTCATTAGGTTGAATAGATACAGCTTCGCCTGGTTTTTCGGAAGGTGATTTAAAAAACCAAAAAACACCCAATAGAATCACCGCGACTACAGCTAAAATTATTATTCTTTTTTTATTCACCAAATTATTTTAAATATTTATCTATCACAACTTTGAATTGAGCAAATGGATTATTTCTATCCACCCCAACAACCATTTCTCCATTTATAAATGTTGCGGGTGTTCCACTAACCCCAACCGAACGGCCGTAATCTGTATCATCTTTAACTGCTTGAGTATATTTACCCGTGTCTAAACAAGAATCAAAATCTGTCGTATTTAAACCAAGTTCGCTAGCAAACTTTTTTAAATTTTCTTTACTGAAAGCACCTTCGTTTTCTCCTTTTTGTCTGTTTAATAATAAATCGTGGTACTGCCAAAATTTACCTTGATCATTGGCACATCTAGCCGCTTCGGCCGACCAAAAAGATTCTGGACCCAAAAAAGCAAAATCTCGCCACTGTACTTTAGCCAAACCTTTTTTTACATATTCATCTCTTAATACTGGTTCAACTTGAGTGAAAAAAGCTTCGCAGTATGGACACTGATAATCGGCAAATTCAATAATAGTTATTTTAGCTTTTTCGTCTCCTAATATAGGCAGATTGCCTAGTTCAACTTTAACCGGTTTTGCACCAACTTGAGCTGTGGTATCTATATTGCCCGTACCCCTAAACCAAACAGCACCAGCCACTAAAAGACCGGCCACTACAATAGATATGGGGATAGATAAAGAACTTTTTAAAGATCGAGGACTATCATTTGATTCTTGTTGTGGTTCCATAATTTGTCTATGAGTGTAGCGAGTAGCTACAAATTATAGCCCTGTTAGTGAACTTCCGACTTCTTTGTGATGGCGAAGCCATCTTTCGGAAGTTCTACTACGGGGCATGTGTTTAACTGAATTGATAAGTGATTAAAATATTAACAGGAAAAAATATAAATAAGCAACTATTCGGAAATAACTATAAAAACCTGTTTTAAATCTTTAGAATTAAAAAATGGTCGCACCAACGCTTTTTTAAAAGGATCAGAATCATTGTTGCTAATTTTAATAACTTCTCCTACTAAAAAACCACCTTTAAAAAAGCCATCCAACCCAGAACTTAAAAGAATCTGCCCACTTCTTAACTCCGATTCTTTTAAAACAAGATCTAAATTAAGCACTCCACTAGCTGAACCTGTTACTACACCCTTAACCCCACCATCTTCCGAAACAACTGTAACTTTATTTTGAGCCGATGTTATTAAAGTAACCCTACTCTCTTTAGCAAAAACTTCCTTTACCCGACCAACTAAAATATTTCCCGAAAGAATTACTGAATTATCCACACCAACTCCATCTTTAAAACCTTTGCTTACCAACAAAGAATCTCCGGCTTGAAAAGGATCTAACGAGAGAGTGTCTGCAAAAATTATTTTTTTAGATTCTTTCTGCCCCAAACTTAAAGCTTTTCGCAAAAAATCATTTTCTTCTTTTAACTGCAGGATTTTAAAATATTCTCCTCTAAAAAAATCCTTTTCATTTTTTAAAAAAATATTTTCTTTTATTAAACTTCTTACACCAAAAATATTTTTAAATAAAAAACTACTTTCTTCACCAATATAAAAAACTGATTTTGTAACAGGAGCCACACCGAAACGATTTAACAAATTTACAGAAAAATTAAAAAAACCAGCTTTATCTAAAAAAAATAAAATAGTCGCTGTAAAAAGGGTTATAGCAATTTTCTGCCAATTAGACATAATTAATCTTTTGGCGCAGTAACATAATCCCTCGAAGCCAAAAGTTCTTTGTATTTTTCTGTATCTTCTAAAATTATCCCCGTGCCACGAGCCACGGCAGTTAAGGGATCATCGGCAACTTTAACAACAATTCCCGTTTCTTTATTTATTAATTCATCTATACCACGTAACAAGCTACCACCACCGGCCAAAACAATTCCACGTTTCATAATATCACCCAAAAGTTCTGGGGGGGTTTTTTCTATAATTTCGCGAACCATATCTACAATAGTTTTAACAGATCGCGTTATAGCCTTTTTAATATCTTTTGAAGTTACGATAACCTCTTTTGGCAAACCAGTTATTAAATCGCGACCCCGCATAGTTGTTTCAAGTTTTTCGCTCAAATCTACTACACTACCAACCGCTATTTTAATTTCTTCTGCTGAACGAGGCCCTAAAAGCAAATTATGGTCATCCCGAGCCATTTGGATAATATCTTCGTTTAACTTTTCTCCTGCCACCCTTAAACTTCTTCCAGCCACTAAACCACCCAAAGAAATAACAGCAACTTCGGTAGTACCACCACCAATATCTACAATCATATTACCCAAAGCCTCCTGAACGGGTAACCTTGCACCTAAAGCAGCTGCCACGGGTTCTTCTACTAACATAACCTCGCGGGCTCCAGCATTGCGTGCAGCTTCTTCTACCGCTCTTTTTTCTACTTCGGTTACACCCGATGGTATCCCGATAACAACTCTTGGCCGAGGCACCATATAAAAAGATTCTCCATGAACTTTTTGGAAAAAATGTTTAAGCATTTGCTCTGTCACTTCAAAATCGGAAATTACTCCATTAGCCAAGGGTTTGATGGCTACAATATGATTAGGCGTTCGGCCCAACATTTTTTTGGCTTCCCTGCCAATTGCTAAAACTTGCCCTGTTTTTTTATTAATCGCAACTAAAGAAGGTTCATTAACTACAATACCTCTGTCCTTAACATAAATAAGGGTGTTGACTGTTCCCAGATCAACACCTATATCTTTAGCAAAATGACCAAAAAATTTATTT
>JAUYOU010000058.1 GCA_030697855.1 bacterium
TTTTTGCCATCGATTTATTTGTTTTTGCACCCATATTTTTCTATTAATCAATATTTATTTATGTATAGTTATAGACCATCCGGAAGGCGAACTGGTTGGTGAACCATCCGTTTTATGTTGTTCGGTAACCATCTTTTCAAAGGCTACCAGCTTGGTTCTAGCTAAGTCTCTAAAGGCTTTTTCCCTACCTCTTAAGAAGATTTCTAGCCTAACTTGGTCACCCTTTTTTAAGAATTTATCGGCTAAACCAGCTTTGACCTCGGTATCGTGAGTAGATGTCTTAAGCCCAATACGTACTGTTTTAAGCTCTTGTTTCTTGTGAGCAGCCTTCATCTTCTGTTCTGCCTTTCTTTGACGGTACTCAAATTTACCATAATCTATGATTTTGGCAACTGGTGGGGTGGCAGTAGGGTTAACCTCGGCCAGATCCATGCCTTTATCCTTGGCTAGTTTTAAGGCTTCTTGCAAAGTTAAAACACCCAAGTTTTTGCCGGTTTCATCTATAACTACTAACTTTTCTGAACGTATTTGGTTGTTTATTTTCAAACTTTTATTTTGATTATTTTTAAATTAGATGTTTATTAACAAAAGCAAAACCCGATCCAGATTTCATGTATTTCTCAAACTTATAGGCTTTCTCTTTATTTACAAATACACAATACCATACCAACTCAAAAGGTTTTTTAAAAGAGGAATATTTAGCTTGTCCATTGTTGTGTTCCGCTATTCTTTTTTTGAGGTCCGTCGTAACTCCTTTATACAAGCTCTTATCTTTTAAGCTTTTTAAGATATATACATAATACATTAATGTTGCCCTACTCCGCTAAAGCTACGAAGGGCACTTCTTCTCCCTTATATAAATTTATTCAAACATAGAAGGGGTGCGTGCACTTCGAAGCTCTGAGCATGAGCGAAGAGCGAAGAAGTGGAGATGGCGGGAATTGAACCCGCGTGCAAAAAATTTCTCGATTGAACTGCTACGAAGCCTAACCATTCTTGGTTTAAGTTTAACCCTTACCCAGTTAACGTACATTCGTATGCGTTACTGGGCTTAAAGAATGGTGAAAAAAGTTAAACTTTTGGCGATTATCTTAGGTCTAAAGTTCGCCTTCATTAGACAGCAGCCCGAAAGGGTTAACACCGCACACTGTCTTCTCGGGCGAAAACAGGGCGATGGCCGATAGATTTTAAGCTACGGCAAACGCTGGTTTAGCGTTAAATAAGTTTGCACTTACTATTTGTAACCAGTTTAATGAGTTTGTGGTATACCTCAGCTTCGAATTCTTATCGATACGTTCCTTGACGATTCAAGTCATCCCCTAATGAAAAATTACAAAACCCAAATTACAAAAATTGGGATTAGTATTTTAACTCTCTTGCAATATCTCTTTCTGCGATACGTTTTTTAAGAACTTCTCTCTTGTCGCCCTTGCTTTTACCTTTAGCTAAAGCAATTTCTAACTTGATTTGACCGTGCTTATTATAAACTTTTAGAGGTACAATAGTCAACCCTTTTTCTTTTGTTTTTCCTTGTAAATATTGCAATTCTTTTTTGTTAAGCAAAAGTTTACGTTTGCGTTCTGGGTTGTACCCAGCAATCATATTTTTTGGTTGGTAGGGGGCGATCATGGCTTTTACTAGCCAAGCCTCTTCATCTTCTACTGTTATGTATGCGCCCTGCAAACTATAATGATTATTTCTTATAGATTTAACTTCACCGCCAAGCAACACCAAACCCGCCTCGAAAGATTCGAGGATTTCGTAATTAAAAAACGCTTTTTTGTTTGTCTTTGCTTCCATTAACAATAAGTTTAATACAAATACTTATTATTGACAAGTTATGTTGTAATATGATATAAATTTAATTCAAACTTAGTTCATTCCCAAAATAAAAAAGGAGAGTTTACATGTTAATAGACAGGCGTGATTGCCCAGCTATACGCAGAAAAAAAATTGCATTAGGTCATGGTATTTTTTTACCGGAAGATACCGAGATTTACCTGGATGTTAAGAGAGGTAGGGACGATTTGTCTTTGGAACTTAAATTGGTTTTTAGAAAAACAGAAACCTACGAAGACCATACCGTTGACCTCTTAGAGATTCTCGAAGTAAAGAATCTTCCAAGAGGCGGCCCAGATTTTAGTATGCTCGCGGCAAAGTATAACCGCAAAATCGAAGAAGCTGTCGATTTGAGTTTGCTCGAACTTGCAACTAAGGCTGTAAATAAGCTTGAAATATTTTTTACTAGAGGATATCTACTTGGGAGTACCCCTAAAGAAATGCCTGTGTGTTTACGATTGAGAATACGCAATGAATATTTTAATGCAAGCTGTTCTGCCAATAAACTTATAGGTTTCCTTGTTTTCTGATGTTCCAACTAAACCCAGCATTGCGCTGGGTTTTTTCTTTACTATAATTCCATTTTTCGCTAAGGTTAGTTGTATTATGCCCAGTAACACTACTTCAAACATGTTCTTCTACACGTATGTGTTAATAAGTTTGAAAGATGGCAGGTTTTACATGGGCTACACAAGTGATTTGAAACGCAGAATAGAAGAACATAACTCTGGCAAAAGTTTTTCTACTGAACCCAGAAGACCGTTAAAGTTGGTTTATTACGAAGCATGTTTAAATAAAGAAGATGCAGAGAACAGAGAAGATTATTTAAAAAGTACAATTGGTCGAAGATATTTATCAAAAAGATTAAGAAACTTCAAGAAGCAAACGCAAAACTTTTGCCTTTTGAAGTAGAGTTAACTGGGATGCGTCAAATTAACTTACCTCAAGAAGAAGAAAAAGTTTTAAAACATTGGCACGATAACGATGTTTTCGAAAAGACTCTAGAAGCCACTAAAGATGGCAAACCTTTTGTATTCTACGAAGGCCCACCAACTGCTAACGGCAAACCAGGTCTGCATCATATTTTAGCTAGATCGTTTAAAGATGTTATTTGCCGTTTTCAAACAATGAAAGGTAGGCATGTTTTGCGTCGCGCTGGTTGGGATACGCACGGCTTGCCGGTAGAAATAGAAGTAGAAAAAAAGTTAGGTTTAAAAAATAAGCGCGATGTAGAAAAATACGGCATTGCTCAATTTAATAAAGATTGCCAAGCATCTGTTTGGCAGTATAAAGATGAATGGGAAAAAATGACGCGCCGCATGGGTTATTGGCTCGATTTAAAAAACCCATACATAACTTACGAACCACAGTATATAGAAAGTGTTTGGAATATTTTAAAAAGAATTTACGATAAAAAACTTTTAGTTAAAGATTATAAGGTTGTGCCATTTTGTGTGCGTTGCGGTACGCCAATTTCTAGCCACGAAGTGGCGCAGGGTTACGAAACTGTTATGGATAGATCGGTCACAATAAAATTTAAAGTTAAAGAATTAGAAAACACTTTTCTTTTGGCATGGACCACAACTCCATGGACACTACCCGGTAATGTCGCTTTGGCAGTTGGCCCTAAAGTTGTTTATGTGGAAGCCGAAGCTAATGGCGAAAAATATATTTTGGCTAAAGATTTAGCAGAAAAAGTTTTTGTCGGTCAAGAATACAAAATTAATAAAGAACTAACTTCTAGCGAACTTACAAAACTTTCGTACGAACCACTTTTTGCAGTTAAAGAATTAGAAAGCGAAAATTCGTATAAAGTTTACGAAGCCGATTTTGTAACCACCGAAGATGGCACAGGGATTGTGCATACTGCAGTAATGTATGGTGCCGACGATTTTGAACTTGGTACCAAATTAAATTTGCCGAAATTCCACACAGTTAACCGCGACGGAGTTTTTGTAAAATCGGTTCCCGTAGTTGGTGGTCTTGCCATTGTGAGCGAAAACAAAAAAGACCCTATAACCGAAAAAGCAATTTTGTTTTATTTAAAACAAAAAAACTTTTTGTTTAGCGAAGCTAGCTATAAACACGAATATCCATTCTGTTGGAGATGTAAATCGCCGTTACTTTATTACGCCAAAGAATCTTGGTTTATAAAAATGTCTGCATTGCGTAACGACTTAATTAAAAATAACGAAAAAGTTAATTGGGTGCCCGAACATATTAAAGATGGCAGGTTTGGCGAGTGGTTACGCGAAGTAAAAGATTGGGCTATAAGCCGCGAAAGGTATTGGGGAACACCACTGCCAATTTGGGAATGCACTAAATGCGAACATAAAACTGTAATTGGTTCTTTAGAAGAACTTAATCAGCATCGTACAGATGCTCCAACTACTTTAATTTTAATGCGCCATGGCGAAGCCGAATCTAATATCAAAGGTATTTGTAGTGCCTATCCTGAAAAGATTTTAAACCCTTTAACTGAAAAAGGTAGAAAACAAGCAGAGGAATCGGCTAAAAATATGAAAAAGGAATTAGGCAAAAACAAAGTTGCAGTAATTTACGCTTCCGATTTATTGCGCACCCGCGAAACCGCACAAATTTTAGCCGACGAATTAAATATTAAAGATGTAGTTTTCGATGAACGTTTACGCGAATTAAGCACTGGTGAATTTAATGGCCAGCCGGCGACTGAATATTTTGCCAGCTTTAATTCTTTTAAAGATAAGTTTTTTCGCGCACCTGTGGGCGGGGAATCGTGGGTGGATGTTTCTAAAAGAGTTCGCGAATTTATGGTAGAAATTTCGCAAAAGCATGCTGGTAAAAGGGTAGTTGTGGTTAGCCATATGGATCCCCTATTTTTAATGCAAATTTCGAACGGTGTTTATGGCGAAGATGAAATAGAACTTTTATACCAAAATGCAGTTAAGAATTCCAAATTAGCTTTGTCTCCTGCGGAATTCGCTTTTATAGAAACAAATAATTGGCCACGCGACGAAGAAGGGAATTTAAACCTACACCGCCCGTATGCAGATAATGTGTTCCTCAAGTGTTCTATGTGTTCCTCAAAAATGGAACGTGTAAAAGACTTGGCCGATGTTTGGTTTGATTCGGGTGCAATGCCTTGGGCCTCCCACTCCGCTAAAGCTTCGCGGGACAAGCTCCACTTATCTAAGTCTGAGTTTCCGGCAGATTATATTTGCGAAGCTATCGATCAAACTCGTGGTTGGTTCTATACCTTAATGGCGGTGTCTACCGCCTTAGGCGAAGGCAATCCGTATAAGAATGTAATTAGCTTAAATCATGTTCTAGATGAAAAGGGCGAAAAAATGTCTAAGTCTAAGGGAAATATTGTAGACCCTTGGATGGTGGGCGAAAAAGTTGGGTTCGATATGATGCGTTGGTATTTTTATACTGTAAACGCACCGGGCGACAATAAGCTTTTTAGTATGCGTGATATAGAAAGTAAAAAGCGCAGGTTTGCCGATACTTTAATAAATTCATTTTTGTTTTTAGAAACATATTGGAAGACTCCACAGATACCTGATGACAAAAAAGATGCCGATCCTCTTAATAAATGGATTCGTGTGAAGATGGAGAATTTAGAATTTGAAGTTTCATCTGATTTAGAAAAGTACGATATAACTTCGGCCGCACGAAGAATAGAGTCTTTTGTAGACGAGCTTTCTAATTGGTATATTCGTAGAAGTCGTAGGAAATTTCAAAAAGATATTGTTGGTTCTGGAAAAATTGACTGGGAAAGAATGGCCGCACAGAATACCTTGTTCGATGTTTTAAAAAGAATATCAGTACTACTTGCTCCTTTTACACCTTTTCTTTCTGAGTGGTTATATGCAAGTCTTAAAAACATACCATACGCTACCATGAACAAATCGGAGTTATCAGTACACTTAGAAAAGTACCCTAATATTTCGAAAGCAAAGAAAACAGATATAGAAAAGATGATGGATAGAGCTCGCGAAATTGCGGCTCTTGGCTTAGCCGAAAGAGCCCAAGCGGGTTTACGCGTACGCCAACCATTAAATGCTTTGTATGTTTCGCCAGCGGATTACAATTTAATTGGCGATGTTTTGTATATAGTTGCCGAAGAACTAAATGTTAAAAAAGTTTTAAGCGATAGAAAAATAGAAAAAAATAGTGTTAGTTTGGATACCGTGCTTACTGCGGAACTTAAAGAAGAAGGAATGGTTCGCGAAATGATTCGCAATATAAACGAAATGCGAAAAGAAGCAAAATTAACGCCGGAAGATAAAATAATTTTGTATTATAATCTTCAGCAAGGCAACAGCATTCAAGAGCTTTTAACCCGTTGGGAACAAGTTATAAAAGCCGAAACTCGTTCTACACAAATTAACTTTGGCATAACCGAACACGAAAGTTTCTTGGTTCACAAAGTTTGGAATTATGAAGGATTTGAAATTGGGGTGGGGATTAAGAGAGTTTAAAATAATATGCCTAATAACTACGAGACAAATAGTCAAAGACAAAGATATGTTCAAAAAAGCGGTAGAGCTTGGGAACATTTTGTTAGAGATAAAGTAAATCAAGATTTACTTTATCTTAGATCTAAATTGAAAGTCATAAGGGGTGATGATGCTAGAAATGATAATAATTTATGGAAAAAACTTAGTATCCCTGTTGGCAAAATTAACTCTAATCAAAGAATTTGGGGAGATATAGATCTTGTTGTGGTTGATGAAAATAACAATCCTATTGCAATTATAAGTTGTAAAACTAGTTTGCATGGAAGACTTTCAGAATCATTATTTTATGCAGTTGTTTTAAAAGATATGATTTCAAGTTTAAAATTTGTTTTTTCCACCCCTGATAAAGGAAGACAGCAAAGTGGGGGGTCTTGGCAGTCAGAATGGGGTAGCGAAGAAAGTCCAACAAAAGATAGACAACTAGGATCCCATTATACAGATGGAATATATATTGAAAATAACAAAACTAAATTAGGAGGCAAGTTAAAAGCATTAAGTAGTCTAGCTAAAGACCTTGTTGATTGGCATTCAAATAAACTAGACTAATTTCCCTTGGTTTATTTCTTTTTCTAATCTGTCTTTAGCTATCTTGCAGTATTGAGGAGAAACATCTATGTGTATAAAATTTCTACCAGTTTTTGCTGCCACTGTTGCTACTGTTCCTGTACCCCCGAACATATCTAAGACAGTGCTATCTTTGTAAGAATAGAATTTTACTAATCTATATATTAAATCTTCAGGGAATGGTGCGGGATGTCCCTTCCTGTGTCTTTCTGGTTGTATTTGCCAAAAGCCATCAGAAAATTTCATAAATTCATCTTTAGTAATATCAGCCATACCATTGTCCCCATCTAAGCGATCTTGATCTTTAGAAAAAATTAAAACATATTCCCATGATGGAACTATATGTGGGTTGGCTGGACTTTTAAAACTTCCCCACGCGGTTCTTTTAAGCATTGTCTGCTTATACCATATAATTTCTGTTCTAAACTTCATTCCTAGTTTTCTAAGTTGGGCTATAAAATCGTGATGTATTGGTACAAAATCTTTTATACCCGTTGGCGCAATATTTATAGCGAACCTACCACCAGAAACTAAAACACTTTTTGTTTCTTGCCAAACTTTATATAGCCAATCAAGATAATCTGAATATTCCATCTTATCGTTGTGGTTATCGTAGTTTTTCCCAACATTGTATGGTGGAGAAGTTATTGCTAAGTGAACAGAATTGTCGGGGATTTTTCTAATTGTTTCTAAAACATCACCACAGTTTATTTTATTTACTAAAGTTTCTAGATTTCGAATAACACTTATAACCCTACCTTGTATTTCAAGTTGTTTTACAAATATAGGCTTAAGTTCTGGATTGGCTGGTTGAAGTCTAAAGCCATTTTTTTCTTTATATATCTTTTTTAGTGTTGTTTCACTTCCATTTATAAGTGCGACTATACTGTCCCCGTCTTTTGCAGTATCTTGCCTACGAACAATCACTGTATCTCCACTAAAAATTCCTTCGCCAATCATACTATTACCATTAACTGTTAGAGCAAAGTGTTCACCCTGTTGAGATAAAAGATTTTTTGGTACAGATATTTTTTCTGGGATTTCATATGTTTCTATTGGTTCGCCAGCTGTGATAGTTCCAACAAGAGGTACGGAAATTAATGTCTCTAAAGATTTAATTTCCATATTTCTTTTTTGATGTTTTTCTCTTTTTAAATAACCCTTACCTGTCAAAGTTTGCAGATGCTGGCTGATTGTTGCGGTAGAGCTTAAATTAAAATGTTTGCCGATTTCCTTGTGGGAGGGAGCATAACCTTTTTTATTGCTATACTTAGTTACAAAATCAAGGATTTGTTTTTGCCTAGGAGTTAAGTTTCTCATAACTTAATTATACTATTTTCAATACCGAAAATTAACCGAAAGTTATCCACAATATGGATGTTTCAAATAAGAATAGTTTTGTGTTTCCATGGGGTTATAAAAATATTTTACAAAAATAGAAATATTACGGTAAAATTAAATTAAATCAAGAACAGATTAAATCAATAAAAATCGACTAGTGACATTCTCAAGTATATTAGGTTGTTGTAAATAAAATGAGTAAAGAGATATTAAAATCAATTAATGTGTTTGTTAGATTTGATCCGGTTATGGAAGCAATTACTGGCCAGACAGAAATGAAAATTATTATGAGCTATAATGCACCATTTATTTTTCTTTTGCATAGTATTTTTACTTCTTACCCTGAAATCCAAAGACGGTACCCGCCGGGCAAACTAGCAATGACGCTAAACGGTCAACATCCAACAGAGTATGAGTTTCTTAAAGATGGAGACAGAGTGAGTTTTTTCATATAAAGTTCTTCCAATGATTTTTACTAAAAATATTAAAAAAATAAAACGACCTAAAGTTATTGGTGGTTTTAAGGTGCCTGTGTGGTGGGAATGCGGCTGGAGAAGAAAAAATTGTAAAAAAAGAAGCTGTGTTTTATGCGGAGGGATTATAACTGATAGAGAAAAACATATAGCTAAAGGGGAATGTCCAGATAGTGTGAAATCTGTTTTGGAGGATGTTGGACAATCTTTAGCCGAGACTTTAGTTATGATAAAGGTAGATGCTGAAAAACACGGTATAGATATAATTAATATCGAAGACATAAAAGAACCACCTAAGCCAGAGAGTCATGCGCTTTATAGGAATATAGCCAAATGGCGCAATGGAATAATTAAACTTGTTGACAAGGCGGATGAAGCCGATGAAATTTGGATTTCTACAGAACCCGCTGCTGATCTTTTGTGGTATATAAGTACTTTATCGGCAAAAACATATCGACAACTTTGTAATCGCTGGCACATTAAAAATGGGGATGGTTATGGGGAATTTGATTATAAATACACGCAGTATGTTTTGAGTGAAGTGCTTGATATTCTTGAAAATTCTCTAGCTCAACTTACAAAATTAAATTCTCAGCACCAAGTTGTTTTAATGTTTGCGCTAAATCAGTTGATTAAGTTTAGAAAGTCGATTTTATCAATTTGATTTATTCCATAGTAACTAGTGATAACTGTTCTTGCTAGGATTTAAATTTATATGCCTCGAATCACATCTGTAACTGTTGAATGCAAATGCGGGGAGAAGATTTTTAAATATCATAAATCGGGAACGGGAAGATTAATTAAATGTTTTGTTTCTAAAATTTCTGCAGACTATTTTTCTCTACCTAAAAAACTGCCAACCGGCAGTGCTGTGGCTTGCCCCAAGTGCGGCGAACGTGTGGGCGTGGTGCAAATGATCAAAGGCCAAGTTGCTGTAAAATTAAACCAAGGGCAAATAAAACCTATTAGAATAGGTTAAGATGCAGGAAATTAATTACACTCTAAAGCTAAGTAAGAAAGCTAAAAGATTACGGCTCGCTATTTATTGCGATGGCGCGGTTGTTTTAACCGCGCCTCATTCGGCTGGCCAGAATTTTATAAACCAATTTGTTAACAAAAATACAGATTGGATTTTAAAAAAGTTAGAAGGCTTCAAACCATTTGTTCCAAGGGTTCCTGTAAAAAATACCAGAAGAGAATTTATTAAATACAAAACCGAAGCATTGGTGTTGGCTCAAAGCAGGGTAGGTTATTTTAACAAGTTTTATAATTTTAAATTTAATAAAATAAACATTCGAAACCAGAAAACCCGCTGGGGTAGTTGTTCTAAAAAAGGCAATTTAAATTTTAACTACAAAATTGCGTTGCTATCGCCAGCTGCTGCCGACTATATTATTGTTCACGAATTATGCCATTTAGGCGAATTTAATCACTCGCGTAACTTTTGGAATTTAGTAGCCAAAACAATTCCTAATTATTTGGGTATAAGAAGGGAATTAAAACGTGGGGGTTTATGTTAAAATAAATTTAGATGATAGATAGAATCAAAAAAACTCAATCTGAAATTCGTGGGGAGCTTAGAGAAAAAACTTTGGGTTATATTGTAACTGCATTAGGGTTGGTAGCTGGTTTGGCCTGGAACGAAGCTATTAAAGCTTCTATTGAATATACTTTTCCTTTAACTAAAGACACAATACAAGCCAAGTTTATTTATGCTGGCGTTATAACAGTTCTGATTGGGCTTCTTACTTATGTTTTGTCTAAGTTGTTAGGAAGTAAAAAGTAAAAGGTCGGTTAATAAAATATTTTAAATAAAAATATGGCAGTTAAATTAAATAAAAATAATACGGGTTTGACGGTGGGTTTATTTATAGGTTTGATGCATGTAGTTTGGTCGTTTCTAGTTTCCGTAGGGTATGCTCAAAGTTATTTAGACATGGTTTATAGATTTCACTTCTTAAACAACCCTCCCGTTGTTTTACCGTTCATGCTGAATGATGCTGTAAAATTGGTTGTATTTGCGGCAGTGATGGGTTATGCGATGGGTTTTGTATTCGCGTTTATTTGGAACAAAGGCTACGGCCGAGACTAGTTAATTTCTTATGATTCAAAGCGCGATTTTTGGCGGCGGTTGTTTTTGGTGTACCGAAGCCGTATTTAAACAATTAAAGGGAGTTAAGAGTGTAACCTCGGGTTATGCTGGTGGAATAAAAGAAAACCCTACATACGAAGAAGTTAGCAGTGGAAGTACGGGCCACGCCGAGGTTATTAAAATAGAGTTTGATTCAGCCGAGACTTCTTTTGACGATTTACTTACGGTGTTTTTTGCTACGCACGACTCAACAACATTAAACCGCCAAGGCAACGACGTGGGTACACAGTATCGTTCAATAATTTTATATACTTCGCCCGAACAAGAAAAAGAGGCTAATAAATTTATTGCGGACTTGAATCAGTCAGGCGAAAAAATTGTTACCGAAGTTAAATCTTTAGAAAAGTTTTACGAAGCCGAAAGTTATCACAAAGATTTTTATGTTAGAAATAAAGACAAACCATATTGTCAGTTAATAATTAGCCCCAAGTTAGAAAAGTTGAAGGAGAAGTTTTATATGTTGTTAAAGAATTAAAATATGAAAGATGACAAAGAACTAGACTCAGAACTTTTCCATGTAGCTCGCGAAAAAGGCACGGAAGTGCCTTTTAGTGGTAAATATATAGATACAAAAGAAAAGGGAATGTATAAATGTGCGGTTTGTAGCGCAGAACTTTTTTCTTCGGAAACTAAATTTGATTCTGGTACGGGCTGGCCGAGTTTTACCGAACCCGCCAATCTAGAAAATGTAGAATTAAAAAAGGACACAAGCCAAGGTATGGTTCGCACCGAAGTTGTTTGTAAAAAGTGTGGTGCGCACTTGGGTCATGTTTTTGACGATGGTCCAGCGGATAAAGGTGGCAAGCGTTATTGTATAAATTCTGTTTGTTTGGATTTAGAAAAGGAGTAATTATTTAAGCGAGAATTTGTAAACTTTAAAAGCAGGAAAATCGTTCGATCCATAACCGGTAATTTCTATTGCCGGTTTTTGGTTATTTTTTTGTAGTAATTCCTCTACATTTTTAGCATAATCGGTTGGTGTGGTTGGTTTTTGTGGTGCCGCTTCTTCTGCTTTTACAAAGTAGAGCGTAAAATCTTTAAACGCAGAAACTCCATTTTTTTCTATAATGTTTTGAAAATTACTAGCCGTTATAACAGGTACGCCGTGGTAATACTGCCTGCGGCTAAAAAGCCAAAGAGAAGATTGCAACGCAATATTGTCGTCGTAAATTATGCCGGTTGGGCCAAGTGTAGCTGGGTATTTTTTGGCATATGTTTGAATAACCCCGCTTAAATAAGGGTTAGAGTGTGTTGGTAAACTTTCTGGGCGATTGCCGTTAAAAACAGAATCAAAATATTTATCTAGTTTTACTACGCCGTAATCTGGGCGTAAAAAAGCATAGTTATATAGTTCGCCAATGGTTATGGATAATAAAATAATCCCAACACTTAAAAATTTGTATGGTTTTTGCCATAAAAATAAAATAAGTGAGGTTATAAAAAATGTGGTAGGAATTACAAGTAAAGAAATAAACCTAAAGGCAGAACCTGCTTTAATTAAAAGCAAAATAATAAAAATAAAAGAAATTAATATTAAAGATAATTCACGCTTTTGTTTTATAACTGAAAAAATTAGACCAATTAAAGCTATGGCTAAAAATGATACAGAGAATATAGCGAGTAAGTTTTCACCAATACTAGAAAAAGGATCTTGAGTTTTGCCACCGAAAGCCTCAACTGGCCAAGGGGTATCTTGTTTTAAAACGTAGGCGAGTTGTAAGTCGAAATGACCAAAAGTTTTATAAGAATAAATGTTATAAACAATAACAGGTGAGAAAATTATTATAGCTAAAACCAGAGCTAAATAAAGTTTCGGGTTTTTAAATAGATCGCGCCTATATATAAGCAAGAATACAAAATAGGTTGGTATTAAAAATATAGCGATATACTTAGTTAACATGGCGAGGCCGAATGTTAAGCCAAACATTAACCAACTTTTCTGGTTTTCGAATAATCGCAGAAAATAGTAAATGTTTAATAATATAAAAAAGAACAAAACCGATTCCATCATGGCCATACGTGAAAGCGAAACATGGGCAAAACTTATGGTGGCAATAAAAGCAGAAATTAAACCGGCAGAATCTTTTTTAAAAAGTTTTTTGCCAATTAAATAAATTAAATAAACAAAGCCTATGCCAAAAATAGCCGAAGGCAGGCGCGAAACAAGAAGCGAATCACCGAATAAATTAAAAAATATTTTTTGAACTAAAAAAAATAGAGGCGGGTGGTCGTGGAAAGAGAGTTTTGTCCATCCAGGCAAGTTGCTTGCCTGTCCCGAGTTTGCCGAGGGAAAGAGCCATTGGATAGGCGTGGTTTGGTATGGGCTTTCTAGGTAATCCAGCCAGCCAATAGAACGAAAAGAATAAAAAGATTCGTCAAAAAGAAGTTCGGTCGAACCCAAACTCCATAAGCGTAAAATACAGGCGAGAGCCATAATTGCTATTAAAATTGTTCGAATACGCTTTTTTTCCATATATAATAATGGTAACTTTTAATCTATGAAGAGTATAGAAGGCATTATTTTAAAAAATTCACCACGTCGCGAAGCTGATGCGGTTTTTACGCTTTATACCAAAGAGTTTGGTTTAATGGAACTGCAGGCCAAAAGCGTGCGAAAACATACCGGCAAACTAAGGCATGGTTTAGATATGTTTAATCATACAGAAGTTTTTTTTGTGCCATCGAAACATATACCTATAATTACCGATTTTAAAATTAGGGATTCGCACTTAGTTTTAAAAAATGATTTATATCGTTTAAAGCTGGCGCATTTTGCTGCCCAAATTATATTTAGAATTTTTGAACCAGGTATGGGCGAAGAAAAAATTTGGCAACAAACCGCAAATTTCTTTTCTATTTTAAATAATAAATATGCTACCAGAGACGGCTTAAAAGAATCGGCTTATTTGTGGTGTTACCATATTTTAGATTCCAATGGCCTAAACCCTAGAGCACCAGATTTTAAATTAGCGGATTCTGGTATTCTTAGAACAAGGGTAAAAGATATGTTTTTAAATAATTTTGGGGTTAATTTAGACAAACTGATATAATATAGTTGTCGCTAATATACGAATTTATGCGAATATAGCTAATAAAAATAATAAATTCATTCGCCATATTAGCGTCGATTAGCTATATTGGCGAACACTCATGGATAATTTAGAAGAACTACAAAAGAAGCTCTATACCGAAGAAAAACCGGTTTTGCCGCCGGTTGAAAATACCCCTATTCCTATAGAAGAACCTATTGCGCCTCCACCTATAACAGAAGATATTTCTCCTTCGCCAGCTATTTGGAAGAGAATATTTTTTGGGGCGGGTGTTTTCTTTCTGCTCGCCGTAACTGTAGCAGTTTATGTTTTCTTTCGCGGTTTTTATGCTTTTAGAAAAGATAGAGTAGAAATTAAGTTAACTGCACCTAGCGAAGTTAGTGCGGGTGAAACTGTTACTTGGAAATTAAGATTAGTTAATAAAAACGAAACCGAACTAAAAGATGGTGTTTTAACTTTTCAGTTTCCAGATTTTTCCCAGCCAGTAATTTCTATTTCGGAAACCGATCAATTTAAGCAAAGTGTTTTAAAACAAACTATTCCAATTCCGCAATTAAACCCAAGTGGTTTATACGAAAGAGAATTTAAAGCGGTTGTTTTTGGTGGTGATAATTTTGAAAGAAAAGCTCAAGCAGTTTTTAATTTTAAACCCTCGGCTGGCACAATAGTTTTTCAATCTATTGCTACATTTGCCACAAAAATTTCTTCTTTCCCGATAAGTTTAAACGTGGAATCGTCCAGCGAAACAATTTCTGGTGAAAATGTAGAAGTTAAATTTAAATTAAAAAACGAAGGTGAGGTTGCTTTTAATAACATAAGGCTTCGTTTAGAGCCTCCGGCAGGTTTTCGAATAACAGACACTTCGGAAAAGCTTTCTGAATTTAATAATGTCTGGCGGCTAGAATCAATTTTGCCTCAAGAAGAAAGAACTTTAGTGGTTAAAGGAACAATCACTGGCATAGAAGGCGAAGGTAAAGTGTTTAGATCTTTTGTAGAAGGCTCGGAAGGTACGAGCTGGAAAATATATAAAGAAGCTAGTGGTACAGTAAAACTTATTTCGGCTCCACTAGCTTTAGATGTAAATACAAATCCAGATGGAATAACCTCGGCGCGTGCTGGCGAAACAATTACATATAAAATTAGTTATCAGAATAATTTAGATATTCCACTTGCTAATTTAACTCTAAAAATTAAGTTTGATAATAATTTCGATTTAACTTCGTTGCAACCAACTACGGGTTTAGATATTTCTTCTAAAACTATAATTTTAAATCGCGATAATTTAACCGATCTTTTTGGTATAGAGCCCTTAGAGAAAAAAGAAATAATTTTAAAAATTAAAGTAAAAAATAACGCAGTAAGTGGCGCAAAATTACCCGTTATGGCTACTATAGAATCTACTACCAAGCCCGAGGGACTTTCTGTTTCTAAAATTTTCTCTAGCCAAGATTTGACGCTAGAAGTTAAAAGTGGAGAATAAATAACATGGTTGATTCAATAGATAAAATAGTTTCTTTATGTAAGCGCCGAGGGTTTGTTTACCCAGGAAGCGAAATTTATGGTGGACTCGCCAATAGCTGGGACTACGGTCCTTTAGGTGTGGAATTAAAAAACAACATAAAACAGTTGTGGTGGAAAAAATTTGTACATGGCCGCGACGATATGGTGGGTATAGATGCGGCTTTAATAATGAACCCGAAAGTTTGGGAGGCTTCTGGGCACGTGGCCACGTTTAGCGATCCGTTGGTTGAATGTGTTAAATGTCATTCTCGTTTTAGAGCAGATCAATTTGATGGCACATGCGAACAATGTGGTGGTAAAAATTTTACCGAAGCTAAGCAGTTTAATTTAATGTTAAAAACTTTTTTGGGGCCAGCAGAAGGTTCCGAGAACACGGTTTATTTTAGGCCAGAAACTGCTCAAGCCATGTTTGTAGATTTTAAAAATGTTGTAGACACTTCGCGTAAAACAATTCCATTTGGTATTGCTCAAATTGGTAAAGCTTTTAGAAACGAGATTACCCCAGGGAATTTTATTTTTAGAACACGCGAATTTGAACAAATGGAAATAGAGTATTTTATTAAAAAAGATACTTGGCAGGAAAGTTTTGAACATTGGCGAAAAGAAATGCTAGGCTGGATGGAAGATGTTGGTATAGATTTAAAACACGTGCACGAAATAGAAATTCCAGCTGAAGACAGGGCGCACTATTCTAAGCGCACAATAGATTTTGAATTTGATTTTCCATTTGGTAGAAAAGAACTTTATGGTTTGGCTTATAGAACCGATTTTGATTTAAAAAACCACGAAAATGGTTCTGGGCAAAATTTAAAATACCGTGAACAAGGAGATGGTACATCTAGTGGCGAAGAATATTGGCCGCATGTTATTGAGCCAACTTGGGGAGTAGATAGATCGATGCTTGCTATTTTATGTAGCGCTTACGATGATACTGATTCATCTCGCACTGTTTTAAAATTAAGCCCAAAAATAGCGCCCTACAAAGCTGCAGTGTTTCCTTTAATGAAAAATAAACCAGAACTTGTAGAAATGGCAAGAAAAGTTTACACGGGTTTGAAAAAAGAATTTGTGGTAGCTTGGGATGATCGTGGTAATGTGGGTAAGCGTTATTATAGCCAAGACGAAATCGGTACGCCATATTGTATAACTGTAGATTTTCAAACCTTGGAAGATGAAACAGTAACAATTAGGGACAGAGATACTACCATACAAGAAAGAATTAAAATTTCGGAATTACAAGATTATATAAAAGAAAAAATAAATGCATAATTTTACAAAAGATGTTTGGCCAAATGGCCTAAGAGCAATTTATGTTCCAATGCAAGGAACTCAAACTTTAACTTTGCTTGTTTTGGCGGGTACAGGTTCTAGGTATGAAACTAAAGATATAAATGGAATTTCTCATTTTTTGGAGCACATGTTTTTTAAAGGCACTACTAAGCGCCCAGGGAAATCGGATATTGCGCATGAACTTGATGCAGTTGGCGCGGCTTACAATGCTTTTACAGATAAAGAATTAACAGGTTATTGGGTTAAGGTGGACAGTAGACATTCCGATTTGGCTTTTGATGTTGTAAGCGATATATTTTTAAACTCTACAATTCCTCAAGCAGAAATAGAAAAAGAACGAGGTGTAATTATTGGTGAGATAGATATGTATGAAGATACACCAATGCGAAAAATTGGGGATATGTTCGAAGAACTTTTATATGGCGATCAGCCAGCCGGCTGGGATATTGCTGGTAGAAAAGAAGTTATTCGTTCTATTAACCGCCAACATTTTATCGATTACATGGATAAGCATTATCGTTCAAAAGGCGTAGTGGTTGTTGTGGCGGGAAATATTACTGCGGAAGATGCTAAAGCCAAAGTACATAAATATTTTAGTGCTGTAAAAGAAGGTGATGTGCCAAAACCTTTGCCTTGTGCGGAATCTCAAGGTTCTCCGCAGATAAAAGTTTTTTATAAAGAAACTGATCAGTGTCACTTAATTTTAGGAACCCGTGCCTATAGTATGTTCGATCCGCGTCGTTGGGCTTTGGGATTACTAGCCACAATTTTGGGTGGAGGTATGTCTTCTAGGTTATTTATAAGAATTCGTGACGAACTTGGTTTGGGTTATTATATTCGTGCTTCGTCTACACTTTCGCTAGATCATGGTTACTTCGAAGTAAGTTCTGGTGTTGATACAACTAGAGTATATGAAGCTGTAGAGGCTATAATGGCCGAACTCAAAAAAATAAAAGCCAATGGAGTAGAGGAAAAAGAACTCCAAAAAGCTAAGGATTTTATAAGGGGTGGAACATTACTAGGACTCGAAGCTTCCGATGATTTAGCCTCATTTTTTGGGCTTCAGGAGGTCTTAACCAACGATGTATTGACAGTTGAACAAAAGTTCAGTATGATGGATAAAGTTACCTTGGCCGACATAAAGAATGTCGCCGAAGATATCTTCCAAGATAAGAATCTCAACTTGGCCGTAATTGGGCCGCTTAAGGACAAGGCAGGCTTTGAAGGGATATTAAAATTTTGAAATCTCCGTTAGCCCATACCCATATCAGCATAAACACGGAAACTTTACTCCGTGCTTTTGCTATTGTGCTAGGTTTAGCATTAATCTATTTAATCCGCGATGTAGTAGCGGTACTTTTGTTTTCTATTATAATAGCGGCAGCTATTACGCCACTCGCTAATTATTTTCAGAGCAAAGGTATTCCAAGAACATTGGGAGTTTTTGCAATATATTTTTTAGCATTCTTATTTCTAGGAACAGTATTATATTTTATAATTTCTCCATTATCGGAAGAGTTAGATAATCTTTCTTTGGTTGTACCTTTATACTTCGATAAGGTAGATGGATTTTTTAAAGTCATCAGAGACTCTGCTCCGCAGTACGAACAGTTGTTAAACAAAATTCAAGATAACCTTGTTGCCGTAAGTAATGATCTCGCTAATATTTCTGGAAATATTTTTGGAGCAACAACAGGAATTTTTGGTGGAGTTATTTCTGCGGTTTTTGTTATTGTAATTTCTTTTTACTTGGCTGCTCAAGAGCATGGTATTAGTATTTTTTTACGAGCAGTTACACCAAAAGAAAAACAGCCCTACGTTTTAAATCTTTGGTCGCGCGCGCAATATAAACTTGGCCGTTGGCTGCAAGCTCAACTTATACTTAGTATAATTGTAGGCGTTTTAATTTATATTGGACTTTTAATTTTTGGTATAAAACATAGCGTGCTTTTAGCTTTAATCGCTGGCATGATGGAAATTATTCCAATATTTGGCCCCGTGCTTGCCGCGGTTCCAGCCATTATTTTGGGTCTTTTAAAATCTCCAATTGTTGCTCTTTGGGTTATTCTTATTTACACTATTGTTCACCAATTAGAGAATCATGTTTTTGTGCCTAATATAATGAATCGTGCTGTTGGATTAAATCCTGTAGTGGTTATAATTGCTTTGCTTATTGGCGGTGAGTTATTTGGTATACCAGGTATAATTCTTTCGGTGCCGGTAGCTGTAGTTTTAGTAGAAATTATAAAAGATTTTGGGCATCATCACGAGGAAAACCAAAACTCCTAAACTCTAAATCCTAAGTTCTAAAATAATGAATAAGTTTTATATCACAACAGCCATTGATTATGTTAATGGTAAACCGCATATTGGACACGCTTTAGAAAAAATTCAAGCAGATGTTTTGGCGCGTTATCACAGAATAAAAGGTGACGATGTTTTCTTTTTAACAGGCACCGATGAACATGGTGTTAAGATTTTTCGCGCAGCCGAAAGAGAGAATAAAAATGCGCAAGAATTTGTAAACGAAAACACTGAATATTTTAAACAGTTAAAAGATGTTTTGAATCTTTCTTGGAATGGTTTTATTAGAACCACAGATCAAGAAGTTCATTGGCCAGGTGTTCAAAAATTATGGCAGAAACTTTTGGATTCGGGCGATATTTATAAGAAAAAATATAACGGACTTTATTGTGTTGGTTGTGAATCTTTTAAAACAGATAGAGATTTAGTAGATGGTAAATGCCCAGATCACCAAAAAGAACCAGAATTGGTTGAACAAGAAAACTGGTTTTTTAAGCTTTCAAAATATCAAGGCCAAATCGCTTCTAAAATAAAAAGTGACGAATTAAAAATAATTCCAGAATCGCGCAAAAACGAAATTTTATCTTTTATAGAATCTGGTTTAGAAGATGTTAGTTTTTCTCGGCCTAAAAAAGATTTACCTTGGGGTATTCCAGTGCCCAACGATCCAGAGCAAGTTATGTATGTTTGGTGCGATGCTTTGTCTAACTACATTACAGCTATTGGTTACGAAAACGAAACCGAACAATTTAAAAAACTTTGGCCCGCCGATTTACAGGTGATAGGTAAAGATATTTTGCGTTTTCATGCAGCTATTTGGCCGGGTATACTTTTATCGGCTGGTTTGCCATTACCAAAATCTATTTTTGTTCATGGTTTTATTTCGGTTGAAGGGCAAAAGTTGTCTAAAAGTTTGGGTAACATTGTAGATCCTGTGCCAATAACCCAAAAATATGGAACAGATCCTTTGCGTTATTATCTTTTGCGAGAAATTCCTTCTTATGACGATGGTGATTTTAGTTTAAGAAAGTTTGAAGATAGATATTCCGCAGATTTAGCTAATGGTTTAGGAAATTTGGTAGCGCGCACAGTTACCTTGGGCGAAAAGATTAGTCCAGTTAAATTTGATTTTGCTGTGGACATAGAACCAGAGGTTAAAAAAGCTTGTAACGATTTTTATAAAGCATACGAATCTTCTTTAGAATTAATTAAATTCCACGAAGCTTTAATTAGTGTTTGGGGTTTAGTTTCTTTTGCCGATAAATATATTAATGATAAAAAACCTTGGGAAATTAAAGACCAAGAACAGTTTAAAAAAGTTTTAGCTAATTCTGGTTATTTACTTGGTGTTATACTTAATTTGGTTGAACCGTTTTTACCAGAAACAGGCGAAAAGATTAGAAAACAGATTTGGTTTACAGAATCTGCAATAAACTTTAAAAAAGGAGAGAATTTATTTCCTCGCTTAAATTAATTTTTTTAAACATTACTCTTTGTAGACGATACGGAGGCCTCTCAATTGTAGAATCGGTCATCTCCGTAATGCTACAAAGAGTAATGTTTTTTAGATAAAGAATTATGTCACAAGTTCCAAAACTAATAGACGCACATACCCACGTTCAGTTTGTGGCATATAAAGACGATAGAGACGAAGTTATAAAAAGATCTTTGGATGCCGGAGTTTGGATGGTGAATGTTGGGACTCAATTAGATACCTCGCTTGAAGCTATAAAACTCGCCGAAAAATATTCGGAAGGTGTTTACGCTACCGTTGGTTTGCATCCGGTGCATACCGATAAATCTTTCCACGACCAAGCTGAACTTGGTGAAGGAGGGGTTGAATTTACTAGTAGGGGGGAGGTTTTTAATTACGAAGAATATAAAAAATTAGCTGTGCATCCAAAAGTTGTGGCGATTGGCGAGTGTGGTTTAGATTATTATCACTCGGCAGAATCTAGAAAAAAACAGGAAGAAGCTTTTATAAAACACATAGAATTAGCTTACGAGGTTAAAAAACCATTGATGATTCATTGCCGCAAGGCTTTTGAGGATTTAATAAATGTTTTAAGAGATAATCGCCATAGGTTACAAACTGTTCCCGGTATAATACATTTTTTTAGCGGCGATTTAAAACAAGCGACTATGCTTTTAGATATGGGTTTTTATTTTACATTTGGCGGCGTAGTAACTTTTACTCGCGATTACGACGAAATTATAAAAACTGTTCCTATTAACCGTTTACTTTTAGAAACCGATGCACCTTATGTAACTCCAGCGCCATACCGAGGCCAGCGTAATGAATCTGTATATGTAATGGAAATTGCCAAAAAAATTGGAGAAATAAAAAATATTGATTTCGAAGAAGTTTCTCATCACACTGTAGAAAACGCTCGATCTGTTTTTCATATTTAACAAACCTGAGTTCTAAGGGGGTTTTTCTTGCTTTAAACCCCTTTTTTCGCTATTTTAGATAGATACAAATGGCCCTCCTTCGCTTAAAGCTACGGAAGGGCAAGCTAAAAAATGGCCAAGTATAACCACAAAAAAGTAGAATCTAAATGGCCCTACTACACCAAGGCTTCGCAGGGCAAGCACAAGAAATGAAAAAATTTGATCACAAAAAAGTAGAATCTAAATGGCATAAAAAGTGGGTTTCAGAGAAGATTTATGAACCCGATCTTAAAAACGCCAAAAACCCATTCTATAACCTTATGATGTTTCCATACCCTTCGGCCGAAGGATTGCACGTGGGTAATGTGTACGCTTTTGTGGGGAGCGATATTCATGGTCGTTTTAAAAGAAT
>JAUYOU010000059.1 GCA_030697855.1 bacterium
CCAAGGGCTGTTGTTCTGCCTGTCGCAGAACATTTAGCTTAAATTCTCGGGTAAATTTTCTTCTGGTTGCCATGGTATGCCTCCGTTAAATACCAGACTTCTAAAGCTTAACTATATGAGAACTTTCAGGGGTGCAGTCCACACTATTAACAATAAAATTGCAAGTAATTTTAATGTTTTCATTTTTTCTTAACCTAAACGATTATTTGGGTGGTAAGTAAACTAACCAATAGGAATTAATTTTGTATATCTTACTGGCATTCTTCTTATTCATATTTCATAGTTATGGGTGCCAAGATAAACCAATGATCCAACCACTGATGGTACCTAAAAAGAACAAAATTGTAGAGATTATAAATATGGCAGTTAACCACTTTGTTTTATTTTTTTCTTTAAAGTGTAAATAGTAGTAGTTTACAGCAATAAGAAGATATAAAGGAAATATAATTATTCCTAAAATACTGATTACTAATCCTAAACTGGAACCTTCAAAAAGAACCGCAAAAAGTGCCATTCCAGTAAAGAAGAGGTAAATAAAATAAAATAATCCGAAAAAAGCAACTACTTTCGATAATAAGTAAGACAAACCAACTACAACACTAATTATTAAAATTATTTTTAACCACAAAATAGTTCCTGGTTTAAAATCTTTTAATGTTAGTTTATTTTGTTCCATTTGGGATTACCTTTTTTGATATTATTTATTTTTAGGAAAACCACTTTTTTACTGTATTAGTTACACTTTTTGCTGTTTCTTTCACTTTTGAATAAGCTTTAGATGGTAAACCAAAACTTCTGGCACTTTGGGCACGTTCATATTGGGCTTTGTTTAAAGCTGCCCTATCGGTAGAAGTTGAAAAAACATCATTGGTTAGATGACTTAACTTGCTTCTTGATCCCCCGGTTATCTCAACTGCGTGGTATCCAGCTACACCACTTGAACCAACGTCATGTCCAAGAGCATGCTCAAGGTTTCCAATTGTTCCTAGGTTCCCTTGTGCTAAAGCTTGATTGAAAGCTGACTCCAAATTAACTGATGATGATTGGCTATAATCTTTACCTTCATGATAATACCCTTCGGCTCCAGAACCCATTACATCCATTTGGAGGTCAAGACCAAAAGCTGATGCACTTCCTTTAAATATCGAACTGACTATCGGATTATTACTTCTTGAGTATCTATACAAATCTGGCTCTATTGCACCAGCTGCAACATTTGCTGCTAGAAATGGATCCCCTGTTGCTAAAAAATAATTCTTAAATGTATCTGTATAATGGATCCAGACCGCAGCTTTCCCATCCGGGTCCACATAATTATATGGATTATTTTGCGCATAAGCATATCTATTTAATTGTTGGGGGTCGTAGATATCAGGGAGTGTTCTATCTGGTTGTGTAAACATAGCAAAAACTTGAGGAATTCCAATCAGTAGAAGAATTAAAAACACAATAAGTAGATGGTCTATTTTTTTCATTGCTACCCCTCTTTTGTGTTTAAAGAATGCTTACGACCTATTTAAATGTTATTGTCAAATTCAAGAAGATTTTTAGAGATTGCCCCATTTTTAGTTTTTTATTGTCGTAGAAATTGATTAGTGCCGATTCATATTAACTTTTAGAAAAATTTGGGTCGAGCAAAGCGAGCCGTTTAGCATACGTTAGGTATAGTTGCGTAGCAATTGTTCTCGTTTTTTCTATCCGCTAAACGAAAGTGCCAACGTTAAACATTCCCGGCGTAGCCCGAAGCTTTCTGGACAGAGATTGCTCGAGCTTTGTATGGGAGAGCAAAACGACATCGAGAAAGTTGTCGACGACAAGGCAAATAAAAAATTACGTATAACGTATGGGGTTTTACGAACTCCCGAAAGCAAAGATTTTCCCTCGAAAAATGAGGCAACCCACATTTTTCAGAGATGGAAAATCTTTGCGTGGGATTTGGGTGAGTAACGCAGGGGCTTTGATGCCCCGAGTAACGCAACCGTAAAACCCCTGTTATACGTAGAGAGCCTTTGATGGCGAAC
>JAUYOU010000049.1 GCA_030697855.1 bacterium
TTAAAGGTTATAGAATCTAAAGTTCCACTATCCGAAATGTTTGGTTATTCTACACAATTACGATCTTTGAGCGAAGGACGTGCCAGCTATACTATGGAATTTTCTCATTACGAGGAAGTGCCTAAAAATGTGGTGGAAGAAATAGTTTCTGGAAGAAGGAAGTAATTAAAGTAAGATTTTAGAATATTATACACGCCGACTTACAAAAGTCGGCGTGTATTTGATTTGACGCAAATAATATGTAGTGGTAGTTTGTTGTTAAACAGAAAAGGATAGTTTTTTAAACTCTAAAGAAGGAGTTGATATATGGATAGTTCGCCGGCCAAATTGATGCTTCAGGAGCTCAAGCAGAAGTTGGGACGTTCTTTGACCACAGCGGATGTTTTGATGGAATTTGCGGATCGTGCGAATCGGGGTGAGCCATTAGACAAAGATGACGTTCTAATTCATGTTGATGAATTTCTTGGTGATGTTCCTCTAGAGAAGCGAGAAGCGCTTTCTGAGAACCTTGCGCGTTCGGGAGTTTTAACGGCTCTTGGCCGGGAGTATAGGAAAAGAAAGGGATTGGAGTAATATCCTTTTTGATATTGGGGCAAACCATTTCTTTTTATTTAATCCTGCGCCAGTGTAAACGACAAAACGCTATGTGCGCCTGCGCTTTTTAAAGTGCGGGCGCATTCTTTTAATGTGGCGCCGGTGGTGGCCACGTCGTCTACCAATAAAATCGTTTTACCCTTTATTTTTTCTACATCTAAACACTCAAATATATTTTGGGTGTTTTTTATTCTGGCTTCGCGGTTTTTAACTTCCATTTGTGGCCGGCGGTAAATTTTTCTTTTAACAATATTATCTAAAATAGGTATTTCAGTTATTTCTGCAATTTTTTTGGCAATTAGTTCGCTTTGGTTAAACCCCCGTTCTTTTAAGCGGCGCTTGTGCAAAGGCACTGGCGCAATAAAATCAAATGTCAGTCTTCTAAGATTAAATCTCTCGCTTTCTAAACTTACATAAAAAGTATCGGCGATTTCTTTAACAAAGTCGTATTTTAGGCTGTGTATTAGTTTTTTAGCCAGTTTATCTTTTTGATAATCAAAAATATAGTAGCTTTCGGTAATTTCTGGTTTAAAAGAAACCTTTTGCCACCTTGTTATTAAAAGTTTATGGCAATTAAGGCAAAGCCAACGCAAACTAGGTGGTTCTTCGGGGGTACCGGTTTTACAATTTATGCAAAAAGAAGGAAAAAGCAGAGAATCTATTTTTTTAGACATTGTTATACTTTTAAAATATGCCAATATTACATATTTTGCTATTGGGGATAACCCAGTAGAGCAACTTTGACTGTCGCCTCATTCATTGAACCTATTGTGAGTGTATTAACTCATATGGATACAACCAGTTGATATTATAAAATCACGCAGATATTCGGCGACTAGGTTTAATGGTCAAAGTTGTCTTACTGGGGATAACCGTATAACCTAATTTTATTTAGGAATAGTGCTATAATTTTAACAAGGAAGCCTATTTTATTTATGTGGCCATTTAGTCGTAAAATCCGGCGCCAACTTGGCATTGATGTTGGTACTTCGTCCATTAAGATTGTCGAACTCGAAAAGGAAGATAATTACATTAAGTTGGCTAATTACGGATTAATTGAAGATTCCGATTTTTTTGGAGAGATAACCAACGGTTCGAGTGTTCCCTCTGGTTTAAAGATATCCGAGGGTGATGTTTCTGCACTAATAAAACAGTTAATAGACAAATCAGGCATGAAAACAGATACGGCTGTTATGTCTATCCCTATTTTTTCTAGTTTTCTTACTGTTATGGAATTGCCGAATTTAAATAAAAAAGAACTAGAAAATGCAGTGCCGTTTGAAGCTAGATCATATATTCCTGTACCACTGTCGGAAGTTGTTTTAGATTGGATAATTCTTCCACACGAAGAAGCTTCTGTTGCTTTAAAACCAGAAGAAACTTCTACAGGTGTTACTAATCGAGCCGAAAAAATAACCGTTTTACTTATTGCTGTTCCTAAAGAGGTTGTTTCTAAATACCAAAGAATTGCTGCGGGAGCTGGTTTAAAACTTGCATCGCTTGAATCGGAAAGTTTTAGTTTGGCGCGTTCTCTTTCTGGTAACGATCAAGGTTCTATTTTATTAATAGATATGGGAGCTAGAAGTTCTAATCTTACGGTTTTATATAAAGGTTTTATTTTTATGAGCCACAGTGCCGATCTTTCCGGAAAAGAAATAACAAAAGTTATTGGGCATAGTTTAAATGTAGATACAAAAAGAGCCGAAGAATTAAAAAAGGGTTCGGGTGTAGCTATGGCAGCGAGCGACAAGGGCTTGGCTCAAGTTATCGGCCCGTTTGTAGATAGATTGGTTAACGAAATTGAAAGAGTAGAAAGTATTTTTAGTAAAAAAGAAAATAAGAAGATAGATAAAATAATCTTAACCGGCGGAACCGCCAATATGCCTGGCATGGCAGAGTATCTTAGTAAAAAGTTAGGCGTGGTTGTTACAGTGGGTAACCCATTTGGAAGAATTAAATATGAACCTATTTTAGAACAAACGTTAAGACGCGATTTAGGTTCAAATTTATCGGTTTCGATTGGGCTTGCGATGAGAGGACTATAAAATTAGGAAATCCTTCGATTATGCTCAGGATGCTCAATTCTATAACTAATCGCTTCGCTCTTAGATAAAATTTGCATGGATAATAATATTTCATTAATTCCAAAAGAAGAATCAGGCAGCAACAGTCTGCCAAAGTTTTCTTCTTTTAAAAGTCCTGATATTGAACTAAGTTCTTTATCTAAACTAGGATTGGGCCTTGTGGCTATACTTTTATTAATTACAGCAGGTTTTTATTTTTGGAAATATCAATTAAATAATCAAGCTAAGGCTTTTAATACCGAACTACAAAGTTTAACCAGCCAAAGGGACGTTAGTTTAGAAAATCGCTTAAAAAATTTAAATTCAGTTTTAGAAATTTTTAAAGGGGTTTTAGATGAACATAGATACTGGACGTTGTTTTTTGATGTACTAGAAGCTAAAACTTTAAATTCTGTAACTTTTAAAACACTAGAAACTTCCGATACAGATAGTACAATAAATATGTCGGGTTCGGCACCAAGTTATGGTGTTTTGGCTCAACAAGTAAAGATTCTAGAAGATACTCCAAACATTGTTTCGGTAACATCTTCTAATATTGCTTTATCGGCCGAAGGCAAGGTTAATTTTGGTTTAAAAATTGTATTTTCTAAAGATCTTATAATTAAGAAATGAACAGTAAGCTAATAATTAATTCTGTTGTTTCCGCTATAATATTTTTGGTTGTTTGGTTTTTACTTATTCCGTCTTGGAACGATGTTTCGGCTTTAAGGAAAGAAGTTGGTTTAAAAAAGACCTCTATAGAATTAGAGAAAAAGATTATCGAAAAGTTAAATTCTATAAATCAGGTTTTAGATTCTCAAAAAAGCAATGTTGAACGCTTAGAACAGGCTATTCCAACTTCTGAATTTAAACCAGAGCTAATAAGTATCATGGAAAGTTTAGCTAATCAGAATGGTCTTAGTTTGGTATCCATAAATATAGAATCACCAAACGAAACCACAGGTTCTGCTTCTAACCGAAGAGGGCAAACCGCACCAAAAGAAACTATAAGTAAATTACTTATAAACATAAATGCTTCGGGTACCTATTCTTCTTTTCAATCTTGGTTAGAGGCAGTGCAGAAAAGCTTAAGAATTATAGATGTAAGTAAAATTTCTTTTTCTATAACAAAAAAGAAAACAACAGAAGGAGAGGATTTACCAAATATTGATCCTTCTATAGATTATAATATTGGAATGAAAACATATATTTTAAAAAAGAATTAAAATGGCTGTTATTCTAACAAAAGAAATTAAAAAGAAAAGACTTTTATTGGCGGTTTTTGGAGCCTTAGTGGTTGTTAGTTTGGGTATACTTTATTTTGGCGGTTATTTTGGAAGTAGTACGCCTGCACCAATTCAACCTGGACAAGGCTCGCCTGTTGCCACAACGCCAGGCGCTGCTGTGGTGGATCAGGTTTCTGATTTAAAAGTTAAGATCTTAGAAGATATAAGATTTCAGAATTTGCAGATGCCTCCAGGCGTACCTATAGAAATGCAGACAACTGGAAAAAGTAATCCTTTTTCAGACTAAGAAATCAGCTTCACTAGCTTCATTAGCTTGTTAGGATCAGAACCTAAAAACTAAAGAAGCTGAAAGCTAAAAGCTAATTCATGCTAGAAAAAATAATTGCTTACCTACTGGATAATAATTTAATTAAAGAAAGTCAGGTTAAATCACTGGCACTTACTTCGCTTGGTAGTGTTGTTGAATTAGAACAAGTGTTATTAAAAAACTTTTTAGTAAAGCCACCGGAATTTCTTAAGGTTAAAAGCGCTATTATGGGTATTCCGATGCTCGATCTTACTGGGAGGAATATTCCACCAGAAATTTTACAACTTTTACCCGAAGACGCAGTTTTACATTATAAGTTCTTGCCAGTAGAAAGGAATGGAAATAATTTAATAGTTGGCATGGTTGATCCCGATGATGTTGAAGGTAGAGAAGCTTTAAAATTTATTTCGGTAAAAAATGGTTTTATTCCAAGTATCCATGTTATTTTGGATTCTGATTTTGCAAATGTTTCTCAAAAATATAGAAATCTTGGTAAA
>JAUYOU010000071.1 GCA_030697855.1 bacterium
TAAATTCGGTAATGGAAAAAATAAAAGAACTTGTGCCTGTGGCTCGCTTAACAGCTTTGCACGGACGTATGGGCGAAAAACAAATAATAGATGCGGTAGAAAGTTTTAAAAGTGGCGAAAGTAATGTTTTAGTTTCTACAACTATTATAGAAAATGGAATTGACCTACCAAACGCCAACACATTAATTGTATCTGACGCGACCAAACTTGGCTTATCCCAAGCTCACCAATTACGTGGGCGTGTAGGCAGGCGCGATATTAAAGCAGTTGTATACTTCCTCCACGATAAAAAAACAGTTTCCAGTTTAGCCGAAAGCCGTTTAATAGCTTTGCAAGAATTTTCCAACTTAGGCGATGGTTTTAAAATTGCTTTGCGCGATTTGGAACTGCGCGGCGCAGGCAACATTTTAGGCCGCAACCAATCGGGCCACATAAACCAAATTGGTTTAAATTTATATTGCGAAATGCTTTCCCAAGCTGTAGAAAAACTAAGGTAAATTTGTTTTATCATAATTACTGCTCCGAGTAGCATTACGGAGAATTGTTTTAATATAATAGAGAGGCTCCGTATCGTCTGCGAGGATCAGTAGTTATGATATTATTATCTCAAGCATAATGGATTCTATATACATAAACGCCCTAAACATTGTTTACGGGCTTTCACGCATAAAAAAATTACTCTCGGTTTTTAGAACCGCCGAAAGAGCCTGGCAGGCGCCGGCGGGGAAAATTTTGCGTTTAGATTTTAATGGCGAAAGCATAAAAGAGGCTTTGAAATTTCGAGAAACTGTTGACCCGAAAAAAGAATGGGAAAAATTAGAAAAATTAAATATAAAAACAATTTCTTTTTTTGAAAAAAGTTATCCTAAACTATTAAAAGAAATATCTTCCTCGCCAATTCTGTTATACTTGAAAGGCAATACTGATCTTTTACATGAAAAATGTTTAGGCGTGGTTGGCACCAGAACACCATCTGGTTATGGTCGCGCGGCAGTAGATATTCTTATACCGCAACTAGTAGAATCTGGTTTAACTATTGTAAGTGGTTTAGCACAAGGCATAGATGCCTTAACGCACTTGGCCACAATAAAACACGGTGGAAAAACAATTGGTGTATTAGGTTGCGGTGTAGATCAAATCTACCCCAGAATGAACGAACCTTTGGCCACAGAAATGTTAAAAAAGAATAATTTAATTCTTTCCGAATACCCCGCTGGCACCGAAGCTTTTAAACAAAATTTTCCTGCTAGAAATAGAATCATTGCAGGGCTTTCTTTAGGAACATTGGTTATAGAATCTAAAATAGACGGCGGTGCATTAATAACTGCTAAACAAGCCTTGGAAGCTAACCGCGAAGTGTTTGCTGTCCCTGGCCCCATTACCAACACCACTTCGGCCGGAACCAACAAACTTTTGCAAGACGGCGCCAAAGTTGTTTTATGCGCCGAAGATGTTTTGCAAGAACTTAATTTAAAAAAACTAAGCACAAAAGAAAAGATAGAAGTTAATTTAGATAAGCTTACAAGCGAAGAAAAAGTAATAGTAAATTTAATTCAAGCCGAACCCACCCACATTGACAAAATTATTCAAACAACTAGACTTAAGCCCCATGTAGTAAGTTCGGCATTAACCGGACTCGAGCTTAATGGATATATAAAGAATATGGGTGGGCAAGTTTATACATTAGCGTAACTTTAAAATTAAACATCTCTCCTAACAGCGACATGGAGCCTCTTTATTATATAAATGGTTTTCTCCACGAATGCTGTTAGGAGAGATGTCAGAGAAAAAACCAGACCCTAATATCATTTTGAGCGACTTCAGGGAGGATTGTTTTATAAGATAGGGAGGGTGGAAGATCTCCTCCCTGCAGGAGCGAGAAATGATATTAAAAAAACAAAATAAAAATGAATTTAGTAATTGTAGAATCTCCTGCGAAAGCGAGAACAATAGAAAAGTTTTTAGGTAAGGACTACAAAGTGGAGTCCTCTTTTGGTCATGTGCGCGATTTACCAAAAAGTAAACTTGGCATAGATACCGAACACAATTTTGAACCTAAATATTTGGTTCCTGCAAAGGCCAAAAAACAAGTTGCTATACTAAAAAAATTAGCGCAGAAAGCAGATAAGATTATTCTAGCAACCGACGAAGACCGAGAAGGTGAAGCTATTTCTTGGCACCTTGTTCAAGCCTTGGGTTTAGAAAAAAAAGAAATAGAAAGAATAGTTTTTCACGAAATAACCCAAAAGGCTATTTTAGAAGCATTAAAACACCCACGCCAAATAGACCAAGACATGGTGGATGCACAACAGGCTCGTCGTGTTTTAGATAGATTGGTAGGTTACAAACTATCACCTCTTCTTTGGAAAAAAGTTTCCCGAGGGCTTTCGGCTGGCCGTGTACAATCGGTAGCGGTTCGTTTAATTGTTGAACGAGAGCGCGAAAGGGATAAATTTCAAAAACAAGAATATTGGAGTGTTACAGCAAATCTTGAAAAACCATCCTCAAAAGAAGCCTTCGAAGCAAAGCTTTTTAAAATAAATAATGAAACTTTAGATAAATTTGCTATTGCTAGCGAAGAATCCGCCAAAAAAATATTAACTACTTTAGAAAACTCAAATTGGAAAGTAGAAAGCATAGAAAAAAAAGAAACCAAGCGAAACCCTTCCCCGCCCTTTACTACAAGTACTTTGCAACAGTCTGGTGCGCGTAAACTTGGTTTTTCAGCCAAACGCACAATGATGTTAGCTCAACAACTTTACGAAGGCATAGATCTTTTAGGTGACCGAACCGGTTTAATTACGTATATGAGAACCGATTCGCTTAACTTGTCGCAAGATGCTATTGGCGTAGCATCCGATTTTATAAAAGAAAAATTTGGCGAAAAATATTTAGAAAATAGAACATACAAAACAAAATCTAAGGGTGCTCAAGAAGCCCACGAAGCCATTCGCCCAACCGATCCTTTGCGCACCCCAGAAGAAATGACTTCACATTTAGAACCTGCTCAATTAAAACTTTACCGTTTAATTTGGCAACGTTTTATGGCCACACAAATGGCACCAGCTATTTTTGACGCAACTACTGTAGATATTAACGCCGGCGAAAAACATATTTTTAGAGCTAATGGTTTAACCAAAAAATTCGATGGTTTTACAAAAGTTTATTCTTTAAAAACAGAGGAAACAATTTTACCCGAACTAAAAGCGAGCGAAAAACTTAATCTTTTAGAATTAAAACCCGAACAACATTTTACCGAACCGCCCGCCCGCTATTCCGAAGCCACGCTAATAAAAGCTTTAGAACAACACGGCATTGGTAGGCCATCTACCTACGCGCCAACTCTTTCTACTATTCAAAATAGAGGCTATGTAGAAAAAGACGAACAAAAAAAAATAAAACCCACCGAAATGGGCACAATTGTTAACGATTTATTAGTTGAGCATTTTCCTAATATTGTAGACATAGATTTTACAGCTAAAATGGAAAAAAAACTGGACAGTATTGCCGAAGACAAAATAGAATGGGTGCCAGTTATAAGAGAATTTTATGAACCTTTTGAAAAAATTATAAAAGAAAAAATGGACGAACTTAAAAAAACAGATTTTAAAAACGACGAACCTACCGACAAAATTTGCCCTGAATGCAGTAAACCAATTGTTATTAAGCTGGGAAGATTTGGCAAATTTTATGCCTGCACTGGTTTTCCAGATTGCAAACACACCGAACGAATTTTAAATAAAATAGATATGAAATGTCCAGATTGCAAAGATGGCGATGTAATTGTAAAACGAACCCGCACTAAAAAAACTTTTTACGGTTGTTCACGTTACCCCGATTGTAAATATGCTAGCTGGGTTAATCCAAAACTAAAACCCGCAGAAGAAACTCCGACAGAGCCAATAGAAAAAGAAGAAGATGAAAAAGAGGCGGACCATTAGGTCCACCTCTTGCGCATCAAGGAACTCTCAACTCAACCTTTCGTTCGACGAATCTCATGTACCCGTCGAACGATCACCCTCTGGTGCGTTCGCCTGTCGCCGAGCAGAACTCGGCGGAGACTCATCTTTGCCATATGACTGTTGAAGTCCTCTAGCGGCAAGCAGGCATACCACCTGCCTGCGAAACGGACTTCGTAGACATTGAATTCGTCACCTGAAGGACAACCTTCCGGCACAGTGGGCTTGGAAACCTTCACGACCTCCCTTGCCCGCCGCAGAGGAGACTTCATCCTCGGCATCACCGGCACAGCCATCGCGCTCATGGTGATGGGAATCACCATGAGAGGTTCTCCGGTATGATGAAGAACTTCTTGTGCAGCCTGCCAGATAAAGAACAGGATGATTCCACTCACCACAATCCAGAAAAGCGTGCTCAGTATGGTTTCCATAACCCCTCCATAAGGTTAAGATGAAAAAGAACTACCCAAATTTCGATAGTTTAAATATTATCACATAATATTAGTGTTGTCAATACAACTTGCCTAGCCAGAGTGCGCCAAATCCTCTTATCTGCTACGCTTAAAATATGCAAGAAATATTGGCTAAAATAATAGCTAAATATTCATCTACAGAGGCCGAAACAATCCAAAAGGCCTATGCTTTTGCCGAGAACGCTCACACAAATCAAAAAAGGGATTCCGGCGAAAATTACATTACCCATCCTCTCGCTGTTGCTCAAATACTAGCCGATTTTAATATGGATTACGAAACAGTATCTGCTGGCTTGTTGCATGACGTTTTAGAAGATACGAAAGTTACTATCGAAAACTTAGAAAAAGAATTTGGTTTAAATATTTCTTTCTTGGTTCAATCTGTAACCAAGTTACATCGTGTTAGCTACAGTGGCGAGAAAAATTATATAGAAAATTTTCATAAAATGATCTTGGCGACAGCGAAAGATATTCGCGTGGTTATAATTAAACTTGCCGACAGGCTTCATAATTTAGAAACACTGGATACTTTTAAAGGCAACAAAGAAAGAATAGCTCGCGAAGCCTTAGAAGTTTATGCTCCACTCGCTTCCCGTTTAGGTATGGGTGAAGTTAAAGGAATTATGGAAGACTATGCTTTTCCTTACGTTTACCCCGAAGATTATAAAAAACTTTTAGACTTTGTAAAAGATCAAATTATAGAAAATAAAAAATATACAGAAAAAATTAAGCCAATCGTAGAAAAAATATTACAAGAAAATAATATTCGCTATGTTCGTTTAAGCGCTAGAGCAAAACATTTATATAGTTTATGGCGCAAATTACAAAAATACGATTTCAACCTAGAAAGAATGTACGATCTTGTTGCACTTAGAGTTATTGTGCCCGATATTGTTTCTTGCTACGAAACATTGGGAGTTTTACATAAATATTGGCAACCACTACCCAATAGAATAAAGGATTATATTGCATTACCCAAACCAAACGGGTATCAATCTTTGCATACCACTGTTTTTTGTGAAGAAGGAAAAATAACTGAATTCCAAATAAGAACAGAGGAAATGAACAAAAATGCAGATTATGGTATTGCTGCACACTGGAGTTATAAAGAATCAAAAAATCCTATAGCCAAAAAATATTCATGGTTACACCAACTTTCAGAATGGCAAAACCAAGATTTAAATAGTGAAGACTTTTGGGAAAATGCCAAAATAGATTTCTTTAAAGACAGAATTTTTGTCTACACACCCCTAGGTGATGTTATAGAATTACCCGAAGAAGCTACACCACTAGACTTTGCTTATGCAATCCATTCCGATTTAGGCGATAAATGCATACAAGCTAAAGTAAACGGAAAAATTATGGCCATAACTCACCAATTAAACGATGGTGATATTGTGGAAATTGTTACGGGAAAAAACCAAAAACCTTCGCAGGATTGGTTAAAATTTATTAAAACTTCTAAAGCCAGAACAAAAATAAAGGAGCGCTTACGACTGGTTGGTTAATTTTTTAATTAACCTATCTAAATCTTCCTCTGAATAAAAGCTAATTGCTAATTTTCCTTTTTCGCGGTTACCCGAAAAAGAAACTGGCGTACCTAAAGTATCTTGGATTGTTTTTTTGTAATTTTCTAATTCTGGATCGCTAGTTCTTGCCACCTTTGCTTTGTAAGATTCATCTTGGCGAACAATTTCTTCTAGTTCGCGCACAGATAAAGTTTTTTTAATAATTTCTTCGGTTAAAAATATTTGGCGTTCAGAATTTTTAATGGCCAATAAAACCTTGGCGTGCCCTTCGCTTATTTTTCCATCGGAAATGCTTCGTTGAACTTCGTAGGGTAAATCTAAAAGACGAACCCTATTGGCAACCACTTCGCGGCTTTTGCCAACTTTTTGAGCCACCTCCATTTGGGTTAATTTAAATTCGGTCATTAGGCGTTCATAAGCCAAAGCTTCTTCGACTGGGTTTAAATTTTGGCGTTGAACATTTTCAATTAAAGCTATTTCTAACCTTGTAGCATTGTCTGGGTTTTTAATTATTACCGGAACCTGTCTAAGCCCCGCAATACCAGCCGCCCTTAAGCGACGTTCGCCTGCTATTAACTGATATTCAACTTTAGTACCACTTGAGACCGTTAATTCCACCTTAGAAACCAAGAGGGGTTGTAACAACCCATATTGCTTCATGGAATCGGCCAAACTATTTAGTTCGGTTTCATCAAACTCTTTTCTGGGTTGATAAGGATTTGGTTTTATTTTTTCTATTTCAATATAAAAAATACTTTCTTGCCTTGCTGTTGTAGCAACGCTTTTTGTTGGAACAGAAAAACTAGTTTGCTCTTTTATAGGAGAAACTTCTTCGTCTTTCTTTTTTTGTGGAATCAACGACTCCAATCCTCTGCCTAGGGCCATATTTTTTTAAATTAAATTTGTTTAATACTATCTTCTAAAGAAACCTCTGGACTATTTTCTACTGCCAGAGTGGTAACAATTTCTACGTCTACAAATTCGTTACTCGCTTCGGTTGCTACAATACCAGCTTCTGGTTCTGAACTATTTATATCTTCTGTGTTTAGAATATTTTCTTCGGCAACGGCTTCTGTGGCAACAGATGTTTCTGGCGCACCAACATTTTCTAAGCCTAGTATTTCTTCGGCCAACTGTCTATATGCTTTACCCCCTTTGGAATAAAGATCGTATTGTAAAATAGTTTTTCCAAAAGAGGGCGCTTCGGCCAAAGAGACGCAACGAGGTATAACAGAATTAAAAACTCGCCCCGGAAAGTTTCTGTTCATTTCTTTAACCACATCGCGGTTCAACCTGTTGCGCTTATCGTACATAGTTAACACTGCACCAAGCACATTAATATTATGCCCCAAATTATCACGAATTAATTCTATAGTTTTTAAAAGATGGCCAATACCTTCCAAAGCATAGTATTCGCACTGTACAGGAATAACAATAAAATCGGAAGCAACTAGGCCATTTATTGTTAGAAGCCCAAGTGAAGGCGGTGAATCTATTAAAATATAGTCGTAGTTTGTGGAGACTCTGCTTAGAGCCTCGCGCAAACGAAATTCTCTGTTGGGTTGAGTTACAAGTTCTATGCCAGCGCCCGCTAAATTTGTATTAGTAGGCAAAAGATCTAAACCCGCAACACCGGTTTTTCTTATGGCTTCTTCTGGTAATAAGCCATTTGTTAGAACATGGTACAAATGCCACTCTAATTGATACGGATCCACACCCAGACCAGAAGTAGAATTAGCTTGAGGATCTAAGTCGACAACTAAAACAGATTTGCCGTGTGCCGCCAAAAAAGCGCCTACGTTTACAACGCTGGTAGATTTACCTACACCGCCTTTTTGGTTAACAAAAGAAATTGTTCTAGACACAAAATTACTTAGTTAGATATTACTTATTTTACCTTAAGGAACCTGCATTGACAATGAATAGTTTTTACTAGAAAATACCTAAATGTTGGGTGAGTGATGAAATTGGCAAACATGCACGACTCAAAATCGTGTGCCGAAAGGCTTGAGGGTTCAAGTCCCTCCTCGCCCACAACATGGATTCAAAAAAGGAACTTTTAGCATATATGGTGGGTGTTTCCTTAGGAGATGGAAACCTTTCTAATCCAAATAAAAGAGCTATCAGGTTAAGAATTACTTGCGACAATAAATACCCAAAGTTAATAAAACATATAATAGAAACTCTAAAAACACTCTTTCCCAAAAATAAAGTAAGTAAAATTAATAGAATCACCAGTACAGATATAAGTTTGTACTCCAATGTGTTAGGAAAAATACTAGATTGGAAATGGGATAAAGGACCAAAAGATTTACAAAATATTAAAATCCCCGAATGGATCAAAGACAATACAAAGTTTACAAAAGAATGTTTACGCGGATTGTTTCAAACAGATGGCTCAATATATAAAGATAGAGATTACTTAATGATTAATTTTGTAAATACTTCTCCAATATTAGTTGATGATATTTATAAATTAACAAAAAAATTAGGTTATTCTCCCAATATTCAAAAGCTAAAACAATCTAACGGAAAAATAAAACACACAATTCGTATTTCAAAAGATTCGCAAAAATTTATTAAAGAAATAAACTTTTGGAAAAAATAAAAGTTGTGATCGACCCTCTCCCGTGGCACAAATTAAAAGAAGACTTGCAAACAGAAAATAATATTTGATACAATTAATTCAGTCCTTTCGTCCCAGCGAGCAAGGCTCGTCTGGATAATCCCGGCAGCCAGCACAGCCCACAGGAGGCTTTGTATGACTACCCAGGTCGGCCGCGTGCACCACATACGCGGCCAAACCACCAAGGCGCAGTTCGCCGAGTAGACCACCCTCGAACAATGGTCGAAGGCCGTACCAAGCGCCGTCGAGACGGTTCAGCTAAGCTGGACTGCTTCTTTTTTATTTAATTAAATTTTATAGAAAAACCATACATCCCCATAGCGCAGGTGCCATTTAAAACGAAACCTATTTTTTGCGGAGGTACTTCAATTTCGGTAACACCAGATGGTGCTAAATTTGTTCTGTAGTTTAAACTCGGAATAACCAATGCCGAAGAACAATCAAACGTGCCTTGTGTTTTTACTTTAATAATCGTGGGTATATCGGCTTTGGCTAAAATTTCTCTTGGTGTATAGCCCCCTTTCGCCTTAATTTCGATAATTTGTTTTCCATCTATAACTTGCGAAACCGCGATAGGTTCTTTGTTTGGCAAGCCCGAGGAATCTCTGTTGTTAGCAAAAAATATCGCGGCAAAAACAACACCTGCCGAAATTATTATAGATATAATTGTTAATTTCATTTTTCTAAAAATTAAATACTGGATTTAATAATCCTGCTGCAACTAAACTGTTAATTAAATTTAAAATTCCAAAAAATATAACTATTAAACCCGAAGCCTTAAAAAATATTCCTAAGTTCTTTTTATCTATACTCAAGGAACCAAAACTTAAGAAAGAAAGCACTGGCAGTGTACCCAAAGCAAAGAAAAGCATTATTAAACCACCTGTCCAAAAACTACCTGTTGTAAGTGTATATATCTGCATAGACTGTGTAAACCCACACGGCAAAAAGAAAGTAGCCACTCCAAGCAGCATAGGTATTAAGGCGTGATTAACCTTTTTTAAACCATGTACACCCTTGCCCAAAAAAGATGGCAGAGTTGGCTGAATTTTTTTAGCCCAAGGAAAAACATCTAATAAATTTATACCCAAAACAAGAAGAATTATTGCCACTATAAAACTTAATACAAAAATTCCTGTTCCACCAAACTGAAAAGAAGATCCTACTGCACCAATAAGGCCTCCTAATATAAAAAATGAAATTAAACGCCCAACATGAAATAAAATCTGAGGCTTAACCTTGCTACCTTCTTTTGTAAAATTTGCCGAAACAGAAAGCACTAATCCACCTACCACAGCCATACACGTAGACACTGAAGCTATAAACCCAATAACAAACGCAGTACCCAAACCAACTTCCGAACTATTAACTAAGTTTACTAAACCAATTTTTTGTAAAAAAATAAAAAGCAAAATAAAACCTAAGGCAATTGGTCCAGCAATTAAAAAATCTTTCCATTTAACAGTGTGTTTTTGTTTTTCTAATAAAAGTTCGTAGCCATGATGCTTAATAACTTCGGTTAAATCTTTGGCAATATGTTCTGGAGATTTTTCACCAAAATTTCCACTAATTTCAACTTCTAAATTTTTAAGCGAAGCATAAACTGAATCCACTTCGGGTAATTCTTTAAGTTCTGATTCAATTAAAACAGTACAAGCTTTACAATGCATTCCTTTTACAAAAAATTTATATTTTTTCATATCTATATTTTTTTAGTTTTAATTCTAAGCGAATTACCAACCACCGAAACACTCGAAGCCGCCATCGCAAAACCAGCAAACACTGGGCTTAAAAGCCAACCTAAAAATGGGTAAAAAGCTCCTGCTGCTAAAGGTATGCCAATAATATTATAAGCAAATGCCCAAAACAAATTTTGTTTAATCCCTCGCATTGTTATTTTAGAAAGAGTTATTGCTTTAACAAGTTTAGAAATATCTCCATTTAAAAGAGTAATACCGGCCGATTCTATAGCGACATCGGTTCCCGTAGCCATAGCTATGCCAACATCGGCTTGAGCTAACGCCGGAGCATCGTTTACACCATCACCCGCCATAACCACAATCTTGCCTTGAGATTGTAATTCTTTTATTTTATTAAGTTTGTCTTCCGGTAAAACTTCGGCCACAACTTCGTCTATGCCAACCTCTTTGGCAATATAA
>JAUYOU010000077.1 GCA_030697855.1 bacterium
TTACTTTGTGCTTGTTTCTTTTTCATCAAATTTATTTCAAAAGCTCGCTAGTTAAAATCCCCCCACCTTCGGATTTTGTACTTAGCAAGGATCGTCCTTGCTAAGTATTATAGACCACCCTACCAAAAATGATCATTTCTGGGTTAATTCGAGCTGTTGCATTTTTTGCAACAGCTGAACTATTCGGAAATTCCGAATAGTTGCTTTTTGCTATATTTATAATATGTATTTTTTGCATATTGCTTTCTCATTTAAACTTGTAGTATACCTTATTCTGTATGCGTAAATCCAAATAATCCAACAATGCGGTTGGGCCGGATTTTTTAATTTCCACTAGCGATTGTTTTAAGGTTTCTAAGGTTTTATATATATTCTCACTTAAGTTTAAACGCAAAACCCAGCCTTCGCTGGTTGTAAAATCAAAATCGGAATAATTAGAATCCTCGGTTTTAATATCTAACAGTTTAATTTCAAATTTAGTTGCTAATTCCTCTTTTAAAAAGTTTATTTTGCCCAAAGTTTTTGGGTCTATTAATTTATCGCCAACTTTAAGTTCTTTGTTTGTTTTGTCTTCCACAACCGTAACCATATTACCGCTAACCTTAGCGCCTTCGTTAAAAGAAACACCTTCTTTGTTTAACCAAAAACATTTTTCGGTTTGGCATATAACCGCAGATAATGTTTTATCTATAGAATTTTCTTCTTTTACTTCTTGGCTAACAGTATGCTTTTTAAAATAAAAAAATATTCCGGTAATTAAAGCTATGGTTAAAAACAAAACAGGCCCTGCATAGCTAGGGACTTTTACTTTTGAAAAAACATTTTCTTTTTGTGCAGGACGCAGTTTTTCTGGCATAATATACAAAAATCACAAACACTGAATAAAAAATTACAAACAAATTACAATAATTAAATATACAAACGGTTTTTAATTTTATATTTGTTTATTGTTTGTAATTTGGGTTTTGTGTTTTGGAATTTATTTTATATTTATCGTCTTAAACGTCAAATACCTTTGTAAATTCTTTGGGATAGTAACAGAACCATCTTCCTTCTGGTTATTCTCTAGTATGGCAATTATAGCGCGTGAGGTGGCTACAGCTGTACCATTTAATGTATGAGCAAAATCTGTATCGCCATTTGGTAAACGATATTTAATATTTAAGTTTCTAGCTTGGTAATCTGTAGTGTTAGAAGTAGATGTAACTTCGCCCCATTCGCCCCGCCCAGGCATCCAAGCCTCTAGGTCGTATTTAGCGGCAGCTTGTGCGCCTAAATCGCCTGTACACATTTCTAAAACCCTATAAGGAATATTTAAACCTTGGAAAATTCTCTCTTCCAGACGCAAAAGTTCGGCGTGCATATTTTTAGATTCTTCGGGCGTGGTATAGACAAACATTTCTACCTTGGTAAATTGGTGTACCCTGTATAATCCTTTAGAATATTTGCCGTATGCACCAGCTTCACGCCTAAAACAATGCGACATCCCTGCATATTTTTTTGGCAAAACTTTGGAATCTAAAATTTCGTCGGCATGGTAACCAGCCAAAGTAACCTCGCCTGTAGCAATTAAACCAAGGTCGGAATCTGTAATTTCGTATGTTTGAGCTTCGTCACCTTTTGGCAAATAACCCGTACCCAAATAGTATTTAGAACGAGCCATGTCTGGTGTAAACAAAACCTCAAAGCCTTCTTCGCGTAGTAAATCTAGAGTGTAAGTTATTATGGCTAGTTCCAGCATTGCACCTTCGTTTTTTAAATAGAAAAACTGGCTACCAGCAACTTTGGCGCCAGCTTCAAAATCTACAATACCCAAACTTTCGGCCAGTTCTAAGTGATCTTTTGGTTTAAAAGAAAATTCGGGAATGGTTCCTACAACTCTTAATTCTTTATTACCTTTTTCGCCCTCGCCTTCCACAACTTCGTCGAAAGCTGGGTTTGGAATTTGCGAAAACTTTACCGCTAGATCGCTTTCTACAACATCTAGTTCTTTTTCTTTAACTTTTATTTTTTCTTTTAAGCTTCTGCCTTTTTCCCTATCTTCTTCGGAAGCATCTTTGCCTTGGGCAGATATTTCTTTACCACTACGGCGAAACTCTTCGGTTTCTTGTATAAGAGCGCGACGGCGCTTATCCATTTCTAAGATTTCGTCTACATCAATCTTATAACCCTTCCTGCGAATGGCTTCTTTTATATAGTCTGGCTTTTCGCGGAGTAGTTTAATGTCTATCATATTATTTATATATTCTAGCTTTTTAAGCACTTTGGGTCAAAGATAATAAAAAACCGCGAAGAGAATTTTCTCCGCGGCTGAAACTATGGGGGTCCTCTTCGACTATCCTGAAGAGGGTTGTTGATCTTGTTGGGTGTCCTTGGGCAGGAACTGGCGAATCTCTTCCACGGGCGCACGTTGCGCAGGGTCAATGTGAGAGAAACTCGCACGAAGCGAAGTCAGCTCTCCAGTGGAAAGATTACGACGCTGATCATAACTGCCGAAGATACTACCCGAAGTGTTATCCATATAGCCTTCTCCCCAGAAGGTTGAGTGGATGAAAGAACACTAGACTAGCTAGTACTTATATTATACAAGGCCTGTAAAAATTGGCAAACCCAGTAAGACAACTTTGACAAGTCGCCTCATGCATTAAACCTGTTGTGAATTTAATTAATTTATAAAATCAAAATATAAATAATATTAAAAAATACACTCAAATATTCGGCGACTAGGTTTAATGGTCAAAGTTGCTCTACTGGGCAAACCCAATAACACAACACTTCGACTCGCAGACCCCCTCAGTGTATTTTTACTTTATTTATTAATACTTAAAGTAAAAATAAAATACCGAGTCCATAGACTCGGCTGTTTCTCTATATTTGAGGAACTAATGTGCAACCACTAACCTCCTCTATTTTTCCATCATCCTTTTTCACCAGATACCTTTGATCATCCATTATCTCTCTTACATCCTCGTCTACTATCACGCAGGGCTCCCTGATTCCTCTTGAGCTATCACCTACATGTAGACATTTCCTATTTTTTCAAGAAACTTTGCCATATTAGCTCCCCCTAAATATGGTTTACTAAAAAGGAACAGCTTGTTGCTGTTCCAATCCTAGCAGAACTTTTACCACAGCACCAGAAGGTCATTATTTTTTAGTGGTTATTGAGTAGTCAAACCAAGACCTTCGGTACTGGGTTTCGCTCCGCTTAAGAAAACCAATAATTTTTAGCGGAGCTCATTTTATAGCCAAGATCTTATATTTTAATTTGCCCATTGGTGTTACAGCCTCAACATCTTCACCAGGTAATCTAAAAAGAAATGCTTTGCCTAACGGAGATTCGTTCGATATTTTATTTTGCATAGGATCGGCACCATTGGAACCCACAATAGTATAAGTTATTTTTTCGCCTTTTTCGTTTTTAACTTCTATTGTATCGCCTACTTCTATAGCAACCCTAGCGCCAGCTTTATTTTTGTTCTCGTCTATAATAACAGCAGTTTTTACCAATTCTTCTAGTTCTCTTATTCTGCCTTCGTTAAACGCTTGAGCCTCGCGCGATTCTAAATATTCTGCATTTTCGGAAAGGTCTCCCAATGATTTAGCTTCTTCGATGCGTTCCGCAATTTCGTGACGCTTAACCATTTTTAATTCGTGTAATTCCTTTTTAAAAGCTTCTAAATCGCCTTGAGAAATATATTTTTGCATTTTTTTATTATTATAAAACACCAATGCGATTGGTGTTAATTTTTAAATTTAGTTGAATACTTAAATAATTTTGCTACATTAGAAAAAAGCCGAGCTACCGTAATTGGGCCTACGCCGCCTGGAACTGGAGTAATTAATGAAATTTTATCTTTCACAGAGTCTAAGTCTACATCACCCACTATGTTTCCGTCAAGGATGGAAAACCCAGCATCTATAACTACCGAACCATCTTTTACCATATCGCTTTTTATAATATTGGCCTCTCCAACAGCACTTATAACAATATCCGAACTTAAAGAAATAAGCTTAGCATTATCTTTTGATGTATTTTTATCTATTATGGCTACTGTTGCTCCTTCCTTTATAAGCATAGGCACCAAGAACCTTCCTACAAGCCTGCCATAGCCAAACAAAGCCACTTTTTTACCCAATAAACTAATATTTTCTTCTTTTAAAATATCTATAATCGCTTCGGCAGTTGGTGGGTTAACCAAAGAATGCCCATTAAAAAAAGCGCCAACAGATTTATCACATAACAAGTCTGGATCTTTTTCTGGCGGTATAACATTTAAAATAGAAACATTAATTTCGGCAGGCAACGGCATCTGAACCACAACAGCCGAAACATCTTCCATTTTTACTATTTTATTTAAATATTCCCGAGCTTTTGAAAAACTTTCTTTTGAATAATTATAATCTTTAAAACCAAAGCCCAAACTTTCGGCTGTTTTTCTTTTTTGAATAATATAAGAAGAATTATCTTCTTTAACACCAAAACTAACCACCGCCACCGTTGGTTTTTGTGGCCATAAAGCTGTTTCTTTTTTTATACTATCTAAAATTTTACTGGCTAGTTTTTTTCCATCAAATATAATCATAGCTTCTTTAGCTTTCAGCTTCTTTAGCTTTTAATTATTCCTAACAAGCTAACGAAGATAGTGAAGCTAACTTACCTATTCATGTACCATTCTAACACTTCTCGCGCTATTGGTGCGGCTATGCTCGAACCCTCACCACCGTTTTCTACCAAAACTATTAAAACAATTTCTGGGTTTTCGTATGGTGCAAAAACAGAAAACCAAGCATGTGTATTATTGCCCACACCGGTTTGTGCGGTTCCTGTTTTTCCACCAGCACTCCCTGCTAAAGACGAAAGAGAACGCCCCGAACCCGAAACAATTGTTTCGTGCATCGCCTTACGAATTATTTCTAAAGATTCTTGGTCTACAAAATTTTTACTTAAAATTTCTGGCTCTATATTTTTTATTACCTTACCCGAAGCATCGGTAATATTTTTTACAACCCTTGGTTTAAAAAGTGTGCCGTGGTTTGCAATCGCCGAAGTAGCCAAAGCTAACTGAAGCGGAGTCGATTGAACAAAACCTTGCCCAATAGACATATTATAGGTATCGCCAGAAAACCAACCCTCGCGTTTATTTAAACGTTTCCAGTTTGGCGTTGGAATAAAACCATCGGCCTCACCTGGTAAATCTATCCCTGTTAATTTTGAAAAACCAAAAAGTTTATAATATTCTGCCAATTTTTCTGGCCCTAAACCCGGAATATCGCCGTAACCTCCACCAACAGTATAAAAGAATATGTTAGAAGACATAGCTATCGCTTTATAAATATCTACTATGCCTAAAACTTTCCAGCCTTTAAAAATTTGGTTGCCGACGGTTATAAAACCCTTATCGTTTATTAAAGTTTTGTCGGTAACAATTTTTTCTTGGAGCGCGCCTATACCAATAAAGGGTTTAACGGTAGAACCTGGTGGATACACCCCACCAATTACACGGTTAAACATTGGCTGGCTATTGCTTTCAAAAAGATTTTTAAAAGTTTCCGGGCTTAGGCGTGTTGTAAAAACATTGCTATCGAATAACGGAAAGCTTTGTAAAGCCAAAACCCCGCCACCTCTTGGGTCAATCGCAATCGCTGCTGCCCTACTTAAACCAATAGCACCCAAATGCCGACTCATAACTTCTGTTAATTTGCTTTGTAAATCTGCATCTAAAAACAAATTCAAATTATTACCTGCAACAGCCTGCTTATTGCCCACTACTCTACCGGTACCGCCATGGGCATAACTTTCTAACATTGTTACACCATTTTGCCCTCTTAAAAAACTTTCGTATTGAAATTCTGCACCATTTTTACCAATAATATCTGTTAATAAAAAATCATTTTTTCTTTTAATGTCTTTTTCGGTAACTCTGCCTGTATAACCCAAAACATGGCTATATACTCCTTTGCCTTCGTATTCTCTTTTAAAATTTTCTTCTAAACGAAACCCCTGTAAATTTTCTATCTGGCTTTTAAAAGCCAAAAGTTCGCTGTGATCTAAATTTTCTAAAACAAGAACAGGGCGAAAAGAAAACCTATTTATATCTTGAAACTCTTTTTTAATAGTATCTTGGGATTGCGCTAAAAGTTCGCTTAATATTTTTACTATATTTTCTTGTTTTTCTTTATTTCTTGGTAATTCCGCTGGAATCATAACCAAATTAAAAGACAAAGCATTTTTAACTAAAGCTTTTCCCTTAGCATCGTAAATTATACCGCGAGGCGCCCGATCCCAAATTTCTTTTATATAGTTAGCCTTGGCTAAGGCTGTATATTCTTTATTTTTAAAAATAACTATATATAAATTTCTAAACAAAACCACACTAAAAACAAGAAGCAATACTAAACCCAGTTTTTTTATGGCCGAACTAGAAATATTTTTAGAAATTTTATCTTCCCATTTAAAACCACTTTCCGAAATCTGGTGATTATCGAAAAAAACTTCATCTATTTCTAGATGATCCAAATTTTTTATTCTTTTCTTTCTAAACATTGGCAAGTTCTCTGCCTAAAAACTTATTAAATAAGAAACTAGCAATTGCAGATGTAAGAGTTAAAAAAATAATTATACCTATTCTGCTTATGCCTTCCTCTATACTGCCCAACCCTAAAGCCCAATTTAAAGAAAATAAAGTTGCGTAAAAAACCAAAACACCAAAACCAGAAAAAGCTAAAGTTTGCCAAGCCGAGCGGTGAAAAAAATTAGTAAGAAACCATCTTTCAAAAACAAGCATTAGCATTAGCGCTAAAAATATTATACCCATATTAAAAGAGGTAGTAACTCGTATGTATATTAAAGAAAAAATAAAAAGCAGTTTTAAATGTTTACTTGGTAAAAATAAAAATCCAAACGGCAAAATTGTAAAAAATAAATTAGGAATTAAGCTTGCACCAAAAAACCATGGCAAAACCGCTAAATCCAACAAAACCCCAATAACTAAAGTAAAATAATACCACTTCATTGTTAGTTATTATTGAATATAGTTAAGTAAAATACAAACTTGACAAAGTTATATAATATATGCTATACTAGAATAAGTACCATAATAACAAGGTATTTTCACACTAAACCCCAAGGAGGGTTATATGGAAGCCCTATCGAAGAAACAAATGCTCCAGGCTATTTGGCTAAACACCAAAAAGCAGGGACGGTTTGAACAGACCATGCTGATAGTGGGTCTGTCCTGCCTGCTGATGACTTCAGTAGCCATGGTCAGAAATATTTATCAGGGCGTAGATTCATTTTTTCCGAGCCCCACCAAGATATTCAACGAATCGGAAGTGTACCACCACCGTGGTGGTACCGTGGGAACCCCGAGGGGTGAATAATGAAGAAACTCGACACATACACACCTCCCTAGTTAAACTAGGGAGGTGTTTTTTTATGTTATGATTTTCTTTAAATGAATAAAGATTTTTGGAACAATATTTTCTCCCAAGATAAGGATTATGTAAAAATAAGCCATAGTTTTTTAGATGAACTCCTAAAACATATAAACCTTCAAGAAAACTCAAAAATATTAGATATTGGTTGTGGTACTGGCGATCTAGTTATCAAATTAGCCAAAAAAGGTTTTCAATCTACAGGTTTAGATATTTCTAATATAGCTTTAGAGAAAGCAAAAAACAAAGCTTTGGAAGAAAAAGTTGAAAGTTTAACAAACTTTATAGAGTTTGATATAGATTCATTTGATTTAAAAACTATACCAAACTCTCCTTTTGATTTAATAACCTGTAAACTAGTTTTTGCTTTTATAAAAGACAAACCCTCTTTTTTAAAAAACATTAAAAACATTCTAACTAAAAATGGGCATTTTGTTTTAATAACTCCTGTTTTATATCCTAACGTTGAATATAGTGAACACCTTAAAAAAATATCTGTAGATAAACAAAAAACACTAGATTTGTTAAATCAAGTGTTTAGTAAAGTAGAAATTTTTAAAGAATCTCCAATAAAAGATAACGGCACTGAAATTGTTTTTATAGCTTCTTTATAAAAATTAATAAATATAAATACAATGAAAATATATTTAGTTACTAAAAACTCTGGCAAGCTACTTGCAGCTAATAGCGTATTTAGCAAAAAGAATATTGAACTATTGCAAGTAAATAAAGACTACCCAGAAATACAGGCCGATAATAGCTTAGAGATAGCCAAACATACAGCACTAGAAACAGCCAAAGAACTAGGCTTGTCAGCCATAAGAGAAGACCATAGTCTATATATTAATGCGCTTGGAATACCTGGCCCATATATGAATTTTTTTGAAAAAAGAATCTCTGTTAAAAATGTTTTAAAGATATTAAATAACTTTAAAGACAGGAGTGGCTATTTTGAAGTAGCCACTGTCTACGCTGAACCTAATGGAAAAACAAAAGAATATTCCTTTAAAGTTCCCTTTCAAATTGCAAAAAAAGAAAAAGGTAAATTGCAAACTGGTTGGCCTCAGATAATAGTTTTAAAAGGCGAAAAAAGAACTCTAGCAGAATATCCAGAATCTGAACGAGTTAATATTTGGAATAAAAACTACATTAAAATAGCAAATTATATTTCTAGATCCAATTTAATATAATAAAAATCCCCACTCATGTTTTGAGTAGGGATTGGACGTCTTCAGTTTAAACATAAACTATCTGTGAAAGACTGAAGATTATAGTGCAGAGAGTTGGAAGAGTTATCAAAAACTATATCAGCAACATCCTTTACTTTCTCGGCTCCTCTACCCTTCTTGACTCTATCTTTACCTATAACTATTTCTCGAGCTTCTTCGAAGTCCATACCTAACTCTGCCGATGCTCGTTTAATGCGCAAATCCTGATCTGTTTCTATATAAACGATTTTTACTTGCTCCCCCAGCATTAATTTAAGCATTGCTGGAACAAATGGGTCATGTAAACTTTCAACAGAAATTCGACTTAAAAAATAGTGACGCTCAAGATAATCAAGTAACTCGAGACAAACCATCTCGGGTGTCATTACCTCTCCACGTTTTTCTATTAGCTCAATAAAATAACGCAGCTTTAATCGACAGAACTGGTAATCTTTTCTTAAGTGTTCTGCAAAACTACTTTTTCCACACTCACTCAGACCACCAAAACCAACAATTAAACCCTCGGGAAGTTTTATTCGTGGAATCTTTACTTCGCAAACGATGCTCAATATTTCTCTTAATTGATTCTGTATCACTAGTATTGGATCTCTTACTCCTATAATAGAGCAGCGGGCAGATTGGCTAAAATAATATCTCATAACAACGGTCAGGTTAGATTGATATCTCAGATATATCTGTTTGATACTTTCTGGAAAACCTTTATCTTCCCTTGGACGGATAACTTCTACAAGTTTTTGAACCCCAGAAAAATAAGCAAGATCTCTTTCAAAAAATATTTCATACTCATCAACAAAATGATCATATCTACGATCAAAGTGTTTATCTGTTATGGTTATAGCTTCATGCAGTGATATCCCATCTCGAGTCATTCTAGTTGCAGTGCACACGGACTTGAACATTCTGACACCACGGTCGTATATAGGAAACTTTTCACTACAAGAATCTTCTTGTCTAGCAATAAGAGACTCTATTATAATATCTGTTAATTCCTCTACAGGAATCTCCTCAAACCACCAGCGCGATGCCTCATAACCACTCAATTTCGGCCACCTATTACTGTATGCCGAGAGCGGTTTTGTGATATGAAAATGTTCTCCACTTTTCCATTTTAACAACCTAATTTGCTGACTTTTTCCAGAGTTATCCTGCCCATTAAAGGAGATTGTTTTCATATTACACTCCTTTCTTTCAAGAGTCTTACCTTTATTTCATCTGGTAAAATATTGTACATAGATATTTTATCCAAACTTATCCACTCAAGGTTATATGTACCTTTTGTATTATTTGGACTAAATTCAGTTCCAGTACCAGACCCTAACCTGCCTCCAGTTATCACGCAAAAGTAAAAAACTTCCCTCTGCGCAGGCAAACTACCTATCGGCTGTAAATCGTTAGAAGCAAATTGACTAACAACAGCAACATCAAGCCCTAATTCTTCACGAGCCTCACGAATCAAAGCTTCTTTTTCACTTTCACCTTCCTCTACACCACCGCCAGGAAAAACCCAATACTCCTTATCTTCTTTAATACGGTGAATGAGAAGTAAAGAGTTATCTTGGATAATAATTGCACGAACACGCACCTTCATCTTAGATCTCCTTTTTATTTATGTTTGTTTAAGAACAACAAGTGAGTTATTAACCTCACTATCTATGAAGACAAATAAAATCTACAAAAATAGTAAGACTAACTATTACCTCCGAGCCATTCCAAAAATCTAAAATAATGTTTTGTGCGTTCAATATATTTTTCTGGGCTTATCATAATTTCTTCCGGAGTAATTTGAGATAAAGGAAAATCAGTAAAATAAATCTTAGATTTATTCCATACATCTTGATATCCACCAGCGATTACTCCTCGGTCCAACAAGAAAATTCTGAGTATAGTAGAAAGTCTTTTGTAAATAATTTTTTCTTCTTGTTTATCTAGTAGTGCTCGCTTTAAAATACATAATTCACTAGATAAACTTATACGATTAACAGTATTTAACATTTCTATTGGAAATTGGTTCAACAAAACTTTAGAATTAGATATTCTAGGACTATAAATACCAGAAAAAACATAGTGCATAGCATCAAACGTCTTTGGATCTTGAAATTTATAAACATTCCATTCTTTCAAAGAATAAAAAGTTGTTCCGATTTTTATATCTGTTTTATTTAACTTAATTGCTTTAGAAAGGTAATCTAAAGTGGACTCATCCAGTTTTTGAAACACCAATATTATATCTATATCGCTCCAATCAGAAATTACATCTTTGCGTCCAAGACTTCCAGTCACACAGTAAAACAAAAGATCTCTACCAACAAAACCCATAAGGTCATTATAAAAATTTTCTTCTACCTCAGAATATTTTTCTAGCGTTGAACTAGCCATATCTTTTTAGTTAAACTTAAAAACTCATTAAAACTTTTTGGGTTGATAGTATTGTAAAAGTACTCCAAAAAACAAAGGGATAATATCATATCCTTTTTTGGCATTTTTGAAATATCGAATCTACAAAGAATTTTCATGGCAAAATAATTTTTAAATTCTTCATACCAACCATTATAATTTTCTATCTTATGAAAACATGGCATTAAAACCTTTTTAATATACATAAAAACAAATTTACGTCTGAGAGATAAGGTTTTATGCTCTAATTTGTTCTTACTTAACCTTACCTTATCGAGATATTTATAAATTTCTTTATGCCTTTTATATGAAGCCTTACTATATACAGGGCCTAAATAACTACCCTGTATAAGATTGTAAACAAATAAATTTGCAAACTCTGCCATAAGAGGATTCCATCCAGCCGCTTCATAATCAAATAAAACAGGTTTTAAACCCAAATTTAAATCATTAGGATCTCCTTGAGAAATAACGCACCAATGTAACCCATCTTTCTTGAAAAATGATTTTATCGTAGAAATAGTTTTCTCAAGTTGTAATTTTAGTTTATTTCCGTTTAAAAATACTTCCTTATCGTTAATTGATTTGATAAATTTAGGACTATAAAATTTCTCCAAGCGTGTAGATATCCTGTCCTTAAAAAAGATATCACTTGCCTTACCTTTATCTTTCTTAAGGGTTTTTAAAAAAACTTTTTTATAAAGTTCTAGTAAAGGATTGAAATCTTCAGTTTTTACTTTTTTATTTGTAAATAAATTAATCAAAAGGCCTTTTTTTGTATCGACTGAGTTCTCATATTCAAAAACTAATAATCCAGTATTATCGCCTTTTTCAATTCTTATTAAGTTAGGTACAGGATAGTATTTACTTAATATCTTATAACCATTAAGTTCTTTTTGAAAAAAGACGAGCGGTAAACTCTTATAAAAAAAATCTGTACCTTCGACAGTGATAACTCCATTTTCACGTAAACCATTACGATGAAAAACTTTTTTTATCATAACTGTTTTTTAACAATAAACCATTTTATAACAAGATCCCTGACTTCGGTTGGCAAGAGGTTAATATTAGAAATATCTAATAAAGGTATTTCAACTATTTCATGTAACCCCTCGTATCCAGAATATTTTTGAAATTCTGGACCATCTCCAGTCCCGATTACACCGCCCAAGATATTGCACGAATAAAAATGCTCTATATCATCAGAACCTCTTTTATTAAAAGATTGCGATACTATTGATTCTTTAACTTCTGCATCTACTCCTAATTCTTCTTTTATTTCCCTAATCAAGGCTTCTTTTTCTGTTTCTCCCTCTTCCACTCCACCACCTGGAAATACAAAATAAACCTCATCTTTTTTAGTTCTTTTGATAAGTATAATATTCCCATTTCTTATAATGATGGCACGAACCCTTGTCTTCATAGTTGTAAAAGTAATATAGTATAAATTAATCTTATTGTCAAAGAAAATAAAACCCCTGCTCGTGTTGAGCAGGGGTGGGTTCTATAGAGGCTAAGCCTCTATAGAATTAAAACGCCCTTTTTATAGCCTATCGCCGAACTGGTCGGCGAAGAGGAAGAAGTCGCCGAAACTGATCTTGCCATCCCAGTCGAGGTCGTATTTTTGAACCTCGGTTGTGGTGACGTCTTGGCCAAAGTGATCGGCGAAGCGGAAGAAATCTTCAAAATCTACTGTTCCATCGCCGGTAAAGTCTGGAAGTGGAAGAGAAACTACATCCCATTCCTTATAATTTACCAGCAATTTATCGGGGTCGTACCGAACGAATTCAGTACTATCGACGATTTCCATCCGCAGTTTATGCCGGCCGTAACCGATTTCTGTATCGGTCACGGGAAAAGTGTTCGTATTACGCGCCACTACCTCGCCATCCACCTTCCACACAACACTCAACGAATGATCCGTTGGTTGCGGGGGGTTAACAGTAAAGATGGTGGTATTCTCGCCCACATCCGAAGTAAATTCGGCTGTAGGATCAATATACTTGTATATTGTCTTAACAACATTCTCTCTGCAAACTTCGCAGAGAGAATGCATTCTTTCAATTTCTGGATGATATTTACCCATCGCACAAAACTGTTTGGGTTTATAAAGACCACCAGAAAAAGAACCCGCGCCTTCAAAAAGGCCAATCTTATCTGCATAACTAGCAGACGATGGCGTAGGAACTGGGACACTAGGAATTATCCAATGTTTCCACTTAACAGAATCTCTATTCTTTTCTGTTGTAACGTTAGGAGGCGTCTCACGGAATGGCCAAGATATTTCAATATCTTCTACACCTGGCTTTAGAGCAACCAAGCCAGAATACTCATCAGCAAGACCAGCAAAGGCATGCGTGAATTCATGAGTATTCATATCAGCAAATATTTCCTTAGTATAGAAAGTATCATGTCTTACTCTTCCCGTAGGAACAGAAGCAAAGCCTATTATAAAGGGATCATCTGATTGTCCTCCTCCAGCACTTCCCTTTTCATCTCCTATCAAAAGATCTATAACAAGCTTGTCTGATCCACCAAAGAAACTTTTGACAGTAGTATGTATTTTCTCTGTATCGTATCCAAGACCACCCCACTGTCCGAAGTAAGTCTTGGGTGTTTGCCCATAATCTATAACGGAAAGAAGAGAATCTTTTGATGGTACCCATATAGCCTGCACATTAAAATATTTTTTATATTCTTTGTACGGGCTATATTTGAACATTTCCTCTACAGCAATTCTTACATCACTAAAATATATTTCTTTTTGCGAAGCCGTGTAAGCCTCCGAAAGAAAAACTATGTTGATTCTATTACCAGTAGGACCATTGTTCATGACTGTAGTTATGACAGGTATTTCCGCCACGTCAAACGTGGTTGCTACCGCATCAAACGCGCCAAGCCAAGCCATAAGCACAGCTAAGGAGAGAATATATTTTTTCATTCTCACTTCCTCCTATAAAGGGGCTCCGTAGTAGAAATTTGGCAACTTCGGCTTTTAAGCCGAAGAATTAAGAAAAGCCAAAGTTCACTAGCGGAGTAATAGTTTTTGAAGGTACAATCGGCACTTCAATTACGTTATAATAATACCACAAAAAATAGGCAAAAGCAATACCACCTTTTCCTGTGGAAAAAGGTGGTATGGACAAGTGGTAATTATCCTACCGAAGTATCCCCGTAGTAGAACTTTGGCAACCCCGACACAAGGTCGGGTGATTAAGAAAAGCCAAAGTTCACTAGCGGGGTATGATTTCTTTAAACGAAGGGATGCTTCTACCAATACTTATGTTTGGCATTCCGTCATTAGGATCATCGTTAGAACCTTTTTCACAAGTTAAACCATCGGAATCTGTAACGCGGAATACAATATTCTTTGCGCCTGGTGTAGAAAACGAAGCATTTGCAGTAGAAGCATTTGTTGGCCCAGTTACTGTAACGCCATCGGCACCCGAGAAATCCCAGTTCCAAGCAGTCTTGGTGGCTCCACCACTAACTGTGGTTGTATCAGTAAACACAACTTGTTCGTCTTTAGATGGTCTCAAAGGCAAAATACTAAACGATAAAGCAGGGGCTGCGTGTTTAATTGTTGTAAAACTAGAACCATTTGCAGATGCACTTAAACGTGCAGTGTCGCTCTCCCAAACAGTAACTTGCCAATTGTAAGTTTTATTAAAATCTAAAGTGCTTAATGGAATAGTATAAGAACTAGAAGAAGAAACTACCTGCCCAGTATCTTTAACCGTGCCTCCACCAGCTTGATCTGTTATTACAACTTGGTAAGCATACTGCGTATCACCATTAGCATCCGAAAAATTCCAACTTACTGTCCAACCAAACGGGGCCACACAATAATTACTTGGAGCCGATGGCGAAACAGCACTAACCGATGGCGCAACATTTGGTGCAATTGTAATATCTACGTGTGCCGCACGCGAAATTCCACCACGTTCTACAATAACTTTTGCAGTGTATGTTCCCGGAGATGTGTAATAACATGGCCAAGAAGGTGGGCCATAACTCATACTATTTTCTCCATCTTTTTTATGTGTCCAATCGCCTGTTACTACAGTATCGGAATCTGGCCCAGATTTATTGCAATAAAATGTATAGTTATTACTTACACCAAGTATATTACTAGAAATAGAAACAGACATATTATTTCCAGAACCGGGGGAGGCTTTGCCTGCTGGACTAACTGTAAAAGAAGTAATACTTAAGCTTGCATTAACAGTAATATCTACATAATCCGATTTTGTTTGGCTGTTAGGGCCATCACAAGTAATAGTAAACCGATATGTTCCCATTGCAGATAATATTCCGGTAGATTGCGAAACCGAGGTAGATTCAGCCACAGATTTAGAGCCACTCCAGTTTGGACCAGTTCCACCAGAAGCTGTGCAACTTGTGGCGTTAGTTGTTCGCCAAGAAAGCGTTGCAGATGTTCCAGCATCTATTGCTATTGGTCCATCGGAACTATCGGCTTTAATGTCTACCGTTACTGGTTGCAAAACCACAAACGTAGATCTTCTTTCGGCAACTGCGCCACCACGTTCTACAATAACTTTCGCTGTGTATGTTCCGGGTGTTGTGTAATTGCACGCATCCACTGCGGTTTTACCCATCGTAGAAGCAGAAACCCCATCGTACTTTGCTGCGTACCCTGATGTGATATTTGTTCCAGCATCTGAACGGTTACAATAGAACGTAAAGTTACTAGGACTTGTAATATTAGATGTTATAGCGGCACTAATATCTACTCCATTAACAGGTGCAGGTGCATTGCCTGGGCTTGGGTTAAGAATCAATGGATCTGTAATTGTTAATGAAGGCGAAGAAACAATGACTGTGCATGTTTCTGTTTGTACACTTCCACTTCTAACAACAACATTATATGTTCCTGATGCATTAAATTTAGTTGTGAAATTAGAACCATTTCCAGAAGATGGAGATCCTCCAGCAGCTGTCCAATTATAACCCGATGTAATACTGCCACCTACGGCAGTAAATATTATATTTTGACCCGTAAGTGAGCTAGAAGAAAAAGGAGAACAAGATAAACTAGGTTGAGAATTAACCCTAATATAAGCACTTGTTCCAACAGATGTACTTGTTACTAAAGAATTACCATAAACATCTGTGTATCCAGCATTTATATTTCCCGTTCCAACACTTTCCCCAGTTATTAAACCTTTCTGGTTTGAATTATTTACAGTAACAACTGTACTAATTCCAGAACCCCAGCCTGCACTGTTTGTAACATTTTGAACATTAGTTGTATTAGACAATCCATAAGGGTAATACTCTGTAACTAGCTGTCTTGTATCATCAACTGCTATGTCTATACGTGAAGAACTAGAAGACGAAGGGAGAATTTTAATCGCTGGCGCATAAACTGTAACAGAATTAGAACAATTTACTGTTCTTGTTTGCGAACCAGAAGTTACTGTAACATTACCTATTTTTGTTCCTGCTGTAGAATAACCAGTAATAATAACCAACGATCCGCTGGCACCTGATAACGGAGTTGAACCACCCCAAGAATATGAATATGTTCCGTTACCACCACTTGCTACTGCTCCCCAAGTTGCTCGTTCACCAACTGTGGCAATACTTTTATCTACCGTACAAGAGGCAGAAAGATTTGGTAACGAAACAGAAACAGGAATAATCTGCTGAACCGCCGAAGCCGATCCGCGTTCTATAATAACTTTGGCATTGTAATTACATGTTCCCGAAGCACAAGTATATTGATGAGTTGTAGATTGTGGATTTGTGTTTACTCCAACACACCTGTATCCGTTTGCGTTTGTAGCACAATTCCCCGGAGTAATTTGTGGCAATGCTCCGCAGAAAGCTTCTATACCAGCCACACTTGTTCCGTTATAACCACAATTCCACCAATAATTATAATTTATTGTTCCAATCGCCTGCCCCGTAACACTAGAAGAAAAAGTTGTGTCTACCGGAGAATTTCCAGAAGTTGGTGAAACAGAAAAGTTAACACCTAACGATGGGGCCGCAACATTTACAGTAACGCTATCGGTTGCAGATGTTCCGCCAGCGCCAGTACAGCTTAATGTATAAGTTCGTGATTGTGTTAAGTTTCCAGTCGATTGACCACTACTATTAGAAGTCCCCGTCCAACCACCAATAGAAACCGAGCAAGAATTTGCATTTGTAGAAGACCACTTTAAATATGCCGCTGTGTTGTAACTAATACTAACCGAACTACCAAAACCACCATTAGGATTATCGGAAACAGTAAGATTAGCAGTTGGAGATGGTGGCTGTGAAACATTAACAGTAACAGTATTTGAAGCAGAACCACCTGCACCAGTACAATTTAATGTATATGTTGTTCCTGTGGTTAAATTACCTGTAGATTGTGAACCAGATGTTCCTGTTAAACCACTTGGTGAAATAGAACAAGATGAAGCATTTGTAGAAGACCAAGTTAAAGTAGCTGAAGCATTATAAGAAATAGTTATTGGTCCATCAGAATTGTTAGCTTTAATATCTGCAGTTGGAACTGGTGGAGAAACATTAACCGTTATGGAATCCGAAACGGATCCACCACCATTTGAACAACTCAAAGTATAAGTTTGAGCAGAAGTTAAATTACCCGTCGATTGCGAACCGGAAGAAGATTTAGGACCAGACCACGCACCCGAAGCTATACAACCAGAAGAAGCATTAGTAGATGACCAAGATATACTAGCAGAAGAATTATAAGCAACAGTTATTGCACTATCAGAATTATTAGCTTTAACGTCGGCAGTTGTTTGAGGAACGCTATTAACAGTAACGGAATCGGAGGTACTACCACCAGAATTAGAACAAGAAAGTGTCCATGTTCTATTATTATTTCCTAAACTTCCTATTTGTGTACCGCCAGAAGTAGTCCCAACACCGCTACCATTAAGAGTACAAGAACTTGCTCCAGAAGAAGTCCAGTTTACCCAAATAGAAGCCATTGGCCAAGCGGTCAACGGACCATCAACATATGGACCACTGTTGCCACTAGAAGAAACTTTAATATTTACATTTGTTGGCGGAGGCATAGTTACAGTTAAAGTTGCGGAACTAGAATTAGATCCACCAGAACCAGAACAGGATATTGTATATGATGTAGTTGAATTTGGACGAACCGTTGTAGCTCCAAACATATTTGGTTGAACACCTCCAACATTGGTAACACTGCAACTAGAAGAATTGGAAGAAGACCAACTCAACGTAGCAGCAGAGCCTTGAGTAATAGACGTCGGGCTAACAGAAATGGAAACAGTTGGTGCTGGTGGGTTAACATTAACTGTTACAGAACTAGAAGCACTACCACCAGAATTTGAGCAACTTATAGAATAAGTTTGGCCAGAAGTTAAATTACCTGTTGATTGTGAGCCTGAGGTTCCTTTTGAACCAGACCATGCACCCGAAGCACTGCATGAACTAGCACCGGAAGACGACCAAGAAATAGTAGACGAAGTGTTGTAAGAAATTGTTGAAGGGCTCGCCGAAATAGAAACTGTCGGCGGAGCTACATAACAAGCTTGAGTATTACAAGAAACGGTTTGTGTAGACGAACCAGTACAATAATTCGTTCCTCCGCAAGAAGCTGTTCCTTGGCAAGTTCTTGATTGTGTTTTGGTTCCCCCACCACAACTTTGTGTACAACTACTAGAATCGGTCCAACCACTCCAAGTAGCATTTGTTGGTGAACAACTTGGTGCAGAGTTACAAGCACCATTAGAACACCCGTAAGTACAGTTTTGTATAAGCGTAGTACTACAGCTTTTAAATCTATATCTACGCTGACTCCCCGAACAATAGTATCCTGCCGAACTAGTGCAATGCTTAGTAGCTAATAATTGGTATTTAGGGCTTTCTTCGTTTGCAACTTCTTGAGCCGTTGCTTGGCCAGAAAAAAATATAAAAGCCGAAGCTAAAACAGCTACAGTAAAAATTAAATAAGGCGCTAACTTTGCGAGTTTGATATTTTTAAAATTTATTCTAAAAAAATTCTTCATAAAAAATTATTTAATCTTTTCTATATTAGCCGCGTAAAGCATACCTATAGATTTTTGAGCATCTATAAAGTTTATTCTAACCTTTGTATCCTTTTTTAAAATAGAATCTTTTTTCCCATCCCACATAGTTTCTGGGAAAGTAGCCACAGTATATTCTTTAGAATCACTCCCTGCTAAAACAAAAGTATTAGCTTTAGTGTCTATAGAACTAATAACACCTTCAACTTCTTTAATGGTTTGATCTATTAACTTAACCTCTGTACTTTTAGTATTAGAGTCGGGACTACCACTAGAAAAAATAAAATAAAAAGCGGCACCGATTAAAACAACGGCACCGATTACTAAAATAATCTTTTCTTTTGTTTTGCTAGTAACAGTATCGTAAGGATCTATTACTGGCCCTTTTTGTGAATCGTAATCCATAAGTTTTCGCTAATATGACTAATTGATACGAATATACTAATAAGAATTTATTCGCCATATTAGCCTTGATTAGCTATATTGGCGAGACTAGTGTATTTCAAAAACAACACTTACACTAACAGTAACCTCTTGGCTACCAGCTTGAACATCGGGCATTCCACCGCCACCACCCATACCCGAAGCTATACCATAAGCCTTTTCGTAAAATATTGGAGGTTGACCATTATAAGATTCGGAAAAAGTTGCAACTCTGCCTAAGCGAACACCTGTAAGCTTAGCCATTTCTTTTGCTTTAACCTTGGCTTTATCGAAAGCCATTTTTCTGGCCTCTGCTTTAAACTTTTCGGGATCGTCCACAAAAAAATCTACACCTTGAACTTGATTAGCACCACGAGCAACTGTTCCAGTAACAATCTCGCCTACTTTTTTAAGGTCGCGAACTTTAATTTCCGCTGATTGAGAAACAGAAAAACCAGCAGCTTCTTGCCTGCCGTTTACATAATCGTACCTTGGGTAAAGATTATAATAAGTAGTTTTAATGTCTTTAGCTTCTACACCTAAACCTTTTACGTAATCGATTACCTTATTCATACTTTCTGTATTTCTTTTCTGAACTTCATCTGCAGTTTTTCCGTCGGTAACAACGCTAATACTTATTTTAGCCGTATCAGGGGTAACGGTTATTTTACCATCGGCATTAACAGTTATGGTTTTAATGTCTTTAGCTACTGGGCTTACCCAACCAAAACGTGAAAGTAGATCCCAAAAACCATTTAATGCAACAACTAAAAGCAGAATAGTTAATATTCCGGCAATGTTTTGAGTTATACGATTTTCGAGTGAAAGTAATTGTTTTATTTTATTTAACATTTATTTTTTATTTATATTTAAGAAGAAAAATAACAAAAGACAGGTGTTACCTATATATAGTATAATTGTAACAGATAATAATAAGCTATGTTTAAACTACTCTTTTACACAGCCCTAATTGGCGGAAGCACTTATGTAGCGGCAAACATTTTGCCCAATACATACAAAGAAACTATTTTAAACAAAACAGGCCTTGGAAAAATCCAAGGCGAAAGTTTTGCTTTGTTTAATCCCGCGGGCGAACGCGCAAAATTAATAAGCGATTTAAGAGAAAATATTTCCGCAATGGAAAGTTATTCTAAGGGCGATGAAGCAATTGCACCCGCCATTGAACAATCAAAAGATTTGCTTGCCGAACTAGAAAAACTAAACCCAAAAACTGGTGTGGTAACTGGTGTTATTGGAAAAATTCTTGGAGTTACGCCTCCTAAAGAAACTGTGAGTGCTGCGAGCATAGCCGAATTAACTGCCGAACAAAAAGCTCAAATCTGCCAATAGATTTTTTCCTTAGGGTAATCCATCGTTATCACTCGGGATATTTTGTTTTTTATTTTAATATATTTCTGTAAACAAAATAAAAAACCCTCCGATATAAACCGGAGGGGTTTGTGTATAGAAAACTCATCTTATCGCAGGAAAGTCTACAAAAGTGACTGTTCCATTATCGTCTACAATGGATACAGTCTGACTTCGTTTAGATTCAAAACCATAGGCAATAACATCGTAGACACCAACTACCAAACCATAGAAAGTATATCGGCCATAAAGATCCGTTGCGGTAGAGCGAACTTCGCTTCCACTTGAAAGTGTAACCGTGACACCGGGGAAAAGAACCTCTCCAACATCGTACCAACCGTTACTGTTAGCATCTTCGTAGACGACGCCAGTGATAACGGCTTTTGGTTTTTCCGGTGGTTGTGGAATGGGTTCGTTCGGAGGCAAAGAACTTCCGATATAAGTTCCCTCAAAGCTAACTTGATAATCCTTATGATTATCTTCTAAGCTTACGGATTTAGATGTGCTATCAAACCTATAGAGATTTTTGTCGGGGTTAGTTATGAAAACAACATAACCTCCGGCACCTAAACCTGTAAAAGTGTAATAGCCTCCGTTTTTAGTCTTAGTGCTGTAGAAAGAACTTTTGGAAATGGTTACAGTTACACTGTCTAAACCAACACCATCTACAACGACTCTTCCATAGACAGTGGCGTTTAGAACTGGATTGATCGGATCGTCATCGTCTGGATCATTGGAAATTGAGCCGTCATACTTTTCGCATCCGGCAATAAATACCAGAAACAAAACGTAAAGCATTCTCATTATTTTACCCTCCCTCAATTAAAGAAGCGCTGAATTTGAAAAGATAATCCGTAACCCTTTTTCCACCAAGAGTCATTTCTACCAAAACGATCCAAGTTCAACACCTGTACGTTAGCACCGGCGTTAAAAATGAAATTGTTAGCATTGGCAAAGAATTTTGGCCCAGTGTAAAAGCCGGTAGCCCTGTTTACATACTTCTGCTCGTGATCCAACAGGGTTTCCCAAGCGGTGTTTACACCAGCAGAATAACCAAACCACTCGCCATCGCGTAAAACTATTTCCGCGCCAACCAGAGATTCAGCTCTTTCGCCTAAACCATCTTTCTGTCTAGATGTAGGTCGCCAACCTCCAAAGAATCCGGCTTCCCAAGGACCGCTTTTTAAAAGCAATCCTGCCGTAGGAACAAAAAAATTCATACGACCAACCGAAAGGAAAGAGATCCCAGTAAAGACGCCTACCTTGAAACGAGGAAATTTGAATGGATTACCTATTTTCTCTTTTCTTTCGTAGGTGGCTATATAAATGTTGAGCCCCCTTCTATCGTGTGCATCGGCAGGAGTAAGGAGTTTAATCCTCCTTGAAACTTCGGGAAAAGATTCTCTAGCCTTATCAGCTGCCCATCTCGCTCTTTCCATAGCAACACCAAAATCTAATCTCCGAAATTCGGATTCGGCACGATTATGCCAAGGGTTATTATCTGCAATACCCTGAACAAAAATAACTTGATCGGGTTTTGCTTCTGCAATAACCCGCACAAAGCGATTCTGCTCTTCTATAGGTAGTCCCGTGGCTTTGCCAAGAGAAAAACCTCTAAAAGAATGTGAATCGTACCTAACCAGATCCCAAATCGTCTTTTCGCCGTCAGAAGATCTGGTCATTTGTTGTGGTACACGATCATCCAAAGAATGATCGCCTCCTTCTTCTGCCAAAGTGATAACAGGCAAAAGGAAAATAGCTAAAAAAAGTGCGAACCTCGTCTTCATTCTTGCCTCCTTGTTAGTTTAAAAACCTAAGTTAGACTGACTTAGATGAGTTTTCTATTGTCAACGAACAAATAACGAACAAATTTTACTGTTGCGATTGTACCAAATAACTATGTTTTTGTAAACCCCTATACTACTTAGCAAATAAATCTCTTAAAACTTAGTAATAAAAAATAATACGAGAAATAAATTTGCCAACTTGAAAATAACAGAGTAATTACCTACCCCTTGCATAAAAAATTAGTATATGTTATACCTAGACGAAATCACAATACTCAAATAACCAACAAAATATGAATTTTCAAAAACAAACCACTAATAGATACTTAAAATTGATATCCGTTCTTTCAATTTTTGCAATAATTGGCTTAATATTGCCTAGCCAAATAATTTTAGCGGCAAACGCTAATCTAAAAGTAAGCGGAGTTGTACGATCTTACTCTACTCCTAATGCTGGAGACAATGTTAGGTTCGACGTTTACGTTTTAAATAACGGTCAAGCTTTAGCTGCGAGTTCTAATGTTAAATTTAGAGTTGACGCAGGAAACAATGGCTCGTACGAAAACACTTTTTACCAAGGTGTAAGCTCTATCTCTAATGGCGATACTAAAGTTGTTTATTTTTCTTGGACACCAGTGAATGCAGGTTATTATGGTGTAGAATTTTGCGTAGATAATAATAACTCTGTAGCAGAATCAAACGAAACAGATAACTGCACCACACAGAGTTTTAATGTTATAGGTAACGCCGGAACCGTAACCCCTCCATTGGTTATTAACCCTCCTATAACTAACAATCCACCACAATCTCCAACTGCTAACATTAGGGCTAATAATTCGGATACTCCTATAACAATTGCCTATAACACAGCCGCTAGTTTAACTTGGTATTCTACTTATGCTTCGTCTTGTTCTGTTTTACCAAACGGATGGACAGGAACATCTAATTCACAGTCTACCGGCAACTTAACCTCGAGCAAAACTTACACTTTAAATTGCACAGGTGTAGGTGGAACAGTTTCGGATAGTATAATTGTTAATGTTGCATCACAAACAAATCAAAACCCTCCAGTCCAAAACCCCCCAGTTGTAGTAACCCCACCACCAACCTCTTCTTATGTTAATTTGAAAATAACAGGAGTAGTACGTTCATACACAACCCCTATGGTTGGAACAGCTGTTCGTTTTGATGTTTATATTAAAAATGATGGCAATATTGCATCTACAAATTCTGAGACTAAATTAAGAGTAGATTCTGGAAATAATGGTTCGTACGAAACAACCCTAGAACAAGTTGTGGGTTCTATAGCTTCAGGAGATACTAAAACAATAAGTTTTGGCTGGAATCCATCTTCTGCTGGTTCTTATAAAGTTGAATTCTGTGCCGACGGCAACAGAAAAATTACAGAACTTAACGAAACAGATAATTGCTCGACCCAAACATTCAATGTAATTGCAAAATCAGCAACTCCACCACAGGGTTCACAAGACCCAATTGTGATTCCTCCTCAAATAATTTATTTGCCAGGGCAAACACAGCCTCCAATTTATATACAATCTCCTAGCCAGCCCGCTCAAGTAGTATATTTGCCAGGACAAACTTCGGCACCAGTTTATATTCAACCTGCAAATACAAACACATCCCCACAAATTATTTACTACCCAGGTAGTTCATATAATTATTCTGCATCGGCTTTTGTACAATCCACATCAGATTTAAGTGTTACCGATTTAGTTACATCTCCTAAGGTTGCCGATATTGTTGCTGGAAAACCAGTTACTATTTCTGCTTCTATAAAAAACAATTCAAACATAATAAGAGCAGAACCTTCGCAAGTAAGCTTCAAAGTTGACGACAATAGTTCGGCCGATTCAGATATTTTCTATTCTCAAACAATAGACTTTGTTCAACCAGGAGATTACCGAGCAGTTTCGTTTACATGGACACCTCAAATTACTGGAAACCACCGAATAGAGATTTGTGCCGATTACACCAACAATATTACCGAATACGACGAAGCTAATAACTGCACAATCCTTTATACAAATTCCAACTCTAATTCTTATTCATATTTACCAAAGATTTCTATTTATGCCTCTCCGGTAAATATAGCCAAAGGCCAAATATCTAGCTTATCTTGGAACAGCAATAACACCACCAGCTGTTACGCAACCGAAGGTTGGAGCGGATATAAATCTACATCTGGTTCGGAAACAATTTATCCGGAAAATTCTAGAAACTACACCATTACTTGTTACAATTCTTACGGACAAAATTCTGCAACTGCAACTGTTTTTGTAGATGGAAAATACATTTCTCAAAATTTAGTGGCCAGCTGTGTAGTTGATCCAATTTCTGCAAACACTGGCCGACAAGTTACGTTTGCCGCAGGCCAAGCTAACGCCAAAGGTAATGTAACTTATACATGGAGCGGTGATATTTCTGGCTCCGGCATAACAAGAAAAATTACATTTAGTAATAGTGGAACAAAAAATGTAATGGTTACAGTTAAAGATGAAGCTGGTAGAACCGCTACTGCAGAGTGTCAAACAAAAATAAATGGCGTAGTTTCTAACTTTATTTCTAAAATTGTTAAACCAAAACCTCCAGTTGTTACTCCAGTTTGTGACTGCCAAACACAAAAACCTGTAATAGACGAGCCTCAAGAAATCTATAACATTAACCAAAACCAACCTCCTGTTAACCCTCAAATAGTTCCAGCTGGAATGGTTCTAACACTTGGTTTGGATGGCGCTGCAAAATTGTTTTTATGGAGTTCTATTATTCTTACTAACCTATTCTTAATTGCTGCTTTAGCTTTTATGTTTATGTATGTTTCTAGAAACTACAACAATAGAAGAACCGAATAAAAAGTTTTAAAAGAAAAACGCTCCGATATAGATCGGAGCGTTTTTTAATATTAAAAAACCGAACGCTCGTTTGAACGCTCGGTCTGTTTTTGCAAAATCTTCATCATTTAAAAAACCAGGTTCTGTTTTTCAAATAATTTCCATATACATCAAAGAATCTATAGTCCCAAAAACATTCACTTTCTCTTCCAATTACTCTTAATGCAATAACTGAAACGTAACCACCATTTAACCGACTGATTCTGATATTGGCTTTTCCAAAAAAACTTCTGGTAGAAAAATCGATATCGAATTCACCTGTTTCGGTCTCTTTAGGTAAGGAAACTTTACACGAACCAGCAACAGCAAGTTGCATAGCTGTTTGCCGAATCTTACATATTACAGCATCCATAACCCTACGCCTTTTTGAGAGTGTATTTGTATATAAAGATCAAACTATATATAAACATTATAAATTAATTTGGTCAAATATATATAGAAAATAAAAAAGCCGAGCTTACCCACTATTGAGTTTGTTTTTGCTCTTATTTTGCCTAGAAGGCAAGAATATAGAAATAAGAGAAAACTCTCAATTAGTTGCTCGGCATGGGAGATTTGGATCACCTCC
>JAUYOU010000079.1 GCA_030697855.1 bacterium
GCGGAGTAGGTTTATGTTTTGCCAGAACGCCAAAACAGTATTTTCGGGTAGTTAGACAGATATCCAAAGAATGGAAACGAATCAATAAACAGTCTTTAGAGAAGGCTATATACAGTCTTTATAAATCCAAACTCATCCGCGAACACGAAAACCCCGATGGTTCTTTGACCATGATTTTAACAGACAAAGGTAAACAGAAGGCTATAACTTTTAATATTGATAATTTGGAAATAAAAACGCCAAAAATCTGGGATAAAAAATGGCGGATGGTGTTGTTTGATATTCCAGAAAAACATAAACCTGCTCGCGAAGCTTTGCGCGAAATGTTAAAGCGACTAGGTTTTTACGAATACCAAAAAAGTGTTTTGGTTCATCCTTATAATTGCCAAAGCGAGATTGATTTTGTAATTGAGTATTTTGAGATTAGATCGTGGGTGAGAATAGTTACTGTTGTTGCCTTGGATAACGAGCTTCATCTTCGTAAAATATTCAATTTAGTCTAATTAGATTCAGATTAAAATATACCGAGATAGCGATCGCTATCTCGGTATACGGTAAGTATTTTAAAGTTAGATATTTTTTTAGATAAAAAAACCCGATGGCGTTGCCATCGGGCGGGGCTATTGGGCTTGATTTTTGGACGGTTGTTTTAATTGTTATAAAATCATAAAAGTTCTAATTTCACTTGGGCGATATCTTTGATCGCTGAGTTATTTGGGGCAATATCTCGAACTATCTCTAACTCTGCTCTGGTTTCTGCTTTAGCCATCATTGTTGCCAAGGCGAATCTCCTTATTGTTCTATTGTTCGATGACTTATGAATTTCAAGACACTCGTTAAACGATTTCATCATGAACGCAAATATCATGGCCACCCTCCTTTTAGATTTTAATGTACTGCCTATTTCTATTTAGGCAACAGCGTAACATCTTTGCAGTTTGGCTTCAATAGGCAGTTGGAGCTATTTGTCTTTTGATATAATCTTCGGCGGCTTGTTGGTCGCCATTGTAAAAAAGCATTAACCATTTTCTGGTTTCCTTAATGTTACCGGATTCTAAGGCCATCAGAGCTAAATTTTCGTAAGCGCCGGGATAGGGGAATTTAAAATCAAGCGCTTTTAAAAAATATGTTTTGGCTTTTTCTTTTTCTCCTTTTTTCCAGTAAACCAAGCCTAGATTATTTAAACCCTTAGGATAGCCATTATATATTTTTTCGGCGAGTACCAATTCTTTCTCGGCATTTTCTAAATCGCCAGCTTGATAAAGCATTGCTCCCAAGTTGGAACGAGATAAAACACTGTTGGGCGCGCATTTAGCTGCCGAAATAAATAAGTTTTTTTCTGTTAGCCAGTCTAAAGATCTAATATGGCTTTGCCAACTATAAAAAATTATTAGCAATATAGTTAAAGTGCAAACTATCATTTTTATTTGCGAGTTACGTTTTATCAGTAACATCAAAAGATAGGCCAAAATTATGGCAAGTCCCAGCGAGGGGTAATACATTAATCTTTCACCGGCAATAGTTCCGGTGGTAAAAAATATGTTGCTAGTTATTAAGAAGCCAAATACAAAAATTGCAGCCGAGAAGGAAATTATCGGGACGCGTTTCCAGAAAATAAAAATAAGTGCAACCGACATTATAAAAATTGCGAAACCGATTAAAGCAGAAATATTAGCAAAGTTTTTTAGCACCGGAATTTGGTTGTAGGAATAATCGGAGCATAAATTAAAAGGCCAAAGGGTTTTTTGGAGGTACATCGCCAAAACTTTAAAAGAAGTGGCGACTCGTGGTACAAGTGGTTCAAATTTTAATGGGTTTTCAACAATGCTGGTTTCTAAACTGGAAAAGTAATTCCAACCCAAAACTTGGAGTCGGGCGCCAAAATAAAGAAAAGCGCCCCAAAACGCCAAAAGCCCGTCTTTATATTTCAAATTAGTGTTTTTCTGCAGAAACAATATTATGCCAAGCGGAATAACTACAACTGCGTTTTCTTTACTGCCCAAAGCCAATAATAGCCAAAGCCCAGCTAATGCGATTTTGGGTTTTTCTTTTAATATTTCTAATAAAAAAAGTAAAGAAAAAAACAAAGCTAATATTTCGGCGCGCCCAATAATGTTAGCGACAGCCTCGGAATGTATGGGTAAAACCAAAAAAATAAGTGCGCTTAAAAAGCCTAAGAGCTCCTGTTTTGTTAATCTTTTTACAAAAATGAAAATTAAACAACAAGCCCAAGCGTATAAAATAAGATTAACTAAATGAAAATTCCAGGGTTTAGCTCCAAATATAGAATAATTAATTGCGTAGCTTACTAAAGTTATTGGGCGATACAAGCCAGATTCCGTGCTCCAGTAAGGCGAAGTTATTATGTTGCCAAAATTTTCTAGTTGGAATATCTGGCTACTATTAGCTACATAACGATCATCAAAAACAAAATCTCCGCTTATGGTTTTTCCGTAAATTAAAAAAACTAAAACAAAAAATAGCGCTAGTATGAAAGCGTTCTTATTTTTATTAAATATGGCGAGTAGTCTCGGCACTTATTATTTTGTTTTTAATTCAACAGCATCTTTACAAATGAGTTTCAAAGCGTTGTCGCGGATTTGGACTTGGCCTTTTATTAACATTATTTTATCCATTTCCCAGATTTCTGGTTTTTTAGCATAAGTATCGGGAAAAATTACAATTTCGATTTCACCGGAAAAATCGGCAAGCTGGGCGAATGCCATAGGTTTGCCGGTTTTAGTTATTATTTTTCTATATTTATTTATTATGCCACCAACAACAATTTGCCTAGAAGAAGCTAATAAATCTTTTATTGGTTTTGTTTTCTTTTCTAAAACAGCTTTATGTTGTTCTAATGGGTGAGAACTAACATATAAACCTAATAATTCTTTTTCCCAAGCCAACTTAACAGATTCGGTGGCGGGAATAGTAGGTTTTAATTTTAAAACAGGAGCAGAATCGGCAATGTTATCGAAAATACTAGATTGGTTTAGGGAGCTTGCTTGTTTTATTTCTTTAGAAAAAGTTAAAAGATATTCCATATTTTCTAAAATCTGGTTTCTTTCTCCTAAACTATCGAGCGCACCGGTTTTGGCCATAGCTTCCAAAGATTTTTTGTTTAAATCTTTGTGGTGAATTCTTTCTATAAAATCGGATAAGGTTTTAAACCTTCCATCTTTAGCACGAGCTTCAATAATAGCAGCCACAACATTTACACCAACATTTTTAATTGATTCCAAACCGAAGCGGATTTTATCTTCAGAGTCAGTCGAGCCCTTAATTGTTGTAAACTTGCCAACGCTTTCGTTTACGTCGGGCGACAAAACCGGAATACCCATACGTGTGCATTCATTTATAATTTCTGCAATTTTTTCTATATCGCCCGATTCTGCAGTAAGCACTGCCGTCATAAATTCGGCAGGGAAGTTGGCTTTGGCATAGGCGGTTTGGTAGGCAACACGACCGTAACTAGCGGCGTGCGCTTTGTTAAAACCGTAAGCGGCAAAAGGCTCGATAAGTTTCCAAAGTTCAAAAGCTTTGAAATCTGTCATTCCATTTTTTATGGCACCCTCCATAAATTTTGCTTTTTGGGCTGCCATTTCGGCTGGAATTTTTTTACCCATAGCTTTTCTTAATTTATCGGCTTCTAACCAACTGTATCCTGCCAATTTTATAGCCACCATTAAAACGTCGTCTTGATAAGTTAAAATTCCGTAAGATTGATCCAAAATATCTTTCATTCTAGGGTCGAAATATTCAACCAAGCGTGGGTTATGTTTTCTTTCAATATATTTTGGAATAGATTCTAAAGGGCCTGGGCGATACAGGGCTACCATGGCGTTAATGTCGTGAATGGTTGTTGGTTTTAAATCTTTTAAATATTTTGTCATACCGGCGCCGTTCAATTGAAACAGTCCGGCGGTTTCACCTTTAGCCAAAAGTTCGAAAGATTTTTTGTCGTCGAGTGGAATATTTTCTATGTCTAAATCTATATTGCGGTGCTCTTTGGCTAATTTTACTGTGTCTTCTAAAATAGATAAATTTCTTATACCAAGAAAATCAAATTTTAAAAGCCCAGCGTCTTCTACGGCGTGCATATCGTATTGCGTAATTATTCTGCCACCTTTAGGGTCCAACTGTAGCGGTACAAAATCGGTAAGTGGACGCGGGCCAATAACTACTCCGGCGGCGTGCACCGAAATGTGGCGTGCGCAACCCTCCATTTTTTTAGCTTGGTTAATTACCTCGGCTATAGTTGTATCTGTTTCATACAATTGAGAAAGTTCAGGTGTAATTTTTAAGGCTTGATCTATTGTCATTGGAAACCCTTGCGAACCCATAGGAATAAGTTTGGCAATACTATCGCCCACAGAATAAGGGTGGCCCAGCGCGCGAGCCACATCGCGCACGGCGGCACGGGCCATCATGGTGCCGAACGTGCCAACTTGGGCGACCTTATCTTCGCCATATTTTTTTATGGCGTATTGAATAACTTCGTCACGGCGGTTATCGGCAAAATCCATGTCGATATCTGGTGCCGAAGGGCGTTCCGGATTTAAAAATCTTTCAAAAGGAATTTTATATTCTATGGGGTTTACTTTTGTAATTTCGGTTAAATAAGTTGTAAGCGAACCCGCCACCGAACCTCTAATGTTAGTTAAGATTCCATTTTCGTGGGCGAATCTTAAAAGATCAGCCACCACCAAAAAGTAAGGAGCGTAGCCTTTAGCTTCTATAATTCCAAGTTCATAATTCATTCTATCTAAGTACAATGGCGAACGTTCCAAATTTCTATGAGCAAAACCTGCTTCGGCAAGTCGGCGAAGTTCGCCATCGGCTGTTACGCCGTTTGGTAATTTAAAATCGGGGAATGTCCATTTGCCAAGTTCTAATTCTAAATTAGTTCTCTCGGCAATTTCGTGAGTTCTTTCTATGGCGTGTTGGTAGTCTGGCAAAAATTTAAACATTTCTTCGGCCGAACGCATCGAAAGATTATGTTCGAGCAAGCTTAAACGATCTTTGTCTTTGGTATTGGTGCCGGTGCCTACAGAAATTAAGATATCTTGCGCTTCGGCGTCTTCGTGGTTTACATAGTGAACATCGTTGGTAGCTACCAGTTGGGCACCAGTTTTTTCGGAAAGATGTTTGTATGTTTGCAGAACGTATTCTAATTCTTCTTTGGTGCCGTGCGGCATTATTTCTAAATAAAAGTTTTCCTTACCAAAAATTTCTTGGTATTCGTAAATTAATTTTTCGGCATCGTCGGTTTTTTTATGCCTTACGGCTTTAGAAATTTCGCTCTGAAAGCAACCCGAAAGAACAATTAAACCTTTAGAATGTTCACGAAGTAATTCTTTGTCTACACGTGGTTTATAATAAAAACCTTCTAAATATGCTTTAGTTACAAGTTTTATTAAATTTTTATAGCCGTCTATATTTTGGGCTAGCACCGTTAAGTGGTAGCGTTTGTCGTCTATGCCCGCGCGTTTTAAAAGCCTGCTTTCTGCCGAAACATAAAGTTCGCAACCAATTATTGGTTTTATACCAGCTTTTTTTGCGGTTTTATAAAAATCTATGGCACCGTACATTGCACCGTGGTCTGTTAGTGCCAATGAATCCATACCAAGTTCGCCAGCTCTTTTAACAAGATCGTCGATTTTAGCTAAGCCATCCAGCAAGGAATAATGAGAATGGGTATGGAGGTGAGAAAATTTCATGTTTAGATGTTAGTAGATAGAAAGTAGAATATAAATGCAATCAAAGTATAGCAGAACAAGTTGAGCAATATAACTTGATAAATGCTTGTTATTGTTGTATGTTATTAGAAGTTCGTTTTTAAATAAAAAACTTTTAACAGGAGAGCGGAAAAATGATTCAGATCATAGGCTTGGTTTTAT
>JAUYOU010000083.1 GCA_030697855.1 bacterium
CTAGTCGTCTGCGCATAACCAACAACCGCGATGAACGCGATGATAGCCGCGATTGAAAGAACAGTGAACGCACCTTGACCATTAGTCAAAGCGCTAAAGAGCTTTACCCCAATCAATCCAATGATTGTGGGGCGAAAAAGAAAGAAGATGATACCACCAGTCAAAAAGAAAGCAATATCACGACTTCTTTTCGATGTAAACGTTCGTTCCATAAACGAAAAGAGCCTGTTCGGGCTAGTGTTCAAACAATAAAACTAGTCTGAAGATTAGCCGAATTAGCCGTTAAACCGAATAAATCGACCTTTTATGGAGCCTATTTTTCAATCATCTGAAAAATCAGGTTGATATAACCGTACAATATAAATATCTATATGTCAAGGGCATCTAATGCCCTGTTTACCATCTTGTCTGCTCCTTTATTTTGCTCTCTTGGAATATGGATAATGACAACCTTTTTAAAATCTTGTTTAAGATTCCAGACCTCTATGAATAAAAGCCCAAGATTTGCGTCTTTAACTTTATAGGAGCCATTTAGCTGTTTTACTAAAAGTTCGCTGTCGGTACGAATATCGAGCTCCGATAACTTAGTATTCGACTTCCCTATCAACTGTTTAGCCTTTTTTAGGGCAAAAATTACAGCTTTGTATTCAGCGACGTTGTTCGTAGTATTGCCGATCTTCTCGCCATATTCTTTGATATTACCTGCTATATTAATAACAACTCCAATAGCTGCTGGGCCAGGATTGCCTCTCGCTCCACCATCAGTATGTATGATTATTGTTTTTGAATCTCCCATCGTTTTCATCTTAGTATACTTGTATTTTTTATCTTCTTTGTAATTTTAAGGCGACTAGTGCGGGAAGTTTTTTGCCGGCAAGGAATTCAAGCATCGCTCCGCCACCGGTAGATAGAAAGATGTTTTTATTTTTTAGTTTAAAGTCGGCAGTGATTAGTTTCAGTGAGGCGATGGTTTCTCCTCCACCTACTACAACTGTAGCTTTCTTATTCCGTATAATTGCTTGCCAGATAGCTTTTGTCCCTATTGAAAATTTCTTCTTTTCAAATAGTCCCATCGGACCGCCCCAGACAATAGTTTCTGCGAACTTTATTATATCCGAATAACATTTTATGGTTTTAGGACCAATATCTAAGATAGTATTGCCTGTTTTGCTAGAATCTTGAGGGATTACTATTTTGTGACTTTTCAAAAGTTCTTTTGCTATTTCTAACTCGCTTGCCTCGAAGAGAGATCCGCCGATGTTTACCCCACTAGCCTTCAAAAAGGTATTAGCGGGTCCACCACCTAAAAGGATGTGGTTAACTTTTGGGAGTAATTTTTTTATCACGTCTATTTTATCCGATACTTTAGCTCC
>JAUYOU010000084.1 GCA_030697855.1 bacterium
ATAGTATTTTGATATGAAAGACGTGTTAAAAAACATACTTTTTGCTTTGGTAATTTTTATGGTTTTAGTATCCCTGTTCTCTGGGGCTAATACCTTTTTTGCTAAAGAAAATGTTATTTCTCTATCTGATTTAGCCATAAAAGCTAAAGCTGGAGAAATTAAAACCGCCTTAATTTCTGGAGATAAAATAGAATTAACGCTATCCGATGAATCTAAAGCAGTTGCCTATAAAGAAGCTTCTGGATCTCTTTTAGAAAGCTTAAAAAGCTTAGGTGTAAGCGATAACGATATAAAGAAAATAAATATTCAGGTTAAAACCGAAGGAGGTTTAGCTTACTTTTTAATAAACATTTTACCTATAGTACTACCATTTCTTTTAATCCTTCTTTTCTTTTATTTTATGTTTCGCCAAGCTAAGGGTGGCCAAATGCAGGCTTTTAACTTTGGTGCATCTAAGGCTAAATTATTTGACGCAAACAAAGAAAAAATAACTTTTAAAAATGTTGCTGGTACCGAAGAAGCCAAAGAAGAACTAAAAGAAGTTGTAGAATTTTTAAAAAGCCCAGGAAAGTTTTTAGGTATGGGCGCTAAAATTCCTCGCGGAGTAATTTTAATAGGTTCCCCTGGCACCGGCAAAACATTGTTAGCCCGCGCCGTTGCCGGCGAAGCCAGTGTTCCTTTTTTCCATATCTCTGGTTCGGAATTTGTGGAAATGTTTGTTGGTGTTGGTGCTTCTAGGGTTAGGGATTTATTTAACAACGCTAAAAAACATGCTCCAGCAATTGTATTTATAGACGAAATCGACGCCGTAGGCAGACATCGTGGTGCTGGTATGGGTGGCGGACACGATGAACGTGAGCAGACCCTAAACCAAATTTTGGTGGAAATGGACGGTTTTGAACGTGACACCAATATTATTGTGATGGCCGCTACCAACAGGCCAGATATTTTAGACCCTGCTTTATTGCGCCCAGGTAGATTTGACAGGCGCGTAATTATAGACGAACCAGATATTAAAAATCGCGAAGAAATATTAAAAATACATTCTGAAGGCAAACCTTTATCATCTAACGTTGTTTTAAGAAAAATAGCCGAACGCACCCCTGGTTTTAGTGGCGCCGATTTAGCCAATTTAATGAACGAAGGCGCAATTTTAGCCGCTCGTAAAAATCAAAAAGAAATAACCCAAACAGAACTTACAGAATCTATAGAAAAAGTAATGATGGGCCCAGCCAGACGCAGTAAAGTTTATTCTGCCAAAGAAAAAGAAATCGTAGCTTTCCATGAAGCTGGCCACGCTTTAGTAGCCGCTTCCCTTTCTAATGCCGATGCGGTGCATAAAATTTCTATAGTTTCTCGTGGAAGAGCTGGTGGCTATACATTAAAATTACCTACCGAAGAAATAAATTTTTATTCTAAAAATAAATTTATAGACGAATTGGCTACTTTACTTGGTGGCTACGCTGCCGAAAAAACAGTCTTTGGCGATGTTACAACCGGCCCTCATTCCGATTTAAAAACTGCCTCCGATTTAGCCAGAAGGATTGTTACTGAATATGGCATGTCGGAAAAAATGGGTCCAATGACTTTTGGTGAAAGAGAAAAGTTGGTATTTTTAGGCAAAGAAATGGGCGAAAACAGAAATTATTCCGAAAGCGTTGCTACAAAAATAGACGAAGAAGTTTCTAGCTTCATAGATAAAGCCTATAAAACTGCAATGAAGATTGTTAAAGAAAAAAGAAATGCTTTAAACAAAATTGCATCTGTGCTTATAGAAAAAGAAACTATAGAACAAACTGAATTCGAGGAGTTGATGAAAAGCATGCGCACATCTGGATTGGTAGCATAAAAATAATCCTATAAAATCCCTCCTTGAATAAGGAGGGATTTTTAGTTAAAGTGACATATGTAAGGCTTGTGTAAGGCTCGCCCCGCGAAGCTTTGCAACAAAGCGAAGTGGGGGCGTGTAGCTCAATTGGTTAGAGCACAGAGCTTATACCTCTGCGGTTCTAGGTTCGAGTCCTAGCACGCCCACTAAACAGTGGCATTGTTTATTTGATTTATAGGTAATTTCATTTTTCAAAATATGCAAAAATTACACATCTACGCTTGGATAATCTTCGGCATAAGTTTCTTACTCGCACTACAATGGCAAATAAATAAAATGGACCGGAAGCTAACTTGTATCTATAATTCAGTAAACGTCCTGCCATCTTTGGTGGTTCCAGAATTTCGAGTTGACCAAGTAGATCTTCAGGAACAGATTGATTACGTTAAGTCATCTTGTGATAAAGAATATATTTTTCTTGGTTTTCCGAAATAAAAATTTGTTACCAAAGAAAAACTTGAAATCGTAAAGGTTCAAGTTTTAATTTTGAAATATTTAGCCAGACTACCAGTACCGAATTCACAACTCTCATTTTCCAGCTCGAGCGAGAAAATGAGATTAGTTTAAAAAAGTGATTAAATAAGGTTAATTTTTTAAGACAAACCAAAACTATTCTTGAGAGCTAAATCATCATCAAATTTGTTAATTTCTAAAAATCGCACGTGAGGGCGTAAGTTGAAAAATTCAACTACGTAATCTACCTCGTTTTTGCATTCATAAGGCAAAATAAAAGCGCTTTCTTGATATTTTATAAAACCCAGCTGTTTTAGCATATTTCTTAGTACATCCCTCTCTTTTTTTCTTTTATTGGGAATATCAAACATCACCAGCCGCCACTTTCTATCCCAAATGGTGGGTTTTTTAATGGTCATTGTATCCATATTGTAAGTTAAGGCTTTTTTACGGCCATCATCTGAAAGCACTACCGTCATGGACCCATTTTCGTGTTCTCTGGCTTCTATAAGTTTAGATTCGTAAAGTGATTTTATGGCTCGTTTAAGAGATGTCTCATTAATTTTATTCCACTCATCTGCTACACTCTTAATAACAGCAAAATATTTTTTAGGCGTACCAGCCAAAGAAAGTCCTACTCCCCCAGCAAGAAGGATTAAAACTTTTTTCTGAGCCGGTCCTAATTTATTAAAACCACTTCTATTCCTATTATCATTTTCCATATTATTTTTATTTTAAAACCAAACAACATCACCTTACTACACTATCACCACATTACTATATCACTACATAACAATACCAAAACCTCATCTTCACGCTCGAGCGACAAAATGAGGAAAGTTAAGTTAGAAACGGACGCTTTAATTAATTAGAGTATACACTGTATTTTATGTTCCATATAGAACCCAATTCTCCACAACATCTAAAAGTAGGAAAAGCAGGCGAAGATATTGCCTGTAAGTATTTAGAAAACAAAGGATATAAAATAATGGAAAGAAATTTTATAAGAAAGTGGGGTGAAATAGACATTATTTGTTTAAAGGGAAATAATAAAAGTTCTATATGGAACAAAGTATATAGCAATATTTTTAATGTTCTACGTAAAACAAATAATGATAAATCACAATTAAATACCGATGATTTTTATGTTCCGCAAGGAACAGGATTAAATAAATTAGTATTTGTTGAAGTAAAAACATTAAAAAACGGCGCAGGATTAAATCCAGAAGATAATTTAACAGAATCAAAAAAGAAAAAGCTGATAAGAACGTGTGAATTATACGTTTCTGATAATCCAATATATATAAATACAGAATGGCAAATAGATGCTATTTTGATAAAAATAGATCACAATCTTAAGAAGGCTAGCATAAGACACATTGAATCTGCTATATACTAAAAACAAGATAACTAACTAACATCTCATATTCACGCTCGAGCGTGAATATGAGATGTTAGTTAGTATGGGTAGTAGGTAGTAGGTGATATGAGACAGGTATATTGTTGTATAGTAGTTTACTATGATAGTGAGAATAGAAGAAGGAAAATATAATTAGGAACAAAAAAAAATAAGATTAAAAAGTAAGAAGTAAGTATAGGAGGGTAAATAAAAAAGTCATATAACACATTTATCATTTATTTAGATATACTTGTAATACATTAAAAACTACGAACAAGGTGTTCAAGGTGAATACCTATATATTCCCTAGGAAATATGCCATTTGCCAAAAAGGTTAATGGCTGTTAATATTATTAAAATGAATTAAGCACTTATTGGAATAGCCTAAGCTGTTCCGACCCATGTTTTATGCTTACAACAAAACAAAAAGAGAAAATAATCAAGTCCCATCAAGATCACGATAAAGATACTGGTTCAGCCAGTGTCCAGGTTGCCGTAATAACAGAAGAAATAGAGCGCTTAGCTCTACATCTTAAGAAGAACCCTAAGGATAACCATTCCCGCAGAGGTCTTCTTAAAATGGTTTCTCATAGAAAATCTCTTTTGGATTACTTGTCTAAAAACGACGAGAAAAAATACGCATCTTTAATAAAAAAGTTAGGATTAAAAAAATAAGAGCTTTGCCTAGTAACGTACATTCGTATGCGTTAGCTAGGCTTTGCTCTTATAAATTTGGTAAAAGATGAGCGCAATTAAGCACAAAGAACAAAGAGTGGGCGTTTTTATAGACGTCCAGAACTTATATCACTCTGCAAAGCATATATATAATAGTAGAGTTAACTTTAAAGAAGTCCTACGAATAGCTACTTCGGGTAGGAAATTAGTTAGAGTTATTGCCTATGTTATAAAAACTGAATCCGGCGAAGAAAAATCTTTCTTCGAAGCTTTAAAGAAATTAGGCATAGAAATGAGGGTTAAAGATCTTCAGATCTTTCCTGGTGGAATGAAAAAAGGAGATTGGGATGTAGGTATGGCAGTCGATGCTGTAAGGTTATCGGCACAGTTGGATGCCGTGGTTTTAGTTACCGGAGATGGAGATTTTGTTCCTTTGGTTGAATACTTAAAATTTAACCGAGGATTACAGGTTGAAGTAATGGCTTTCGAAAGAACAGCTTCTAGTAAACTAACGGAATCGGCCGATATTTTTGTTGATTTAGGAATCAACGAGCAATACTTATTAGGCAAAAATAACAAATAAAGCCGACGAACAATCGGAAAGCGAGTTTATCCTTATGTTTCTTTAGCTTGGAAATATAAGGATATATTCGAGCCTTGATTGTATTGTCGGCCGACAATACAAATGAACAATAAAAAAAGATTTGAAACCGAAATTGGTTCAAAGAAATTAATTGTGGAAACGGGTCATTGGGCCATGCAAGCCAGTGGTGCCGTAACAGTAACTTATGGAGAAACTGTTGTTTTAGCTACTGTGGTTATGTCTAAAAATGAAAGAAGTGGCATAGACTATTTTCCACTAACAGTAGATTTTGATGAAAGATTTTATGCTGCCGGAAAAATTAAAGCTTCTAAGTGGGCAAAAAGAGAAGGTAGGCCCACAGATGAGGCTATTTTAACCGCTCGCTTAGCCGATAGAACCTTGCGCCCACTTTTTAACCACAGACTAAGAAACGAAGTTCAACTTATTTTAACCGTTTTATCTTTTGATGGAGAAAATGATGCAGATGTACCCGCCATAATCGCAGGTTCTACGGCTATATTAATTTCTGGCATCCCTTGGAACGGACCGGTTGGCGCGGTAAGAGTAAGCAGAGATGAAAATAAAAAAATAGTAGTAAATCCTACCTATGTTGAGCGCACTAAGAGCGACCTAGACTTAGTAGTTTCCGGCCCAGAAAAACTAGTAAACATGATAGAGTGTCGCTCGAACGAAGTAACCGAAGAAGATTTACTTTCGGCTTTTGAAACTGCGCAAAAAGAAATTCAAAAACTAATAGATTTTCAAAAAAACATTGCTGAATCATTAGGACATAAAGCATTATTAACAACGTTGCCTTCTGCTGATGAGTCTTTAAGAAAAGAAATAAAAAGTTTTATTGGAAAGCGCTTGGAAGAGACCAT
>JAUYOU010000020.1 GCA_030697855.1 bacterium
CGAGCAAAAACTATCGATCGCTACAACAAAGTCCGTCTTATTCGTGCTTTAGAAATTATTGATTCAATAGGTAAGGTTCCTGCTCTTAATACTAAGTACGAGACACTTAATACTAAATATGATGTTTTGTGGCTGGGATTAAAACCTAAAAACCTAGAAAAAAGAATTAAAGAACGCTTAAATAAGAGGTTAGGGCAAGGAATGATTAAAGAAGTGAAAAAACTACTGGCTCGTGGCGTAAGCAAAAAGCGTTTGAACGATTTTGGACTCGAATACAGGTGGGTATCAAAATGGTTAAACCAAAGTGTCAAAAACCGAGCTTTTGACACTTTTGACATTAGGCGTAGTTTAAAATTCAAAAATTCCGAAGAATACAAAAATCTGCTCCGAGATATAACTAAATACTCCAAACGCCAAATGACCTGGTTCAAGAGAAACAAAGAAATCCACTGGATAAAAAGCAGGGGTGATACTGAGAAACTTATTTCGAACTTCTTTCAGTCCCATCAGGAAGTTTAACTTCTTCCCAACCTTCTTCCTGTTTATTTTGCCTATGCTGTTCTTCCCTTTCACGCGCAATGTTGCTTTCGGCCACCTGTTCTCTTCTGAATACTTCCTCCGCCGAAGGCTTATGTTGACCTCTGACGCTTTCCCAATTTACCAATTTTGCAAAAAGTTTTTTAATCATTTTAATTTATCCTTTAATATTTCTTCGACCACTTGAGGGTTGGCCTTGCCTTTTGATTCGCGCATCACCATGCCGATCAAAAATTTAAGTGAAGCCTCTTTTCCTTTTTTATAATCCTCTACTGCTTGGCTATTATTTTCAATTGTCTTATCCACTGCCATCTCCAATTCACCCGCATTAGACACCTGACCCAAATCCTTCTCTTTAATTATTTTTTCCGGACTTAAACCAGTCTGAAACATTTCTTTTAAAACAACTTGGGCACCACTCGAAGAGATCTCACCATGAAACACCCGAACAATCAGATCAGCAAACATCTCGGGGTTTATTTTTGTATCGTCCGGTTTGGCAGACACTGCCTCGACCATACGCTTTAATTCTGTAATCATATAATTTGAGGCGAGTTTAAACAACTTATCTTGATGTTC
>JAUYOU010000029.1 GCA_030697855.1 bacterium
GCAGTCATTTGTTCGATACGAGCACGTTTAGAAGATAGGTCGCCGGTAACTTCGCCCAAAAACTTTTCTGGAACAATAACTTCTACTTTCATAATAGGTTCCAAAATAATTGGGGAAGCTCTTTTAGCGCCTTCTTGGAAAGCCATACTGCCCGCAATTTTAAACGCCATTTCCGAAGAGTCTACATCGTGGTAAGAACCATCGTAAAGCGTAACCTTAACATCTACAACTGGATAGCCAGCTACAACACCTTTATCTTTTGATTCTTTAATACCCTTTTCTACAGCTGGAATAAATTCTTGAGGAATAGCACCTCCTTTAATAGCATTAACAAATTCAAAGCCCTTACCACGCTCTAAAGGTTCAACTCTTAAACGAACATGACCATACTGCCCCTTACCACCAGATTGACGAATATATTTTCCTTCCGCCTCGGCTTCTATTTTTACAGTTTCTTTGTAAGCAACTTGAGGGCGACCAACATTGGCCTCTACTTTAAATTCTCGCTTCATACGGTCGACAATAATTTCCAAATGCAATTCGCCCATACCAGCAATTAAAGTATCACCAGTTTCTTCGTCACCTTTTATTCTGAATGTTGGATCTTCATCGGCCAAGCGATGCAACGCCAAACCCATTTTTTCTTGGTCGGCTTTTGTTTTAGGTTCGATACGAACAGAAATAACAGGTTCTGGGAAAACAATTTGTTCTAAAATTATTGGATCATCTTCAGAAGAAAGAGTATCACCTGTTCTGGTATATTTTAAACCAACGGCGGCACCAATTTCACCCGCAAAAATTTCCTTAACTTCTTCGCGGTGGTTAGCATGCATTCTTAAAATACGACCGATTCTTTCTTTTTGATTTTTATTTACATTCAAAACATAGGAACCAGATTCTAATTTTCCGGAATAAACTCTAAAGAAAGTTAATTGCCCCACGAAAGGATCGGTGGCCACTTTAAAAGCCAAACCAGAAAAGGAAGCTTCGTCTTTGGCTTCACGAACTTCTTCGGCGTTGGTTTTTGGATTAATACCTTTTACTGGAGGCAAATCGGATGGGCTAGGTAAGTAATATAAAACGGCATCCAACATAAACTGCACACCTTTATTTTTTAAAGCGGAACCTGTAAGTACAGGAATAATTTTTCCAGCAATTGTAGCCGCACGTAAGGTTTTTCTTAATTCGGCTAAATTTGGTTTTTCACCAGCCAAATATCGTTCCATTAAAGCGTCGTCGGTTTCGACAATCTTTTCTACAAGTTCAGCATGATATTTTTCTGCATCAGCTTTTAGGTTTTCTGGAATTTCGATTTCTACAATTTTTTCGCCGTGTTCGCCTTCAAAACTATAAGCCTTCATTTTCATGAGGTCTATAATGCCTTCAAAGTTTTCTTCTAAGCCAATAGGTAACTGCGCTCTTACAGCTTTGTCGGTTAATCTTTCTAAAATAGAAGCATAGGAACGTTCAAAGGAAGCTCCCATACGGTCTAGCTTGTTAATAAAACAAACTCTAGGAACTTTATATTTATCGGCTTGGCGCCAAACAGTTTCGGATTGAGGTTCTACGCCAGCCACACCATCGAACACAACAACAGCGCCGTCTAAAACGCGGAGGGATCTTTCTACTTCTACAGTAAAATCTACGTGCCCTGGCGTATCTATAATATTGATACGCATTTCTTTACCCTTACCTTTAAAACCAGCGGAGATATCTTCGCTTGGAGTCCAAAAACAAGTTGTAGCAGCCGCAGTAATAGTAATACCGCGTTCTTGTTCCTGTTCCATCCAGTCCATAATGGCTTCGCCTTCGTGAACTTCGCCAATTTTATGAGAAACACCTGTATAAAATAAAACACGCTCGGAAACAGTTGTTTTTCCGGCATCGATGTGAGCAACTATGCCTATGTCTCTTGTTCTTTCGATTGGGTAGTCTCGAGTCATATACTAGCTTTTAGCTTTTAGCTTCTTTAGTTTTTAGATTTAGATCTAACAAGCTAATGAAGCTAGTGAAGCTGATTTTTTGTTTTATTCTACCAAGAAAAGTGAGCGAAAGCTTTGTTTGCTTCAGCCATACGATGAGTATCGTTTCTTTTTCTTATAGCATTGCCTTCGTTCTTGGAGGCCAAAATAATTTCTTCTGCTAATTTTTTATCTATAGATTTTCCTTTGCCTGCTCGTGCCGCCATAACCATCCAACGCATAGCCAAAGTTAATTTTCGCTCACCTCGAACTTCGCGAGGAACTTGATAATTAGCTCCGCCAATACGGCGAGACTTAACTTCCAAATGAGGCATTACATTTTTAACGGCTGTTTCAAAAATTTCTAAACCGGGTTTATTTTCTTTTTTTTCTACATTAGCTAAAGCCGTATAAAAAATCTTTTCGGCTACACGCTTTTCACCGTCCTGCATTATTTTATTTATAAATTGAGAAACTAAAACACTGCCATATTTAATGTCTGGTTTAATGTCGCGTTTAATGTTTATTTTTCTTCGCATAAATTATGCTTTTAGCTTTTTAGCCTGCTAGCTTTTTAGGAATCCTAGAAAGCTAAGAAGCTAGGAAGCTTCTTACTTAGGCAATTTAGCACCATACTTAGACCTTCTTTGCATTCTGCCTTCTACACCAGTAGTATCCAAAACACCACGAACTATGTGGTAACGAATACCGGGCAAATCTTTTACTCTGCCTCCACGCAACATAATAACCGAGTGTTCTTGCAGGTTGTGGCCGATACCAGGGATATAAGCCGTAACTTCCATACCGTTAGATAACCTTACACGAGCAATTTTACGCAAAGCCGAGTTAGGCTTTTTAGGAGTCATTGTTCTAACCGAAATACAAACACCTCTTTTAAAAGGAGAATTAAAAGACGAATATCTATTTTTTAAACTGTTAAATGCAAAAGTAAGCGCTGGAGATTTTGATTTGCGCTTAGCTGTTTTTCTATTCTTTTTTATTAACTGATTTATTGTCGGCATAATTTGTCTACAAGCGTAGCACGTAGCTACAAATTGCAACCCCGCTAGTGAATTTTCGATTTAATCTTTCAGCTTTCTTTTAAGAAAGCTTTTCGGAAATTCTACTACGGGGCATTGATTATAAAAGCCAGCCCTTGAAATCAAGGTCTGACCTTGGTGCAATCAAAATACTAAAGATTTAAAACTGAGATCATTATAGACGAATCCATAAGGCTTGTCTACCCCATCTACCCTATTAACGGAAACCCTGTTATAAAGCGGAAAATGATGGGGATTATTGGCGTAATTAATGGGAATATAAAAAATATAAAAATAAGAACCAAAAACATGCCGTAACGTTCCAGCATATTAAGTTGCCTTTCGTATTTATAAGGCAAAACAGCGGCTAAGATTTTAGATCCGTCCAATGGCGGTATAGGCACTAAATTGAAAACTCCCAAAAGAATGTTTATATAAACTATAAGCGAAATGGCGATAGCTGTTGCGGCTGGTATTGCGGGAATAAACCTTAAAGCCAAACCAAAAGCCAAAGCTATAGTAAAATTTGATATAGGGCCAATACCCGCCACCATAGCCGGTCCCCATTTTTGGTTTTTAATATTATAAGGATTATAAGGCACAGGTTTAGCCCAACCAAAAATAAAGCCACCTCCAATATAAGAAATTAATGGCACCAAAAAAGAACCCATAAAATCTAAATGCTTTAAAGGATTAAAACTTAACCTGCCCAGATCTTTTGCAGTGTTATCGCCCAACTTTTTAGCCATTAGGCCGTGCGATACCTCGTGTACTACTACCGACATAATAAGCACAGCCAGGTTGAATATTAGAAGCAAGGTTTGATCCATTTTAATATATGTGTTAAATTAGGTTCTATAAATTTTATCATATGGTTTGCCCAACATGTAAGAAAACTAGTGGATTTAGAATAAAGCGCGTATTGCTACGTGGTCATTATAATCCAACCGTAAAACAAAAGCAGCACCCCAACCTACAATGGGTTAGGATTGGCGTAAGTAAAAGAATAAAGGTTTGCGCCAGCTGTATTAAGGCTTCTCAAAAAAATTCAAACTACTTTAGAGAAATCGCTCCGAAGTTATATAAATAATCACATCAAGGTTAAACCTTGATGTTAAATCCCCCGACTGATAGTCGGGGGATTTTTTGTTATAGAAACTATTTACCGTGTCCAAAACCGCCTATGCGGATTAAGAAACT
>JAUYOU010000031.1 GCA_030697855.1 bacterium
AAAAAATATATCCAGGTTTCCACTCCGGAGGTTTATGGTCCTTGTGAAAATTTTAAAGAAAATGTAACTTATTATAATCCTACATCCCCTTACGCTGCTTCTAAAGCCGCGGGTGATTTATTTTTATCAGCTCTTTTTAAAAAGTATAATTTTCCAGTTTCCTTTGTGCGGTCAACAAACGTATACGGCATTCATCAGCAACTATATCGCATAATACCCCGATCTGTTATTTATATTAAAAAAGGATGGAAGATTCCGCTTCATAACGGTGGAGAAGTTATGAGATCTTTTGTCCATATAAACGATGTAGTTGATGGAATATATAAAGTAATGCTAAAAGGACGTGAGGGCGATGTGTATCACCTTTCTTCTAAACCATTACCTATTAAAAATTTAGTTGAGAAGGTTTGTGATACAGTTAAAATTGATTTTAAAAATTCAGTTGAATTTAGCGCTGAAAGAAATCCGGATTTTGTTTATGATCTAAATTGCGATAAGGCAATAAAAGAGCTTAGTTGGAAACCAAAAATTTCCTTGGATGTTGGTATAAAGGAGGTAGTCAATTGGATACATGATAACTGGGTTGAGATTGTAGGAAGCCCCCTTGAGTATATACATAAAGAGTAAAAAAATTTATTTGCTTTTCTTGTTATTTTATGTTTTAAATCATTACATCATTACCCGTTCGTTTAAAATTTAGTTAAAACAACGTTAGATGAGAAAGGGAAAAAGACATGCCCGAGGTAAACCTTCTTGCACTTTATCCTAATCCTAAAAGAGACGTTGAATGGCGTTTTAAAAATTTAACTACAGATCAAAGAGAGACTGCTCGTGAATTTGGTAAAGAATTTTTTGACGGAGACAGATTGTATGGTTATGGTGGTTATTATTATGATGGTCGATGGATAAAGGTGGTTAAAAAGTTCAGAGATTATTACAGTTTAGATTCCTGTGGTTCTGTTTTAGATGTTGGCTGCGCTAAAGGTTTTATGCTTTTAGATTTTCGATGGGTTATTGCTGGAATTAAAGTTGCCGGAGTTGATGTTTCTTCATATGCTTTAAGTCACGCTGCATATGATGTTAAACCTTTTTTAGCATTGGCTAACGCTAAAAATCTTCCTTTTCCTGACCGCTCGTTTGATCTTGTAGTTTCTATAAACACTGTTCATAATCTTGAACTTCTAGATTGTAAGCGGGCTATTGCGGAAATTGAGCGGGTTAAGAAAAAGCATGCTTTTTTAGTTGTAGATTCTTATAGAAACGCGAAAGAAGAAAACCGAATGCGCAAGTGGAACATTACCGGACGAACAATTTTAAGCGTTGATGAGTGGATTGAACTCTTTAAAGAGGTCGGTTACACCGGCGATTATTACTGGTTTATACCGTAAGGATCTGATATGAAAATGAAGGCGGCAGTTTTAAGAAATATTGGCGGGCCACTAAAAATTGAAGAATTAGAAGTTCCTAAATTAAAAAAGGGGCAGGTTCTAGTAGAAGTTTTATATAGCGGCTTGTGTCGAAGTAATATTAATGAGATTGATGGCCGTAAGGGGGCGGAATTTATTCCGCATCTTACGGGTCATGAAGCTTCAGCAATTGTCATGGAAGTTGGAAGTGGCGTTACTAAGGTTAAAGCAACTGATTATGTGGTTTGCAGTTGGATTAATGGTTCTGGGTTAACAGCCCAACCGGTTAAATATAAAAGTGCTAAAGGCATGGTTAACGCTGGTACTTGTTCTACTTTTTGTGAATACGCGATAGTTTCTGAAAATAAAGTTGTCAGTATCTCTGAAGAAGTTAATACTAGGGCGGCAGCTTTACTGGGATGCGCTGTGCCAACTGGCGCTGGAGTCATTGATCATTTTGGCATTAAGCCAGGTCAAAAACTTGCGGTATTTGGCATTGGAGGCATTGGCGCGAGCGCTTTAATGAGAGCAAATGCCTTAGGAATTCATTGTATCGCTTTTGATGTTTTAGAATGGAAGTTGCAATGGGTATCAGAGAATTTTAAAATTGAAGCTTTTCATTTCAATAAATTTCGCTATCGTAACTTTTTTGACTTTGCTATTGAATGTAGCGGCAATAAATTAGCAATGGAAATGACTTTTGAGTGCCTTAACAGTAATGGTACTGCAATAATTGCCGGAAACTTGAAGCCTGGTGAAAATATTTCTATAGATCCTTTCGGTCTTGTAAGAGGCAAGAAATTGTTAGGTACGTGGGGTGGCGAATGTTTTCTTGATAAAGATATTCCTTTTTATGCAAAAGAGCATTTAGAAGGGCGGTTCCCAGTAGAAAAACTTATTACCGGATCTTATAATTTTAATGGAATTAACAACGGAATTAGGGATTTGAAGGACGGGAATCTTATTAGAGGGATTATAAAATTTTAAAAATATTTATACACCTTCGCTATTATAAGCGGAGGTTTTTTGATTTTTATTTCTTTAACTGTTACAATATGAGATATGAAAAATGGCAAGAAAACCGCTTTAATTACGGGAATAAGCGGACAAGACGGCTCGTATCTTGCTGAATTTTTGTTAAAAAAAGGTTATTTTGTTCACGGCTTGGTGCGGCGCGCGAGCACATTTAATATAGAAAGAATCAAGCACCTTTTACATTATCCGCACAAAGACGAAAAGTTATTTTTACATTATGGTGATTTGTCTGACTCCGGCTCTATAAATGGAATTTTCGCGAAAACAGAGCCAAACGAAATTTATAATTTAGGGGCTCAATCGCATGTGCGGGTTAGTTTTGATGTTCCGGAGTACACGGCTGACGTAACCGGTTTAGGAACATTAAGAATGTTTGAAGCAATGAGGCGATATACACCAGACGCCAAGTTTTATCAAGCATCATCTTCAGAAATGTTTGGCAAAGTAAAAGAAACGCCTCAAAATGAAAAAACACCTTTTAATGCTCAAAGCCCTTATGGCATCGCCAAGGTTTTTGCCCACGAAACTGCTTGCCGTTATCGCGACGCGTATGGCTTATTTATTTCCTGTGGCATTTTATTTAATCATGAATCGTCTCGACGTGGAGAGAACTTTGTAACTAAAAAAATCGTTCAAGGGGTAGCGCAAATAAAAGCCGGTCTTCAAGATAAATTATATCTTGGGAATTTAAGCGCCAAACGCGACTGGGGTTATGCGCCTGAATATGTTGAAGCGATGTGGCTAATGCTTCAACAAAAAAGACCTGATGATTTTGTAATTGCTACAGGTGAAACTCATAGCATCAAAGAGTTT
>JAUYOU010000041.1 GCA_030697855.1 bacterium
TGCTTTTTGGGCACAATCAACAAATGCGTTTCGGCTTTAGGCTGAATATCTTTAAAAACTATCGTTGTCTCATCTTCAGCTACGATGTCCGATGATACCTCATGTTTCGATATTTTGCAAAAGAGGCAATCCATTTATAGATAGTAAAACAAAAAATAACATGAGTCAAAGAAATTACTAATGTTAAACACTGGATGTCTAACACCTAAATAAAAAGGCCGGCGTTTTATGGCGCCGACCTATTGCTAGCTGAGGGACTGACCATATAGTCAGCCTCCATTCCACCAGGGAATTATCCAGTTGACCGTAGCATACCAGAGCCCCAAAATGAGGAGCACGGCTCCGGTCAGCTTAGTCGAAAAATTAGAGTCTTTCCCTACTTGAGAACTCATACCAACCTCCTTTTGTTAAGGTTATAACCACAAGTTAACAGTGGTATCTACAAAAGTCAAAATAAAAACGAGAGCACTTCCTTGTGCTCTCGTAATTCCTACATCTTAAACCCTAGTGGCTACACTCTAGCTTTTTAATCTCCTTTTAACTTCTGCCATTAGTTTAGCCAACGGCACAGTTTCTTGAACACCCGAGGTCATATCACGAATAATAATTTCGTTATCTAGCGCTTCTTTTTGCCCTAAAATTAAGGTTAGTTTAACACCAAGTTTATCGGCGTTTTTCATTTGGGATTTTATAGAATGCTTGCTTAAAGATTCAGCCATTAAAACACCTTCTTTTCTAAATTCTTCTAAAATCTTAAGGCTTTTCTTTTTGGCTAAATCGCCAAGTTGTACCAAAAACAATTTATATTGTGGCCAAGAAGGGATTCTGGCTTTTGCTTCTTTCATTTCTATAATTATTCTTTCCATGCCCGCTGCAAAGCCAATGGCTGGTGTAGTTTTACCACCAAGCATTTCGGCAAGTCCGTCGTAACGGCCACCCGAAGCCAAAGCCGATTGTGAACCTCTTTTTTCTTCTATATATATTTCAAAAACTGTTCTGTTGTAATAATCCAAACCTCTAACCAAGTTCGGGTTTAAATTATAAGGAATACCAAGTTCATCTAAAAATTCCAATAATTTTTTAAAGTGGTTTCTGCAATCATCACAAATAAAATCTAGAATCTGCGGAGCTTTTGCGATAATTTCCTTACATCCTTCTTCTTTGCAATCCAAAATTCTTAAAGGATTTACTTTCGATCTTCTTTGGCAATTAGAACACATCTTTTTAAGATTGTTTCGCAAAAAATCTTTAAGAGCTTGTTTGTATTTAACTCGGCAAACTTTATCTCCTAAGCTATTAACTTCGCAAACCATATTTTTTAAACCAAAATCAGCCAACAAACTCATAACTATTTGAATCATTTGCGCATCAATTACAGCATCTTCCGAACCAATAACCTCAAAACCCAGCTGGTGAAACTGTCTAAATCTTCCAGCTTGAGGGCTTTCGTGTCTAAACATTGGCCCCATATAAAAAGCTTTTACAGGTTGCGGTAAAGATTCCCAACCATGTTCTAAATAAGCGCGCATTATTGGAGCAGTATTTTCTGGGCGTAAAGCTAATTCGTCGCCGCCCTTGGTTTTAAGCGTAAACATTTCTTTTTCTACTACATCACTGGTTACACCTAAACTTTTTTCAAAAACAGCTTGATTTTCTAAAATCGGAGTTTGAACAAAACCAAAATCATAGAATTCGGCCATATCGAAAGTCACGCGCCTTATTTTTTCCCAATAAAGTAAATCATCGGGTAAAATATCGTGCATTCCTGTTGGAGTTGATAATAGTTGCTTCGCCAAGTTAGCTTTTAGCTTCGTTAGCTTCGTTAGCTTCATCAAGTATCTTAATCTAATGAAGCTGAAAGCTAATGAAGCTGATTATTTAATTAATATATCGGACCCTGAATTGTACCAGCATTGCTTACTGGCCAAACTCTAAACCAAGCCTTACCCACTATTAAATGTTTATAAAGTGGCCCCCATCTGCGTGAATCCGAAGAAGCATCACGGTTATCTCCTAAAACAAAGTATTCATTATCGTCTAACTTAATTTTCATATCTCCCGACGTATCTTCTTCTAAATATTTTTCGCGTAATTCCATACCCAAAGGATTGTCTCGGTTATAAATAATAACCTTGCCATCTTTTACCTCCACCGTTTCTTCAGGCATACCAACTATGCGTTTTATATAATACTGGCTAGGATCTTGTGGAAATCTAAACACAATAACCTCGCCTCTTTGTGGATTATTAAACCTATAAGATAGTTCGTCTATTATTAAATAATCCTTATCACCAAAAGAAGGGTGCATGGATTCACCGCGCACAAAAAATGGCTGGATTATAAAAAAACGAATCGGCAGAATAATAAGCAAAGAAACAACCACTATTTTGATTGTCTCCCACAAAAAATCCCCTGTTTCTCTAAAAAAATTGCTCATTTATACCACTATATTAACACTTTTGGGCATATTAAGCAAAACCTCTTTAACTATCCCTCCTCGTAGCGACATGGAGCCTCTTTATTGTATAAATAGTCTTCTCCATGGATGCTACGAGAGGAGGGATAGTTTGTAACCAAGACCTCCGAATTGCTGCTGAGCGATTTCAAGGAGGTTCGATCTAATTACAAAGAGGGAGGATGTAAAAGCTCCTCCTTGCAGGAGCGAAGCAGTAATTCGAAAAAAAATTGTGCTAAAATTTAAACATGGGGAAAAGCTCTAAAAGTTATTGGTGCTTAGCAATTTTGGTTGTTTTATTAGCCACGGCTACTATTTGGGTTTTTAACAAAATATTTTTTACAGCAGATGGTAGTAATCTTCCTCTACTGAAATTCGATGCTTTTTCTGCAGGTTC
>JAUYOU010000045.1 GCA_030697855.1 bacterium
TTAAACTGTTTGAACTGTCTTAAAATATATTCATTTTGTTCTAGGTATTTAGTTGGAGTTATTGCTAAAAACACCTTTATTTTTGAAGGTTCTTTATTAACTAATTTTAAAAATTCTTTACCTATTTCTGGATTTTTCCACCAGCCGACGGAAGTAAGTAGTAATTTCATATTTTTAACCTAGCAAGGGTCGGCCTTGCTAGGTTTGGATTATTCAAGCGTCACAGCTGTGCCACTTACGCTTACCATTAACATCCCTCCGTTAGCACCCATTGTTTCGTAATCCAAATCTATGCCAACAACAGCATTGGCGCCAAGTTGTTCGGCTTTGTTTTTTATATCTTGCAAAGCAAGCTCCTTTGCTTTTTGAAGTTCTTTTTCGTATGTAGCAGAACGTCCGCCTACGATATCGCGGATTCCGGCAAATAAATCTTTAAAAATATTTGCACCCATTATGGCTTCGCCGGTAACTACTCCTAAATATTGAGTTATCTTTTTTCCTTCTATGTTTGGTGTGGTTGAAAGTGTCATTTTTGTTTTTTTGTTAAAATCTATTGAAGTGGAACTTCAATAGATTTGGTTAATTTTAAATTTGCTGCGGGACCTGGATTCGAACCAAGATACCATCCTCCAGAGGGATGTGTCCTACCATTAGACGATCCCGCATTTTGTCTTGCGAGAATCAAACAATGATCCCGCAATTATCTTAAAAAGTAGCACAAAATCTGAATAAGTAAAACCTTTGCAGGGGCATATTTTTATGGTATATATTTAATATGCTTACCGAGTTTATTTTAGGAAAACTTAAGTTAGCGAAATACAAGAAAATCAAAGATGGCACATACTTTGGCGAGATTTCTGGTTTAAAGGGGGTGTGGGCGAATGCTAAGAATTTAAAGGATTGTAAAAAAGAACTTCAAGAAGTTTTGGAAGATTGGTTGTTTTTAAAAGTTAGAAACCAAGAAAAGGTTCCAGGGTTTAGTTTTAAAGTAGATAAACGGGAACTAGTAAGAAATGCCTAAGAGTATTTCTTGGAGAAATTTAGTTAAAAATTTTAGGCGACTTGGTTTTGATGGCCCCTATTCAGGTGGCCGTCATTTGTTTATGGTTAAGGGAGAATTTAAAATTCATATTCCTAACCCACATAGAAGTGATATATCTAAACAATTAGTTGCCCAGATTTTACGACAAGCTGGTGTTTCTAATAAAGATTGGGAAAATGTATAATCAATGAAAAAGAGCAGAATAAATTCTAAGATTCACCAAGTGCCAGAGGATTTACGGAAGGCTATTATTTCAACGCCTGCGGCGCGAGAAGTATGGCAAGATATTACGCCACTTGCGCGCAATGAATTTATTTAATTAAAATATGAATATGGAAAAATATAAATTTACCAGTCTTGCGATATTTATAATCTTTTTTGGAACAGCGCTTTTCAATGCGTTTCAAAAACAGAATTGGATAGAGGTGGCACTCTTTTTAGCCTTGGGTATATTGTCGCTTTGGGCTGATTCTAAAAGGAAATAAGGATGAAAATCAACAACACATTCAAACTTATCATCGCCATCGTAGTTTCCGAGCTTGCCGGCATTATCGGCTCGGTGTTTACGACACCGTCCATTGCCGGCCCTTCGACAGGCTCAGGACTAAGCTGGTATGCAGGGATTGTTAAACCAGCTCTCAATCCTCCGGCATGGGTGTTCGGTCCGGTCTGGACGACGCTGT
>JAUYOU010000046.1 GCA_030697855.1 bacterium
AAAACGGCAAAAAAGCCTTGATTTTGGGGTCAAAATGGTCTATACTTACCAAAAGTGCTAATAGGCGCTTTTTTGTTTACCCCGCACCAATTTTAACTAGTGATGATAATCAGGTAACTGTTATTTTGTTCTATCAAATATTGTTGTTCTGCATAACAATATTAGCCAAAATTGGTGCGGGGTTAAAACCGCATATTAGTAACTTTTTTTAGGTCTCTAGTTCTTTAATAAACTATTCTCTTAAGGAAGAAAGGAGTTTGATTTAAAAAATGACAGCTCTTTTAACCCTTGAGTCTACAGAGAAAAAAATAGTATTTGCTATTTTAGTCTCGCTAATTTCCTTGGTTTACCCGGAAATTGGTTTAGGCGCCAGCCTACAGACCGAGGCAGAAAATCAGCCGTTAGTTTTTGAAATCAAAAACCAAAGTATTAAGACCGAATTTACTACCCCTTTGAATTCTTTAGCTTTTAGCGAAGTTATAGAAAACGATCCGCTAGTTATTAAATTGGAACAGTACCTTATAAAGTACAAATCTCCATTGGCTGAATATAGTGACGAAATTGTATTACAGCCCCAATGGAAACGCGCTTTGGCCATTAGCTTCGTAGAAAGCAATATGGGCCTGCGTTGCCACGACAATAACTGCAGCGGTATTGGTGTAAAGCCCGGTCATAAATTGTGGCGAAAGTATAAAACCAAATTGGACTGGTTCGTTGACATGAACCAACTATTGGAAAAACCTATGTACAAAGAAAAGTACACCACCTTTAGAAAAATGAAAGGGGTGTATGTACAGCCTGGCAGTGAACGCTGGGTTAGGGGAGCAGAAAAAATCCATTCGGAATTAACCGCTTTAGAACAAGAAGCCCAAACTGAACGCTTGCTGGCTTTAGAAAACCAGAAACAAGTTGAAAGCTCTTCAGTATTAGTTGCTCTTGCCAACTGGATTAAACAAGATTAAAACAACCGACCAGTCAGACTGGTCGGTTTTGTTATTGTAA
>JAUYOU010000050.1 GCA_030697855.1 bacterium
TTAAAGTTACTAAAAGCAACGGCCATAAAATAATATTTTTGCGCCAAACAAATCTGCCCGAAGCCACAGTTTTACCTATCCAAGAAACTAAACCAACTAAAGCCAAAGTAGAGAGTAAAAACTGCTTTGGCAAATTTATAATATCGGAAGAACTAAAAAACAAAAGTGGAGTTAAAAATATGGAAGCATACACTGCAATCTTGGCTAAAAAATCGAAAAACATTTCGCCACCGCTTTTTTTGTGAGGATCGGCTTCTATCATAAGGGGCATCAGTGGCGGAAAATTATAAACTTTTTCTTCTGTTGCCACCATGGGCGTATTTGATGCAACCTGCATGAAATCTGTTTGAATGAGTCTAGCCTTTTTTTCTTCTAGTTCTTTTAATATATTTGGTGAAATCTCCATATTTTTACTTGTTAAATGATTATCTAATTAATATATAAATTAATTGTCAACTTGTCCCACTAAGCCCAGTAACGTACATTCGTATGCGTTACTGGGATCGGGTTTGATCGGCAATATATCGGGTAACCTAACAGCAATATTGTATTATTCTAGCACCGATTTTATTTTAACCAACTGTGGATTAAACTCTATAGGTCTCATCGGTCTTATAAGACCTATTTTTCGTTCTTTCTTTATAAAGCCTCTCCGTAAAACCGCCTTCTTCTAAGAATTTTTTTCCCAAACTAGCTAGTTGTTTATCTAGCAAGTAATTAGCTTGATGGATTAAGCATATAATTGTATTAGCAGCAGTTTCTGGGTTTTTAAGATAGGTCTCATATGTCCTATAGGTCTTATCAGTCCTATAAGCAAGTGCGCGTATCTCGCGCACTTGCGAATCCTCTTTGCGCCACAATAACAATTTTCTTTGTCGCAAAAAATCTTCGTAATCCAGCAACAATTCTTCCAAACTAGCGCGAGCTACACTAACTAATTTTATTTCTGTTTTTTTAGAAGTTCCCGAAGCCTGCGATCCCTCGGCAATATTTTGCTTGCCACTCCGCGCCGCCTGAATCATCTGGTCATTTGTCCTATAGGACATATTCGTCTTATAAGACAAATAAAGTTTACAAAATTCTACCGTTAAATCATAAACCAATTCGCTGGTTTGATACGATTTTAAATCTCTATAACCACCGTGCGCTGGAATTAAATTGTTATTTTGATTTTGCATAATAGGTCTTACCTGCCCGCCTTTGGAGGGTTGGTCCTATAAGACTTATGGGTTAATTGGTTCTTCTGTTGCGGGCAAAATTTCTTCCGCAGGTACTGGCGCGACCTCTTCCGTAGGCACAGGAACAGTTTCTTCGGCAGGTACAATTATTGGCGCAATTTCTTCCGCTGGTGGAATTGGCAAAACTTCCTCCACTACAGGCGCCGAAGGTGGTGAGCTTGGCGAATCCATCGGTTCTTCTGGCGCTATAGGTCCTATAGGACTTATTGGACTTATCACTGCGTCTTCCCCTCCTTTCTTCCTCGCCACTACCATCCAATCAAACCATGCACCATTGTCTTGCGCGCCGGCTTCACGAACCTCAAAACCATAAATGGAACGATCATTAACATAAAGCGTGCCGTTTACTTTGCCGGCAGGTGTAATAATAATTCTTAACTCGTCGGCATTTGTAATTACACTGCTAAAACTTTCGTCGAATTTTATTCTGGCATTAACAATTTCGCCGTTTGAATCTGCTTTAAAAATAAGTTGCGCTTTGCCAGAAGCCGTAATTTCTTTGCGAGTTGAATCTACGCCATAAGTTTCGTATTTAATTTCGTTTTCGTTTTCGATAGAAACTTTTAATTTAGTTGTATCGGCCAAAACCGCATTCGCCCAATCACCCACAGAGCTCACAATGTTCGCCAACGTCGTCTTCGCGACCGTATAGATAGTAGAAGGTAGAGAGTAGATATTAGAAAGTAGATTGTTAGATGGTGAATTACTACCCTCCACATTCCACTCTCTATTTTCTAGACTAGCTACTCTTGTAGCTAGCTTCTCTATCTGTATCTGCTGTGCTTTAACACCAGCCAGTATGAAGGTGGATAGTTTGTATATGTCTACTCCTTTACCAGAGATGGAGAGAATTTCTTGTGGTGACTCTTCTGCGATTAATCCGAGTCTGTTTTTACAACCAGTAACTTGGTAACTGGGTAATTCGGTAATTACTGAATTACTAGTTACTGAATTACATTCTTCTCCTATGTAATTGTATGTGGCTACCTTAATATCCTTTATTTTGTTTAATATGCTTTGATCATCTGTACTATCTAGATACTCTATGTCTTTTTTACTTGATGCAGTAGAGATGTTGATGAATGATGTTGCTGCTATATCACCATCTACAGAGAGTTTATACATTGGAGTGGTGGAGCCGATGCTGATGTTGCCGTCGCTTGTTACAAAGATGTTACTGGTTAATGGAGAGGTGGAAGCGTAGAGTTCTTGGATAGCTTTGGTTAACCTCATTTGAAGTTCTAAATTATATGACACTGCTTTAAAGCCATGTTTAGTGCTTACCCATTCTGGGAATACTGTTTCAACTTCTTGAGCAATTAAACCTGTTTGGGTTCCTTCTATGTAACGTATGCCTTCGTTACTATCTATGCCTTCTCTCCATTCAAAGGTTACTGGGCGTAGTTGAAGTATTTTAGAGAGAGAATTTTCTAGTGTGTTTACGTTTTGTTTTAAGTTAATGTCGGAAGCGCAAGTTCCTGCTATTTGTGCACCAGCTTCACGGAAACAGTCGTCGCTATTGATGTCGGCTACAACATCGAGGCCGTAATCGGGGGTGGTATCCCCAATCCCGACGTTGCCTGCGCTGTCTATTCTCATTCTTTCAGCAACATTACCTCCGCCGGTCGCCCTGGTCCAAAACGACATATTCGTAGCAATATTATCCGTACCGGTATACGTCGTAACATCTGAACGTATTTGTGCGCCATTTAAAAAAGTGGCGCCATCGTACGCGCTAAAACCCATTGCTGCAATCACTTCGCCCGTCGCGACGGTAGTGGGAGACGCCAAAGTTCCGCCTGCTTTGCGAAATCTGAATAATGATGCATGTCCATCTGTATCGCTGTATGTATCAAAACGCGCTTCATTGTTTTGTCCTTGGTCTACTACATTAAATTTACTGGATGGCGCCGTGATGCCGATGCCGACGTTGCCGTTCACAATAAGTTTCTGATCAAAAGTTACATCTCCCACATCAACATACAAACCTCCAGAGGTTATGTTTAATCCTCCAGTGCCTAGGCTTAGTCCTCCTGCAAATGTGCTTGTTGCCGTGCCACTGTTTTTAATGATAGTTGAAACATCAAGTATTGGGGTAGTAAATATAGTTGAAGCGTTTAAATTAGGTAAGGTGGAAGTAGCGGAACTACCAGAAGTTAACTTTCCAGTAAACAACGAATCCGAAGTAACATTTAAAGCGTTGGTAGAAAGTCCTCCTGTTGCAAACAAACCTCCACCTGCGAATGTGCTTGTTGCCGTGCCACTGTTCTTGATGATGGTTGAAACTTCTAAAGTTGGAGTAGTAAATATTGTTGAAACATTAAGTTGTGGGATGGTTGATGTAGAGGCTGATGTAAGAGTGAGTTTACCACTGGATAATATATCGCCACCTGTAATGGTGAGACCCGTGGCTGATGATAAACCGCCTGTGGTTAAAACATTAACTCCTCCAGTAAATGTAGAGGTAGCTGATTCAGTTACATCTAAAGCTCCAGCAAATGTGTTGTTGGTGGTTGATGTAGCTGTTATGAAACTTGTTTTGAGTTGGCCTTCAATAGTTAGTTCTCCGATGTTGGCGTTGCCATGAACCGAGAGTAATGATCCTGCAGTAGATGTACCAATACCAATCTTTTCTTTGAATGTGTTGAATAGAGAACCGCCTGTGTATGCAGATGATCTAACTTCTAAAGTTGATGTAGCAATCAAACTACTCATCGTACTTGTTCCCTGTACATAGAAACTCTCTACACCTACAGAGCCATTAACATCAAGCAGATTGCCTGGTGATGTTGTGCCAATACCAACATTACCTTCTGTTGTTGCAAGGTAGGTGTTGCCGTATACGCTTAAGTAACCAGAAGGGTTATATGTGCCAATGCCGACTGATCCACCGTTGGTTACTACGAAGTTGTAACTGCCAACACTGTTAACTGCTTCTATTAGATTGTTAGTAGAATTTGTAGTGTCGTTAGAGATTGTTAATGTTCCAACTGGAGTGGTAGTGCCTAAACCTAGGCGACCCATTAACCAGCTGGAGTTGGTGGATGTGCTTGTGAAGTAATCAGCAGAGATGAAGCCTTCAGAAAGAATACTTCCATTTACTGATAATGCTGTGCTTGGAGTTGTAGTGCCAAGTCCAAGTGCTCCATTGAACCAGTTGGTGTTGGTGCTTGTGCTTGTAAAATAATCTGCAGAAACAAATCCATCAAACATTCCCGCACCTTTAACTGCTAATGCTGTGCCTGGAGTTGTTGTTCCAAAACCTACTGAACCTCTAAAGTAAGAGTCCGATGTTGATGTACTTGTGATGAAGCTTGTTTTGAATTGTCCTTCTACAGTAAGCTCACCAATATTTGCATTACCTTGTATGGACAAGAGAGAACCTGCTGATGATGTTGCAATGCCAATGTTTCCATTCTTGTTAATACCTAACCTTGTTATGCCACCAGTAATTAGTGAGAGAAAATCATCGTCACCTCCAGATGTGATGCCTGTGTTGGTGTCGTTGCTAAAAGAGTATGCTGGGGTGGATGTAGAACCAGAAGCTACAGTTGTAGAAGTTACGTTTACAGAAGTTGCTTTAATATTTCCTTCTACAGTTAAGTTAGTTTTAATTAATGCTGAACCATTAACTTCTAGTTTAGTGGTTGGGGTAGATGTGCCAATGCCGAGGTTACCCATAAACCAGTTGTTGTTAGTACTTGTACTTGTAAAGTAATCTGCACTTACAAATCCATCAAAGATACCTGCTCCCCTTACACCCATTTTGGCTCCAGGTGTAGTTGTACCAATTCCAAACTGTCCCATTATCCAACTTGTGAGGCTTGATGTTGATGTAAAATAATTAGCAGAGATGAAGCCATCGAATGTTCCTGCACCAGTGACTGCAAGTTTAGATGCAGGTGTAGAAGTACCAAGACCGAGTTCGTTAATGCTGAAAGAACCAAATGAACCCGAACCAGAGACTGTAAGGTCGCCTGTTATGGTGGAGTTACCTGTGAAGCTGGTTGAGCCTGTGATGTTAGTGCTTCCTGTTACAGATAGGCCTGATGATTGAATAGTGATACCTCTGCCAAATTTAGCTTCGTATGCTGTTACTTCGAATGGGCCTTTGAAGGTGCTTGATGCGTTAACTGTCATTTTGTCACTGCCTGAATCACCTAGAGAGATTTCTTTACCAGCTACAGAGAAGTTACCGGATATTCCTAGATCAGACATACTTGCACCTCCTGTGACGCCGAGTGAGTTAAGAACCGTCGCTCCACCCACTACTAATCCACCCTCTTTAATCTGAGCCCTTTGGGCAGCAATAAATCCTGTAGCATCTATATCGCCTTTTAAGGTGAGGCGGCCTATTAATGTTGAGTTGCCAATAACGTCTAGGCCGTTAGATATAGAAGCCTTACCACCAACAAATAAATCGTTGCTTATTGTTACATAGTTTAAAAAACTAGCTGCTCCTTTTACAAGTAGCAAGGAACCGACCTCGGCGCCACCTTCTAGTTTTACATTGTCGAAAGTTACATTGCCGTTTTTGGTAACTAACTGAAGTGTAAAATCTTGATTAGATAATCCGTCTAAATAATCTGCCGATAAATTAACTGCTGTTGTTTTTGAATCTACTATAATAGGAGCAATTCCGTCTTTGGCATAAGAACGAAATTGTTTTTTTGTTTCTATATGCCCCGCAATAGAAATATCTCCATCTTTATTTATTAATAAAATTTCGTTAGCACCTGTGCCAGGCGCTTTGCCTTGCAACGTTACTGCATCTTCTACAAAAGTTTTTACCGCGCCATATATTGCGTTGGCAAATTTTAAATTAAAACCACCAAGCACTAAAACAATACTAACCACAGAAACCGAAACTATCTGCACAAATTTTGAAGTGCTGTATGAATTAGCTTCTAGTTTATAGCTGTTAGCTTTTAGTTTGGGAAAATTAAATTCTGACTTAGATTCTTCTTCCTTAAGGTCAGACCTTAAAATGCCCTTTGAGGAAAAGGTCTGACCTTGAAATTCTTTTTTAGAAATTTCTTTTTCTTCATTTGTAATTTGTTTGTAATTTGTATCTTGTGTTTTGGAATTTTTCTGTTGGTATATCTCCTCCAACCTATCCAACTCACTCCTAACATCCGCTGTTAAATTATTTTCTGATTTAAGGTCAGACCTTGGGACTGCTCTTAAGGTCTGACCTTGAGGATTTAATGATTTAAGGTTCGACCTTAATATGCCCGATGAAGAAAAGGTCGAACCTTTAGAATTTAAATTTGTGTTTTGTAAATTATTTGGAATTTCAGATTCTGGCTCATTTGCCAACACTGCTTTATTTATAACCCTATACGCTTTCGGCACAAAAACTCCATTCACATTTTCTCCCTTAGCAACTAGCATTGGAGTTTCCCCATTAGGCATTATTATTCCCTGTTCATTTAAATATCTTTTTAAATCGGTTTGCGAAACATGCCAAATGCCATTTAATTTTTTTCCTTTAATTTTATTTTTACGAACAAGCAAACTTAAATACTCCTGACTGTATGGAGTCTGGTTTGCCACTCGCGAAATGAGTGTAAAATCTTTATTAGGTTTAAATTTTCCCATATGCCAACCCAGTAAGTGAATTTGTTATTTTTCTTAATTAGAAAATTTTTTAAAATTTTCTTTTAACAAATTCTACTTCTGGGAAAATCTTTTTTCTGTTTCAAATTTTTATATCCGATATTAAAAATATATCGTTACGATACTACCGATACATATCGGTCTATGTAAATTATATCAAGTATTGATGCGGATATAGTAGTGTTTTTAGTGGATAACTTTTCAATAGAAAATAGAAACTAGAAACTGGAATCTAGAATTAAAAATAGGCAGAAATTTTTTATAAAAACTGAGTCAATAATAAAATGTCGCACAATGGCGTGTAGTTGTGGATAAGGAGTATCACTTTAGGGAGAACTTCCACAAAGCCAGACCTTCTAAGCCTGCAAGGCTAAACCTTGGAGAAGTTTTAAAGGTTTAGCCTTTAATCTCATAGTTTATTAAACCTCCAAAACCTTAATAATTATTAGTAATAAATTAATAAAATATAATATAAAGATATATAAACATTAATATAGTAGTAACTAGCCACTGGGGTTTAGGGTATAGAAAAGAATTCCATTAAATTAAGCACCAAGGCTAAACCTTTAAAACTTCTCCAAGGTTTAGCCTTTATCTTGAGAACTACTCTTGTGCTAAAATATATCCATGCCTAAAAAGACTGATAACATGGTTACAAAAAAATATTTAGACGAAACCTTAGATAAGAGGTTTGCCGAACAATCGCAAATTATTGTTTCTGCTGTGGGAGAAATGATGGATAAAAAACTTACAACTGTAGCTAAGAATATTAACTCGCTCCAAACTTCTTTGGAAAAGAAAATGGATGAAACCAAAGACGAACTAAAAGCTAATATGAATAAGGTTCAAACTCTAATGGATGGTTATGTAAAAGATGGAGAAGAGTTCAAACAGAAGTTTGTGTTAAAGCCCAGAAGTAGAACTTGTTAAAAGAAAATTATTAAAAATTTTCTAATTTAAAAAATAACAAGTTCACTTGCTGGGTTATAAAAAAAATTTAAAATAGAAATCAAGGCTATATAAAAATATGATTAAGAAAAATAAAAACGTAATAATAAAAATTTTGAAAAAGCCTATTAAGAAAAAACTTACTAGCTCACTTAAAAAATCTAACGACGTATTAGACATCGGAAAAAGAATAGAAAAACTTGAAACAGAAATAAAAGAATTAAAAACCATGCTAGCAATGTAAGCTCCCTACCCGCTACTTAGAAATATATTTGGGGTTTACCCACGACCTCCGCCAGAAATGGCGGGGGGTCTATTTTTTTATAAGCCGAGTGCAAAACAGTATATCCCTCTTTTATTTTTCCTGATTCACTTTCCTCGATGTTCATGTTTGACTTATTTCTTACCCTTGCTATACTAAACACACAAAGTGCCGCAAGGCTCCGAGAAACCCCGCGAAAGCGGGGTTTCGAGTTTCTAAAACAATGCTTTAAGTTTTTGTTTTATCTCATCAAAAAGACTGCCTGAAATTTCATAAAGTTTCCTCCTCAATCTTTTAAGGCTAACTAATTTCATCTGTGCCAAGATCACAGAAACTTTTTGATTACTTAGATCAGTATAATTAAAGTAGAAATCAAAACTTTTTTGTTTTGTAGATAATGTAACAATCCAAAACATACGATTATTAAATTTTTTCACAATCAAAACAGGACGAGAAAAACTATCACCTGATCCATTTTGCTCAAAGCCAATATTCTTTCCTAAACTAGACATCCATACTTCGCCTTCTTGCGGAAAATAATCTGGTCTATCTGTATCAAACTGAATATTCTTTTTTATTTCATTCCATAAATCATACTCTTTGTTATCCATTTTGGTATATCTTATAAAAATTAAGGTGTTGGTTCTTCTGCCGGAGGTGTTTCCTCTGTGGCAGGTGGCACAACTTCTTCCGTTGGCGATACTACTTCTTCCGCTGGTGGTACCACCTCTTCGCTAGCTGGTGGTGTAACCTCCTCTGTTGGCGGTGTTACAGTTTCAACTGGTGTAACTTCTTCTGTAGGTGCAGGGGCTGGCTCTTCTGGCGCCGTAGGCACTACTCCTCCCCCATTTGTCCCATTATTTCCCATTTCTTCCGCGCCTTTTTTGCGAGCCACTACCATCCAATCAAACGTTCCGCCTTCATCGTAAGCATTTATTTCGCGCACTTCAAAACCAAATTTTGTTTTTTCGCTAACGTATAACGGCCCAGCTAAACGGCTTGTTGGTGTAAGAATTACTTTTATATTTTCTGTTTCAGAAATTATACTTGTAAATGATTCGTCAAATTTTATTTTTATTCCCGCAGGAGCTACACCTGTTTGTGCGTCGGCCGGCAACATAACCAACGTGGCCGAACCCGAAACTATAACCTCATCTCGGCTAGATGTTACACCAAAAGTTTTGTAATTAACATTAGTTTCATCTTCGCTCGCCACAAATAATTTAGTGGTTTCGGCTAAAGCACTATTCGCCCAATCACCCATTTCACTCACTATGTTCGCCAGTGTTGTCTTCGCTACAGTAATAATCTTGTATCCTGTATCTTGGATCATGGATCCTAAATCTTGTATCCCTTCTTTAGATTCAATACTAGAGATGCGAGATCCAAGATTTGAGATTTGAGATTTTATGTCTTCTATCTGTATCTGCTGCGCCTTAACACCAGCTAATATAAAGGAAGAGAGTTTGTAGATGTCTACGCCTTTGCCAGAGATACTTAGTACTTCTGATGGGGCTTCTTCTGCGATAAGACCTAACCTATTGGAACATACAGAAGAAAGGTTTGATTGCCCTGAACTTGTGCTACAAGTCTCTCCTATATAGTTGTAGGTGGCTACGTTAATATCTTTAATTTTATCTAGAATGTTTTGATCATCAGTGCTGTCTAGGTACTCGATGTCTTTTTTGGCAGACCTAGTTGATATGTTAATAAATGATGTAGCCGCAATATCGCCATCTACTGCTAGCTTGTAGGAGGGGGTAGTACTGCCTATTCCAACATTTCCCAAAGCATCCACATATATAGAAGGCGTGGTGGTAGGGGCGGAAGTTAGATCGACCACTTGAGCAATATTCTTTACTCCATTTATTAAGGCAAAGGTTAGGGCTGAAGCGTTGAATTTGTATAATTCCGTAGTTCCAGTATCTTCTGGATGAAGTTTAGCTTGATAAGTGGTAATAGTATAAGGTGCGACATCTTTTATTTCTTGAGCGATGATACCAACATCAGAAAGACCCTGAGTTGTGCCGCCTAAACCATTGAAAGAATAATGCACTGGGTTAATTTGTTTGATAACCGAAAGACCATCGGTGAAGGCAGAAATGTTTGTTTTCAATCTAGAGTCTGAAGGGTTTGACCATGTTGTACCAGATGCTTTTGTCGCTGTTGCGCCAGAAAGTTGAAGTTGGTCAACAGGGGCAGTGGTACCGATGCCGATGTTGCCGTCTGGAGCAATTGTGAATTGTGATTCGGGAATATATTTCTCGTTGCCTACAAAAACCATTATAGTGGTTCCTGTAGATGAGGAGTTAAAAGATTCTAAGGCTGTACCAATTGTTTGAGAAGATATGGTAGCTTTCTTTCCTATGCCTGCCACAGAAGAAAGAGTTATTTTATCTCCTATATTAATATCTCCACCTTCTAGGTTTACTTTGACGGGAACACGACCGACAAGCGCGACCGGAACTTCATCTGGATCTAGATTATCCATTACTCCTTTACCTACTCCTAATTGAATTGCGTTTCTTCTTTGACCAATAAGTGAACCAGGAGCTGAAGAGTATACTCCGATTATGTTTGTTTTACCTTGTGATACATCTGCTCTAGTTACTTTACCATTAGTTGTGTCGAGAGCTAGGATATCTGTTTTCTCCATAGCTGTGTCATTAATATCTCGCTGATAGACTTCGGCATAGTCGGCTGTACAGCCTCCGCCCCCAGCTGCGTCAGAACAGTTGCCGGTGATAGCCACGTTGCCAGATGTATTAATAGTAACTCTAATAATATTATTGGTTCCTAGTATAACATTTCGTGTAGTATTTTGGTTTAGAATGGCGAAGTCTCCATTGGCATCCACATACAGTTTCGTAGCAGATGTAACATCTGTAATACGACTGATTCTGAGACCTACGTCTACACTTGCCTTTTCAATATCTAATCCCGCCAAAGTAGAAGGATTCGTCGTCCCTATCCCGACGTTGCCGGTATTGTAATAAATATCGCTACCGGTTGTAGTCCATTGAGAAGAAGCAGAACCACAACCTTCGCAATTGCCTAGGAATTGAACATCACCCTCTACCCTAAGATTTTGGATTATTCTTTGATTACCAACATTAGTAGAAGTTGCATTAGCAGTTCCTATAAGAGTTGTTCCACCAATAGATAATAGTGAAGCTGGACTTGTTGTTCCTACTCCCAAATTACCTCCGTTATTAACAATAAGTTTAGTTGCACCTCCTTGTGAAAGATTAAATATATCTCCTGCACCTGCTTGGTTGAGAAGAAATGCTGGCGTTGTTGTGTTGGCATGGATAGATAAGATAGCTCCCGGACTGGTAGATGCTTGTGAAGTATCATATATAGAAAGACGGCCATGAAGCGAGGTGAGCGTGGTTGAAGCAAAGCCATAGCCTAGATTGATATCCCCTCCAAAAGCGGAAATGTCGCCCGATTGAGTAACGCCTGTACCAGCCCGCCCCAACATTAAATCACCCACCACCTGCAAAGAAGCCAAAGGAACAGTTTCGCCTATACCAATATTGCCATTCGCCAATATGGTAAGAGCGTTTACAGCCGTGCCATCTACTTTCGTGCGAAAATACATACTTCCCGAATCATTATCCCACTTGTTATCAAAATATGTACTACCACCATCATTGTCGTACCAAAGCTTAAAGCCCGCAGTGATATCGGTGTCGGTAAGATAAATTGTAGGATCCACTGTTGTGTTTGCACCTGGGCTTAAGGTAACCAATGGAGCAGATTCGCTTTCAATATGCAATAGAGAATCTGGATTGGCTATGCCTATGCCTACACTTCCTCCATCTTTGACTACAAAAGAATGACTGCCATTATCCAAAAGATGCAAAAGGTCGCCTGTTGAAGTTTGATTAGCAAGAATAAGTGGATTGGTGTCTGAACCTGTTATGGAAAGAAGCGAGTTAGGTGTGTTTGTGCCTACACCTACCCTCCCATCGTTAACAAAAAAATCTTGGCCTGACGCTCCTCTTACTTCTAATGTAGATGTGGCTATTAAAGACGATATGGTAGATGTGCCTTCTACATATTCATTGCCCCTAATATCGGAGTCACCTCTAACTGCAAGACGAGCGCCGGGTGTAGATGTACCAATACCAACATTGTCGCCATTGCCAACCATAAAAGCTGTAGCACCGGATCTTTGGAGTAGTATAAGATCGCCAGTAGAATCATTGTTTAACAAAAACATTGGGGTAGTTGTACTGCCATGAATAGAGAAAATTGCTCCCGGTGTGGTAGATGCTTGAGCATTGTCGTAGATTCCTAATTTACCTCCGAGTGATTTTAATGTTGTTGTGGCTTTGCCGTCGTTACCAAAGTTGATATCTCCGCCCAATGCAGATATATCGCCTAAGCCGTCGCCTATGGTTGCAAAATTAAATATGCCATCTCCAATAACGTGGAGTTTTGCGTTAGGAATTACTGTACCAATACCTACATTGCCTTCAGTGGCAGCTAAGTATGTGTTGCCGTATACATTTAAGTAACCGCTGGGATTATACATACCGATGCCAACTGATCCACCGTTCGTTACTACAAAATTGTATGTACCAACGCTGTTAACTATGTCTAAAAGATTTTTGGTGGAGTTGGAATCGTCGTTAGATATTGTTAATTGAGATGAGGGTGAAGATGTACCAATACCGGTTCTACCGTTTGATACTACAAAGTCATAACCTGTTGTGCCTCGGACTTCTAAAGTGCTTGTGGCAATCAAACTCGAAGTAGTCGTAGTCCCCATAGCATAAAGCCCATCTAAGAAAGCATCGCCACCAATGGCGAGTTTAGCACCAGGGGTCGTAGTACCGACACCGAGGTTACCGAAAAGCCAAGAACTGTTTGTTGATGTGGATGTAAAATAATCAGCTTGTACAAAACCATCGAACATTCCAGAACCCCTTACACCCATTTGAGCCCCTGGTGTTGTTGTTCCACCCACGCCCATTAAACCTTCACCTGTTACTACTAAAGATGTGCTGCCCGAACGTTGAAGGGTGAGGAGTTCACCGGTGCCGGTTTGGTTAAGTAAGAAGGCTGGTGTGGTTGTGTTGGCATGGATAGATAAGATAGCTCCTGGAGATGTTGAGGCTTGGCTTGAGTCTTGAATTGAGAGTCTGCCTCCTAGGGATGTAATGGTTGAAGTTGCGTTGGGTTGGCCCAAATTAATGTCGCCACCATTTAAAGAGAAGTCTCCACCAAGATTTAGATTGCCTGTTGACTTGCTGAAGGTAAACAAAGATGATCCTGCAAAAAGACCTCCGTCGTTAAACTGAACTTGTGTGTTTGAACTACCTGTTGGAGACGCATCAACTAAATCTTGAACACAAGTTCCGTTTACAGAAAAACATCCAGTGCTAATACTAATGCCTCCACCAGAAGTTGAAGTGGCAGAACCTGTTAGTGTGAATTTACCAGATGAGAGTATGTCTCCACCTGTAATGGTGAGCCCTTGTGAGGTTGATAAGCCACCACCTGATACTGATAACCCTGCGTTACTCCAAGTTGAGGTTGCAGAACCTGTGTAAGAGAGTGATGATGTTGCGGTGATGCTGGAAGATTTAATATTGTTTTCTGCCGTAAAGTTATCTACGTTGACATCACCATCTACCGCAAACTTAGTACCAGGACTCGTAGTCCCCACCCCCACATTGCCAGTGGTGTAATAGATATCTGAGCCAGTTGTAGTCCATTGACTGCTAAGAAAAGGGTTATCATTTTGCAATAAAACACCATTAAGATTGATATTGCCAGAAACAGAAAGATTGGCGGCAAAAGTTGAGGTGGCCGAACCTGAAACTGTTAAATCTCCGGTGGTAGATATGTTGCCTGTAATAGATGCGCCGTTGGCCAGAACCGTAAGGCCTCGGCCAAATTTAGCTTCATAGTTTGTTACTTCGAATGGACCTTTGAATGTGCTGGATGCGTTTACAGTCATTTTGTCACTGCCTGAATCACCAAGAGATATTTCTTTACCTGCTACAGAGAAGTTTCCAGAGATGCCGAGGTCACTCATTGAAGCACCTCCTGTTACACCAAGAGAGTTAAGTTGAGTGTTACCAGATACAGTGAGGCCGCCTTCTTTTATTTGTGCGCGCTGGGCGGCGATAAAACCAGTGGCATCTATATCGCCTTTTAGTGTTAAGCGGCCGATAACATCTAAACTATTAGCCAAAGTGGCTTTGCCGTTTACATAAAAATCTTTAACCACAGTTACATAATCTAAAAAATTGGCCGCCCCGCCCACCACCAAGTTTTTTTCAATCTGCGCTACTCCGTCCACCAATAAAGATCCGATAATTTTTGCACCACCGCCAAGTGTAATTTTATTGGAAGTTATTGCACCATTGCCAGTTACTAATTGCAAATCAAAATTTGTGGCGGTTAGGCCATCCAAAAAATTGGCCGATAAATTTAGCACTGTGGTTTGGGAGTCTACTACTATTGGAACAATTCCTTGCGGCGCAAAGCTTCTTAACTGACCTTGTGTTTCAATATTGCCTTGAATAGAAATATCGCCACCCTTGTTTAAAAGCAAAATTTCGTTAGCACCTGTACCTGGGGCTTTACCCTGCAATGTCATAGCATCTTGGACAAATTCTTTAACCGCGCCATAAATTGCATTAGCGAATTTAAAATTAAAACCTCCCATTACAACACCCAAAACCAAAACGCTAACTATAAATATCTCTGCCCACTGCACAGCACTTCGACCGTAGGATTTAATCTTGAAACTTGAATCCTGGAACTTGGAACTTGGAACTTCTAAACGAGGAAAAGAGAAACTCGGCTGGTCTGCCTTAAGGTCAGACCTTAAAATGCCCGATGAAGAAAAGGTCTGACCTTGGGATTTTTCTGATTCAAGGTTCGACCTTAAAGAAGTTTTAAAGGTCGAACCTTTTTCTTCATTTGGGTTTTGTAATTTGTTTGTAATTTGTGCTTTGTCATTTGTAATTTTATTTTGGTATAACTCCTCCAACTCATCTAATTCTTTTTTAACATCTACAACCAAAGAATCTTGCATCTTGGAACTTGTATCTTGGATCTTTTTTTCTTGAGATACAGGATCCAAGTTATAAGATTTGAGATTTGAATTTGGAATAACATTTTCAAAAGAACTTAAAACCGTTTTGGGTTGATAGTTTCCACCAAGCTCCCCAAGGTCAGACCTTGAGCTAGAATCTTGTAACTTGTAGCTTGTAGCTTGTAGCTTTTCTGAATCAGAAGTTTTAAGTTGCGAGTTATAAGTTACAAGATTTACGTGATTTTCTAAATATTCTACTAAAGCACTTTTTGAAATCCCCCAATTGCGTCCAAATTTCTTTCCAGTGATTCTGCCTTTTCTAACAAGCAAACTCAAATACTCCGCACTATACGGAGTCTCTTTTGCGATTTGGCTTATTAAAATAAAATCTGCCAATTTTTCTTCCATGAACAAAGTGAATGAAACTTAAAAATTGAGCACCCAGCACCTTTTGAAAATAAAATTTATACTTTAAAAAGGTGCTGGGTTATTGCTTATAACTACTCGTTTTACTCGCAGACAAACAATAAAAAATCTGCAACACATAATCGTGTTACAGAGTGCTTTTTCTGGGCATCCGATATCTCTATCGGATATATCCATTATATCATATATATCGTATATCAATAGGCTAAATGGGGATAACTCGAACAAACTAAGAAGTTAAAATAAAATATAAAAATTGAAACCAAATCCCTAAGGTTCGACCTTGAGATGCCAGATTTAAAATTTTCTTACCAAGGCTAAACCTTGAAATTAGAAATACCCAAGGCCAGACCTTGGGACTTCTCTTAAGGTCTGGCCTTAAAGCATCCAAGTATTTCTGACCAAGGCTAAACCTTAAAAACTTCTCCAAGGTTTAGCCTTGGTATTCGATTTTATATACTTTGTCTGTAATTTGCTCGCCCTGCGAAGCTTTACCGTGTCCTTCCGAAGCCTTGTGCGAAGGAGGAGCGAAGTAGGGTAAGTTGTGCTTTGTAATTTTATAGACCTTGGTGGATAAACATCTATTGTTGCTTTGAGTATTAAATATTAAAATATACAGATACATTAATATAAAAAGTTTAGTAAACATTAATATACTTACTCTCGCTAATATACCAATTGACGCGAATATGGCTAATGAAATTCATTCGCTATATTAGCGTAGATTAGCTATTTTAGCGAAAACTCCATGTCTTTTGGTAGAAAATACTTAAGCATCAAACAAGCTGCAGCGGTTATAGGCGTTACACCTTTAACTCTTCGTAATTGGGATAGAGACGGTAAACTTAGCCCGTATCGTAACCCAATAAATAACTATCGATACTACCGAGTAGACCAAATAGAAGCCTTCTTACGAGCCATGGAAGGGTCTAGAGATAAAACAAACAGAAGAACTAGATTTATGGACATCTAAAAACTCCCCGAAGGGAGTTTTTAGATTTAAAAAGTTAAAATGAAAAAGTAAAAACAGTTTTTAATTTTAATATATAATTTTTATATTTTAATTATTGTATGTGGGTACTGTAGGGATCGAACCTACCACCTCTCCGATGTGAACGGAGCGTTCTACCACTGAACTAAGTACCCTTCTTTTTCTAGTTTCTAAATACTATTTTCTAGTTTCTAAATTTTAGCTACTAGTTTACCCATTTTATCTATAACTTTTCTATGAGGATATTCTAAAATATCGTGAACGAATCTATCGAACATTCCGTAACGATATTTAAATTCATCTGTGCCTAAAATTACATATCTTAATTCTGTACCAATTTCTTCTTCTAGTGTTTTAATAAAGCTAATAAATTTTTTAAAATCTATATCGTCCCCTACTACCATAATGTCCGCTCGAGTATTTGGCATATTTAAAAAAACTCCGGTAATTATGCCTAACTTTATTTTACCAATTTTAGTAAGACCTCTTTCTATTTTAGGAAAAGATGGCGGAGAAATTTTTAAAACCAAATTTTTTAATTCCTCTAAATACTCCCAATTAGAATTAAGTTGATAATATTTTTCGTGTACTACAATTTTACGCTTAACAACTTTAAGCTTTCTTTTTTTATTTTTAGAAACAATATTCTTCCTATTTATTTTCTTTCTTTTTACCATTTTAGTTTGAATTCTGCTGTTATATAATTAAATTGCCGTGGGGGGCGTGTAGTACCGGTCATGGCTAATCACCTAGGAACCGACGGGTGCAAATCCCGTGCCCTCCACGGCTCGTAGGGCGTATATAGTTTCTTCTTGACGGTATTTTTATAGCTGGTATAATCAAGTTAGGTGATTAGCTGGGACAAACGGCACTATACGCGGCTCCGATAGAGTTTACTAACCTTGGGCTGGCAAGTTCTACCGGAGCTTTTCTCTTATATGCTATTATTTAATTGGGTGATAATCTAAAGTCTCGAATCAATCTAAGTCCACCAAGCTAAGCTTGGTCCACCACTGACCGCGTCTAACGCGGTTTTTTGGTGTCTTCGATTCTGCTGCGGGGTTTACCATTGCCATTTATTTTTTTTAATATTCCAAATTTAGTAAAAAATAAAATTACTTTACCCGATTCCCTACTCTTAATACCAGTTCTTTTTATAATATCTTTTGTCGAAAGAATAAGTTGTGGGTGCTGCAAAAAAAGCTTTAAAACTTTGGCTTTTACGCCAAGTAAGTTTTCTAATAGGTTTGTATTTTTATAATCCATATTCAGATACCTAAGGTTAGACCTTCCCCCTTCGCTCAGAAGCTTCGGAGGGACAAGTAAAAATCCCCAAGGTCTAACCTTGAAAAACTGGTTACTGCCCTTTGAATTTTTATACAGTATAGCAGTCACCGTAACATTGTAAAGATTACTAAAATACGCCTATAATACTCTATACATATGAAAGACTCTCTCTTCCATCCCGAAGAACTAACCATACAAGATAAATCCCCTCTTGGCTCTAGTTATGCCGAAACTTTTGTTTTTGTGCCTTCGAATAAAAATGAAGCAACTTTGGGCAGTTTGTTTATAGTAACAGAGGCTTCGTCTAATAAAACCAGAAAAGAAAATGCCGAACTTACAAGCGAAATAGCTTCCGTAATTAAAAATGAATTTTACCAAAACACATTAGTTACGCCAATGTCTGCTTTAAAGTTTTCTTTGAAAAGAGTTAATACCCTTTTAAATAGCAAGAAAAATTGGCTAACACCATCCTCGGCCTTAAAACTTAAAGTTTTAATAGCTTCCTTAAAAGAAAATAAACTCCACATAGCCAGAATGGGAGATTCCACTGCTTTTTTGTTAAGAGATAACTTACTTCAAACAATAGCAATGGTTTCTAATTCTCAAAATCAAAACTCTCTGTCTTTCGAAAACATAATTAGTGGCGAACTCTTGCCCGATGACCATATTCTTTTAGCTACTAACCAAATTTATAAAATAGATGAAAAAGAAATTTTAAAAAACCTCCAAGAAAAAAAGATGGTAAGCCATCTATCGAAAGCTAATAACGGCATTAAAAGTTTGGCTATGATAAGTATCCATCCCGTTAGAGGTCGCCCTGCCGAAGGCACGGCTTCAGCCGCCTTGGGGCGACTTACCTCTAACGGGACAAAGCCCTCTCTTGTATCTATACACAACGAAGCCAATATTCCTGATTATCCCACGAAAAATAAAGGTAAATTTTTTAAGATTGGAATTGTTGTTACTATTTTATTGGTTGCTATTTCTATAATAACTACTGCTTCTTTTAAAATAAAAAATGAAACTTCTCAAAATAAAAAAGAATCTGAACAATTGTTACAAGAAGTTTCCGACATAAAAAACAAGGTAAACGATTTAATAGCTGCTAATAACGAAATCGAAGCCAATGAACTTTTATTTTCGGCACAAGAAAAATTAAAACGCCTAGAAGAACTTGGTTACTTTAAAACAACTCGTTCTACTCTTAGCGCCGACTTAGAAAAAATATATAAAGAAATTAGCAAAGCTGAAACAATAAATAAAATAAATAAAGTTTTTGATCTGGAAAATAACTCTGTTGGTTTTGAGCCAGAAAAAATAACTTTGGGTAAAAATAAAATATTTGTTTTAGGTGGTAAAAACTTTTATAAATTTGATTTTAATAAAGCCGATGGTATTTTTGATTCTGTAGAAGAAGGCAGTACACTGGTATCTTCTCTACTAAAACCCGAAAACCCTAATTCTCAAATTTTAATAACCCAAGATAAAATAATGGAAGAACTTGGTGATTCCCAAGATAAAACTTATTGGATACGCCCAGAAAATATTCCTGCAATAAAAGATGCTTTTTTTTATACTAATGCCATTTATTTATTAAGCGAGAATGGTTTTATTTATAAAATGCCATTTACATTATCATCCTCCACTACAACCCAAAGCGTTGGAAACGAAAGTCTTGTTTTTGGCGAAGTTCAAACTTGGACAAAAAGCGAAGAAAATAAACTAGAATCTTTTTCTATAGAAGGTTCTGTCTTTGGTTTAATAGATTCAAACACCTTAGCCGAGCTTACCAATGGCGAAATTAAAAACAAAAAGAATTTTTCCGAAAATATAAGCCACGTATTTACTTCTGTTTCTTATAAAAATATATATTTATTTAGCCCAGACAACGGACTTGTTATTATTCTAGATAAAAATTTAAACATCAAAAAAAGACTTAGCCACAGTGAACTTGTAAGTGCTAAGTCTTTTTTAGTTAACTCTCAAGAAAGAGTTATATATTTCCTAAAGGGCAAAACAGTATACTCTTTCGAGATTTAATATGCCAATCTACAAATGAATACGAATTATACGAATAGACTACAAATATTCATAATTTATTTGTATCATTCGCATAGATTCGTATATTGGTATATTACTTAATTTCGGCTTTGGCTCCTGCTTCTTCTAACTTCTTCTTCATTTCTTCGGCTTCGGCTTTAGCAACTCCTGTCTTTATAACCTTAGGAGCGCCATCAACTAAATCCTTAGCTTCCTTAAGACCAAGACTGGTAAGCTCACGTACCACTTTGATGACTGCAATTTTTTGAACACCAGCTTCTTTTAATTCAACATCAAAAGTTGATTTTTCTTCTGCTTGTGCCGCACCACCTTGAGCACCTGCACCCGACATCATAACTGGAGCTGCAGCGGAAACACCGAATTTAACTTCTAAAACTTTAACCAACTCGGCTAATTCCATTACATTCATCTTTTCTACAGTTTCTACTAAGCTTTTAAACTTTGCAGGAACTTCTATATTGTTATTTGTTTCTTCCATAATATTTTTAATACTCTCGCTAATATGACCAATTGACGCGAATATGGCTAATGAAATTCATTCGCTATATTAGCGTAGATTAGCTATTTTAGCGAAAACTAACTACCCGACCTTTGCTTACTAATTCCATCTAATACTCTCGCAAATCCACTCACCGGTGACATCAATAACTGTACAACTTGTGCCAATAAGACTTCTCTGGCTGGCAACTGGGCCAAAACCACAACTGCATTCTTTAACATCTTTTCTCCCATTAAGAATCCTCCTAATATTGCCAATTTCTTTGTTTGTACAGAAAACTTATGAACAATTTTGGCCATAATCGCATCAGACGCGACATCGCCGTAAACTATAGCTACAGAGTTTTTATGAGAAGATAGATCGAACTCTTCTCTACCAGATTTTTCAAAAGCAAAACCAAGTAAAGATTTTTTAAGTGCTTTAAACTTTATATTTTCTTTTTTAAGCTCTTTTTTTAAACCTATAATTTCCCCCATATTTAAACCCGAAAAATCAACAAAAAGAATGCTGGTATTATTTTTTAAAATATCGGCCAGTTCTATTACTAACTTTATTTTTTGAGATTTTGTTAACATGCCAATTTTATTTATGAACAAGGTGAATAATTATAAAATTGAGCACCCAGCACATAAATTTTTTATATTTAATTTCTTACTTTTGACTCCCTTATTTTTCTATATTATCAGACATCTATCACCCAGACTTATGTGCTGGGTTATCGTTTAGCAACTACTCATTAACTTCGTAGGCTAAACAATAAAATGTCTGTGGGAACACCACAGACATTTTACACGACCAATAGGACTTATAGGTCTTAGAGTATTCCTCGGTGGGTCTTACTGTGCCCTTCGTAGCCTTGGCGAAGAAAGGTTTGTTGCCCACTGTCTGTGGATTCACTATTTAATTGTGTTGCAATACTAGCACAAGGGGTCTAAAAAGGTCAAATTAGCTTCGTTAGCTAGTTAGGAGTAATTTCCTAAAAGCTAAAGAAGCTAGTGAAGCTGAAAGCTAGTGAAATTATTCTCTGAATCCTGTACCAGCAGGAATAAGTCTACCAACTATAACGTTTTCTTTTAATCCTCTTAAGCCATCTTCTTTGGCTTCGATAGCGGCATTAATTAAGCTACGAGCTGTCTCTTGGAACGATGCAGCAGATAAGAAGCTTTCGGTTGTTAACGATACTTTTGTTATACCTAATAACAATTGTTCGTATGTAGCCTTCTTGCCTTTTTTATCTAACTTGGCGTTTTCCGACCAAACCTGCCATTTCTCGGAAACTTCACCTGGTAACAGTTTTGTATCTCCTGGATCAGTAATTCTTACACGCGACAACATCTGGCGAGCAATAACCTCTAAATACTTTTCGTTAATAGAAGCACCTTGTGTAACATAAATAGTTTCAACTTCTTTTACAATATAACGTTCTACTGCTTCTTGCCCAGCAAAAGCAAATAAATCTTGTAAATTTAAATTACCTTCCGAAATTTGAGAACCTTTGGCAATTAAATCTCCTTTTTCAACAAAAACGCTCACGCCAACCGGTAAGCTATATTCTTTAATATTGTCTTTACCAGATTTTGTTTCAACTCTAATTTTAATTAGTTTCTGATTACCTTGGGAAATAACTTCTTCAACTTTTCCGTCGAATTCAGAAATTATAGCTTGTCCTTTTGGTGGGCGCACTTCGAAAACTTCCTCTACACGAGGCAAACCTTGTGTAATGTCGGAAACTCCAGCTACACCTCCAATATGGAAAGTTCTCATCGTAAGCTGTGTACCTGGTTCACCAATGGCTTGAGCAGTAACAATACCAACAGCTTCACCCATTTTAACCAAAGAGTTAGAACCCAAATCGTAACCAAAACATCTGGCACAGATTCCTTTTATACTCTTACATCTCATTACTGAACGTAACTTCATTTTCTTAATACCAGAATCATCGATAGCCTTGGCTTGATCACGATTAACAAGTTCACCCTTTTTAACCATTACCTTACCATTAGTATCTTTAATATCTTCGGCTACAGCGCGACCCAAAGCTCGTTCACCCAAAGACATTTTAATTTCATCGCCATCTTCTTTATATTTAATTACGCCTTCGGTATCGCCACAATCATGTTCGCGAACCACAACATCTTGGGCTACGTCTACCAAACGCCTTGTTAAGTAACCAGCGGCGGCTGTTTTTAAAGCTGTGTCGGTTGTGCCTTTTCTGGCGCCGTGTGTAGAAATAAAGTATTCCAAAACATTAAAACCTTCTTTAAAAGATGGGATAATTGGAAGCTCGATTGTAGCGCCAGCAGGGTTAATAACGACACCTTTCATACCAGCCATCTGAGTTAACTGGCTAATATTACCGCGGGATCCAGAATCAAAAATCATAAATACTGGGTTCGCCTTATGCATTGTTGGCGGAACCAATTTTGCAATTTGTTCTTTGGTTTTGTGCCAAACAGAAATAGATTTTGATTTTCTTTCTTCCAAAGTCAAAAGACCATGCATATAGTGTTCACGAATCTTTTCTACCTCTTTCATGGCGCCGACAATAATTTTAGGTTTTTCTTCGGGAACTATAATATCGTTCATACCCCAAGAAATTCCGCTACGGGTTGAATAATCAAAACCAAGATCCTTAATATCGTCTAACATCTTAACAACTTCTGGTTGAGGAAAATTCTGAATCACTTCGCTGGTTA
>JAUYOU010000055.1 GCA_030697855.1 bacterium
AAACATCTATGGTGTTGATATTGATGACTATTTATCTCCAGACAATAGACCCCTTATTAAAGAATTTAAGACAGCAGATCTAAGCTTCGATAAAATTCCTTGGCCCGATGCTTCTTTTAACGTAGTTACAGCTTGGTGTGTTTTGCCTCATTTAGAGAATCCACATAATTTTGTAAGAGAAGCTTATAGGGTTCTTGATTCCAATGGTCTTTATATTATTTCTTTGGTTAATATTATTTCTTGGCCTAATAGAAAATATTTTTTAACACATAGAGAATTTCCTTCTTATCATGCCAATAATAACCATATTGCTTTTTTTACGCCGTCTGTATTTAAAAAAACAGTTTTAAAATACTTCGAACTAATTGGTACAGAATATTTTATAACCCCAAGAATCTTTTATGGATTTAAGGGTAATATTAGAAAATATTTACTGAAAATTTCTTATGCTATTAGTGACTCAATTGGTGGTTTTTTAACAGCGCGTTGGGGAGCCAAGGTGGTTTATATTTTAAAAAAGAAAAATTAGTTATTCTTTAGGATTTTATATATTTTTATTTCTGGATTTTGGTAAACTAACTCGAATTCGTTTTTGTTATTAAAACTGTTTTTACTAAACTGTTTTTCCCATGATCCATAGTATATAAAATCAGAATCTATTTTTTCTACATCCACAGGCATTTTGTCGTAGTCCTTAACTAGATTGTCTATGTATTCCTTGGTTATATGTTCAGGATCAGCCAGATATTTGTTAATAGAGCCTATTCGGAAGTAGTGAAAATATAGATGCCAAAGATTTTTTCTTAGGTTTTGATCTGTATTTGGAGGACATAATTCTTTGGAACAATCTATGTATAAAGTACCAGAGAGTTGTTTTTTTACTGTGTCTGAGCTGACTCCAAATATTTTATTAGCTAATAAAAATCTTTTCTCTAGTTCGCTAGTTTCTTTTGTTGTTAGATTGCCTAATGGTAAAAATGGTCGAGCCGATGTATAGGCGCCTAAATATAAGGAAGTCATAAATGAATTAGACATTATCTTGGGTTCCGATTTTAAATCGGAATTGATCCAATCCCAAGACTCTTTTATGTTTTTAGAAAAAACGTAGTTTTCCAAAATACGATTTTCTGGGTTATTTTTAATCACAAAAACATTAACTATTTTTTTGGATACAACTAATAAGGTTAAAACAATTAAGATAGCAGATAATATTTTTTTTGTTTGAGGTATTTTTATAGTTAATCTAGTTGATAATTCATAACTTATCATTCCAATTATCACAAATAAGAGCGGGCTGATAGTTCTTCTAAAATTATTAGGAGCCGGTACAAAACCAGTAAATAATTGAATATTCCATATCAAAACAGCAGCTATCAAGAAACTCCAAATTAATATGGTCTTATGGCGGTTTTTATCCCAAAAAGTTTTATAGGCAATTAAAGCTAAGAAAATATATAAAATATAGTCAAAACCAAGTTCGGCGAGCCCTGGTTCTCTGCCTTCTGCTATGCCAAGACGATGCGCATAATCTAAGGTTGTGTTTGTTTTTGAGAAATTAAAATAGTTTATAAAATATGGAGCGGCGATTAAAGAGAGTAAAGTAGCTAGCCACAAAAAGTTTTTTAGACGAGATTTATTTTGATATTGGAAAACAAGCGTATAGAAAAATAATATCGAAATTACTGTTACCCAATAAACCCAGTAATGAAAATAAAAATAAAAAAGTAGTCCAGCAGGCAATGCGGCTAATATGGCGCGAAGTTTTGTTGGTTTTTCCCAGAAAAATATTAAACCAGTAATAGCTATAATAAATATAGGGAAAACAAATAAAGGGTAATCAAATCTAGCAAAATAAAGTTTTTCTATTTGTGTGTTTACCCCTGGGAAAAATTGTTTTACGAAGTAACCCAAAAATTCTCTAAAAGATTCTTTTAGGCCATTTGAACCAGTGTCTGTAAAAATTTGTTGTAAATTAAGCTCCATCAAAGTTTAAAATTCTTAGGGCAATAGGTGTGAGAATTCCTATGTATGCAAAAAGCAAAGACCAAGTAAAATGACGGTTAAATAAGATATTGCCTAATAAGAAAAATAGTAAGAAGATTGCAATGGAAAATATAAATATTGCCGTTAAATATGAAGTGACCACGTTGCCATCAAATATGGTTAGAAAGGTAGCCATTATTAATGATGGCAGGGCATTTAATACTGTCTTCCCTTGGTCATCAAAGTACAGGTCAACTGGTGGCCAATGACCATCATATACCTCTCGGGCTCTGTTCATATAGATAAGTTCATCGCGGTGTATTACATAGTTAAGAACAAATGGTTGCCCCGTTACTTCAAATTGCTGTTTAATTAAAAAAGGGGGTAGGATATATAGTATTCCAACCAATAAAGAAGATGCGATTATAGTTAGTATTTTTGCTGGTTTCATCGATTAAGATTTATAAATTTACTTAATATTTATAACAGGATTTATAGATACTGACAAGCATATTACTTTAATGAAAATTTGTTTCATAAATAATGATTTAAATGATAAAACTGGCTCGGGTCGGTTTTGTTTGGCTCTTACGCGATCTTTAAGTAGGCAAATACCAAATTTTGTTTATGAAGTTATGGTTTTGGAAGGCGTATCTTTGAGTTTTATAAACTTATTTAATTTTATAATACGATTAAGAAAAACTTTTAAAAAATTCGATATAATTCATGCACTCGATGGCTGGCCGCATGGTTTTTTGGCTACTGTGGCATCGATAGGATTAAAGAAAAAAATAATTATAACCTTGATTGGTACAGGAGCTGTACAACCAATGTATAGGTTTCCACATAAGTGGATTATGAAATGGGTTTATAAGCGTGCCGATAAATTAGTGGCGGTTAGCGAAAATACCAAAAAAGAAATTTTAAAAATTATTCCTAGCCTAAATATTAAAGTTATAAACCATGGGGTAGACTATGAAAAATTCCAAATTCCAAATTACAAACAAATCCCGAAATTGAAGATTTAAAGCCATATATTTTAAGTGTGGGAACATTAAAGAAAAGAAAAGGTTATAAGTATTCAATTAAAGCCTTTGCAGAAGTTGCAGATAAGTTTCCAGAATTAAAATATATAATAGTTGGACAGGGTCCTGAAGAAGAAAATCTCAAATCTCAGATCTCAAATCTCAAAATAAAAGATAAAGTAATTTTTTTTGACCGTTTGTCAGAAGAATTTTTAGTAGCTCTTTACCATAACGCCGAATTATTTATTTTGTTATCTCAAGATAATGGTAAAGATATAGAAGGCTTTGGTTTAGTTTTTTTAGAGGCGGCTTCTTGTGGTTTACCGGTTGTGGCTACATTAGAAACTGGCGCGGCGGATGCCGTTAGCGATGGTAAAAATGGGGTACTGGTTCCAACAAGAGATAATTATAAAGCCGCTCAAGCCATTATTAAGATTTTATCAAACTCTAGTTTAAAAAATTCTTTTTCAAAATCGTCTTTAGAATTTGCTAAATCTATGAGTTGGGAAAGAGTGGCTAATCTTTATCTTAAAGCTTACGAAGATTTGAGTTAAGGTTGTCGATGAATTATTTACGTGTTATTTTGGCATAGTTCTTTGAAAACTAGACTATTTAGACATCCTAACCAAGGAGGAAGTTATGAGTCACAAGATTGCGGTGGTGGGTTTGTGGCATTTGGGAGAGATTTATTCTGTTGGTTTGGCTGAATTAGGTCACCAGGTAGTGGGCATAAGCGATGATGAGGTTGTGGTTGCGAATTTATCAAAAAACATACCACCACTAGCAGAACCAGGATTGGTTGAGCTGTTAGAAAAAAATCAGTCTTTGGGAAGATTGGTTTATTCTACTGATTTTAGCTGTATCAAAGACTGCGATATTTTATGGTTTACTTTTGACACGCCGGTTGATGATAAGGACGAAGTGGATCTTTCTCTTATCAACCAAGCCTTAGAGAAGGCTATGCCCTTTTTAAGGGATGGCGTGTTGGTGGTAATGACCAGTCAGACTCCAGTAGGCACTGCAGAAGAATATAAAGCTATGATTAGCACAGCTAGACCAGATATCGTTTTTGACTACGCCTATGTGCCCGAGAATTTAAGGTTGGGCGAGGCGATGCGTTGCTTTTTTAAGCCCGTGAGAATAGTGGTGGGAGCCGAGAACGAAAAAACTTTTCAATTGATGAGGAAATTATTTTCTTCTCTCGAAGCAGATTTTTTAGAAATGTCTCTGGCTTCGGCAGAAATGGCTAAACATACTCTTAACTCTTTTTTGGCTACTTCGTTGGCTTTTACCTACGACATTGCCGATATTTGCGAAAGAGTTGGGGCGGATGTTGTAGATGTGATTCGGGCTTTAAAATCGGACGAGCGCATTGGTCAGCGGGCATATCTGGATGCCAATGTCGGTTTTTCCGGTGGGACATTAGGGCGCGATATAAAAGCGCTTTTAAGAGTTTCGTTACATAAAGGCATAGATACGCCCGTTATTAGCAGTATCTGGGAAAAGAGTAGAAATCGTCGCTTAATCGTAATTGAACGACTAAGGAATGTACTGGGTTATAAGTTGGAAGGTAAAAAAATAGCTATATTTGGCTTAACTTATAAAGCTGGCACTACCACTTTACGTCGGTCGCTGTCTTTGGAAGTGGCTCGAGATTTAATTACAGTGGGTGCTGTTTTAAGATTGCACGATCCGCAAGCAGATATTGGAGAACTTAAGTCTCTTGATAAGTTTTTATTTTTCTCAAGAGACCCATATGATGCCGCGAGTAGTGCACAGGCAGTTGTTATTATGACTCCGTGGCCAGAATTTAGAAATTTAGATTTTGGTAAACTCGGGCTAGCTTTAGACGAACCACATCTTTTGTTGGATGGGCGAAATTTTTTGATGGATCAAGAAAAAGAAATTTCTGATGCCGGTATTATGTATCTTGGCATAGGGAGGAGCTAGGTAATGTTGAAAAACAAAAGAGTAGTTATCACAGGCGGAGGACGAGGAATTGGCAAAACTATCGCTCGAGAGTTTTTGAAAGAGGGAGCCGAAGTTTTGCTGGTGGCGCGTACTCGGCTTGAACTTGAAGCAACGCAAAATGAGTTGGCTGTATTGGGCCGAGTAGAAATTTTGGCGGCCGATGTTTCTCGAGAAATTGACGTTACCAGGATATCAAATAAAATTTATGGTCTCTGGGGCGGTGTTGATATTTTGGTTAATGCTGCGGCTATTCAAGGACCTATTGGGCACATAACAGATGTTGATGTGGATGAATGGTTAAGGGCTATCGAAGTAAACTTGTTCGGCACTTTTTTGATGATACGTGCTGTGGCGCCATTTATGAAAAATACTTGCTACGGCAAAATTATAAATTTTGCTGGTGGTGGTGAAGGTGCTTATCCAAATTTCACAGCATATGTATCTTCTAAAGGTGGTGTAGTGCGTTTAACAGAAACTGTAGCAGCAGAGTTGAAAGGCTTTAATATAGACATCAACGCTATTGCTCCTGGTGCGGTTAATACCAAAATGCTTGATGATGTCCTTGTGGCTGGTCCAATTGGAGCAGGTCAAGAAACTTATAGAAAATCTCTAGAACAAAGAGAAAGTGGGGGAGTTCCTCCAGAAAAAGCAGCTCGGTTAGTTCTTTTTCTGGCTGGCTCTGCTTCTGATGGCCTTAGCGGTAAAGTCATATCGGCCATTTGGGATGACTACGATAAATTTCCAGAACATCTGAAAGAGATTATGGAATCAGATATATATTCTTGGCGGCGGATTAAACCGAAGGATCGTGGCTATGATTGGTAATGCTGGATTGTCGGATGCAGGAGTGATAGTCTAGTTCTTTATATTTAATACCCTCCGAGTTGCACTCGGGGGGTATTTGTTTTATTATCTAACCTATTATGATTTCTATTGTTTTCCCTGTTTATAATGAAGAAGGCAACGTCGAAAAGCTGCATTCAATTATCAAAAGAACCATGGACGATTTTGGTGAATCTTACGAGATAATTGCGGTAGATGACGGCTCTAAGGATAAAACTTTAGAAGCAATGAAAAACCTTTCGCCTTTAAAAACTATAGTTTTTGCTAGAAACTATGGCCAGACTTCAGCTTTAGATGCTGGTTTAAAAGCGGCTCAAGGAGAAATTGTTGTAACCTTGGATGCCGATTTGCAAAATGATCCTCAAGATATTCCTCGTTTAATTAATAAATTACGCGAAGGGTACGATGTTGTTTCTGGCTGGCGTCGTGACAGGCATGATAATTTTGGAAGAAAAATTTTATCTCGCTTGGCTAATTGGTTAACACGAAAAGTAATGTCTTATCTGGATTACAAAATCCGCGCCAAAAAAATTAAAATTGAAACCAAGATCAACCCGAAACCCTTCTTGCTTCATGCCGACGCGGCGCTTTTTGAGCGTGTCATCGTCAATCTTTTGGACAATGCGGTCAAATACAGCGCTTCCGGCGGCAAAGTCCAAGTCCATGCGATTCGAGAGTCCGGAGCCGTGCAGATAGAAATCATCGACGAAGGCATCGGAATTTCGGAGGCGGATCTTCCACGGATATTCGAGCGGTTTTAT
>JAUYOU010000056.1 GCA_030697855.1 bacterium
AAGCAGGTTCAATAATAAAAGGTGTTTCCATACAAGCCCAACCCATAATGTTCTTAGCCAATAAACAAGACATAAAATATTTAAACGCAAACGAAATTAATTCTATACCATTAAATTTAACCAACGCGACAATAGTTATAACAAAATACAATAAAGATTTATTTAACAAATTAATGGCAAAATATCCCAACGCTCACGAGGCTAATTTAATAACATTTAAAGCCATAAGAATACAATAAAAAAATGACTAAATTTTCAAAAATAGATTTTGTAGCTGGAATTATAATTATTTCGGCTTTGGCATTGGCTATATTTTCGGTTAAGGGCGATTCCGTAACTACAGATGAATCCCCTCACGTTACAGCTGGGTATTCGTATTTAACGCAAAACGATATGCGTTTAAACCCCGAACATCCACCGTTAATGAAAGATTTAGCCGGTATTCCTCTTTTATTTAAAAATTTAAATATAGATTTAGAACATTACTCTTGGAAAACCGACATTAACGGGCAATGGACATTTGGCACACACTTTCTTTACGAAAGCGGAAATAACCCAGACGAAATAATTTTTAACGCTCGCCTAGCAGTTATGCTTATTTTTGTTTTGTTAGGAATAATGGTTTATATATGGACAAAAGAAAGGTACGGCGCAAAAACCGGTTTGCTTGGTTTATTTTTAACAGTATTTTCGCCAAATATTATTGCTAACGGCCGTTATGTAACTACCGACGTGGCCGCAGCATTCGCTTTTGTTTTGGGTACTTACTTTTTTGTTAAGTTTATAAACAACCAAACAAAAAAGAATTTGTTATTCGCTGGCATCGCTTTTGGTATTGCTCAACTTTTAAAATTCTCTTTAATTATTTTAGTTCCGCTATTTGTTTTTACAGGAATTGTTTATTGGTTTATATCTAAAAAAATATCGTTTGTTAAATTGGTAGCCAGTTTAACGGGAATATTTTTTATTGGTGCTTTAGTTATTTGGCCAGTGTATCAGTTTCATGTATGGAAATACCCCGTAGAAAGGCAAAAAGCCGATACAGCGTTTACTTTGCGATCTTACCCAGTTAAACCTATTGCCGATGCAGTTATTTGGGCAACAGATAAACCTTTGCTTCGCTCTTATGCTCAATATTCTTTAGGATTATTAATGGTTTTCCAACGAACAGGTGGTGGCAATACCACATATTTTTTGGGCGAGGTTAATAACCAAGCATGGAAAAGCTATTTCCCAACAGTTTATGCATTAAAAGAAACTATTCCAGCATTATCTTTAATGCTAATTGCTTTGTTGATCGGAATTAAAAATATTTTTAAAAACCGAAACAGAATTAAAAAATGGCTAACCGAAAGTTTTACCGAAATTGTTTGGCTAAGTTTTATAGCAATCTATTGGGCGTTAAGCATTAAGGGAAATTTAAATATTGGTGTACGCCACGTTCTACCAACCTTTCCTTTTATATATATGCTTACTGCGGGGCAAATTAGCGGTTGGGTTAAAACTGGTTTAAAACCAATAAAAGTTTTGGTTGTTTGTATTTTTGCAGTTTGGCTTGGTATGGAAACCCTAAACACTTACCCATATTACCTTACCTATTATAACGAACTAGCCGGCGGGCCAGATAATGGTTATAAATATGCGGTGGATTCTAATTTAGATTGGGGGCAAGATTTAAAACGCTTAACTGCTTATGTTAACGAAAATAATATAGAAAAAATAAAACTAGATTACTTTGGCGGTGGTAGCCCAGAATATTATTTAGGCAATAAATACGAACGCTTAGATGCTAACAACGTTTTGCAACGCCACGGCTGGCTAGCAGTTTCTGCTACACTCCTCCAAAATGGCAGAGCTAATGCAGTTAAAGGTTTTCAAGGTAATACAACGTCTTACAAATGGCTAGATAGTTACACCCCAGTAACCAAAATCGGGTATTCTATATTTGTATATAAGATTGATTAAAAAAGACTTGTGTTTCTCTTTCTATCGAAGTCTCACTTCAATAAAGAAGCCACCAACTCTTGAAGAGTAAGGGTGTTTTTGATAATATTTATTTACTACCTTCAGATTATATTATTTCGTATCCATTCTACTGAATAATCCACTACTGAAGTGTGCCAACTGATTATTCTAGGTTGGCAAAAACCCGTAAACCCTATAAACTCATGACTTAATAGTTAGGAGATGGGCGGATGAACGGCCAGTACTAAGCTATATTCGCGAATACGATTGGCTTAATTACTGCGGATATAATACTTAAACAACCACGGGTGTATTGCCCGTGGTTGTTTGTTTTTTATCTGATAAAACTCTGTTGTGGATAACTTTGACTTTTTATCTAACACCTGCTAATCTAAACATAGGCGTTTGGAGGGTTCGCCCTCTCACAGCTTTCAAGCTGTAGCCAAACGCTAACAAAGAACCCGCCTATTTGGCGGATTTTTTGTTTTTAATCTTCTTCGAGAACACCCTCATGAAATAGACGTGTCATGGTATCTATATTCATACCCCAAAAAGGAATAATACTCCAAAAGAATTTTCCGCCACTATCAATCTGTTTAACAATAATTTTAACTCTGTTTCTTTTAATAACAGCTATAAATTCAAAATAATTAACAGGCTTTAATATAGTGTCTGTCCTTCCTTTCATGCGGATTCTTTCAAATTTTTTAGTTTCTAATATCCCCTGTATGGTATGTGATAATTTCAAAACTTCGGGGGCAAGATGGATGAGCTTAAATCTCATATATTGATCTTTTTCTAGACGGGTTTTTTCTCTTTGAATAAATTTGAGATGTTCTAATCCTTGGGCATTAAAAGATACCTTTTCTTTTAAATATGGGCAATAAACTTCGTTGATTGATTTATAAAATTCTTCGCCTTTTTCCTTAACTTTTTTAAATTCTTCTTCGCTAAAACTTATCATGATAACTATATTTTATCATAACTCCCCATCAAAAAACTTCTAAAACACTCCAAAACGGCAAAGCTAATGCCACACTAGAAAAGACTTATATTTTGTTTTATATCGAAGTGAGACTTCGATATGTTTTAAATTACTTTTCAATATATTCAGAAAGCACAATGTTAAAAGCACATTCTAAATTTTTTGACCCCTTACATTTATTGCTTATTTGAACGCACTGATCATTGTTATAGTTATGAACAATTTTAGTCGCTATGTCGGAAAACGCAGTACCTCCACCAAACCCAGAATCACGACCAGATTTTTTTTCTAAATCTTCCAATAAATCTAAACAAGAATCTTTTTGCCTGATACTCAAAAACCATTCTTTAAGATCGAGTACTGGACTATGCCCGTATTCTTGCACAAGATATTCCTGTAGAGTTTGATCTTCAGATTCTTGAGTATTTTCTTTTGCTACATAACTTATTAGTAGCCCAAATAATAAAAGCACCGAAGGTACAAATATTATTATCCAATTCTCTTTTAGCCAATTTTGCATATTTTATATACATTTTTCATAATTAATTTTACTTAGCAAAGACGGTCCTTGCTAGGTTTACGCCTCTTTCTATCGAAGTGGAACTTCGATAGACTTCACACCTACTTAAAGTCATCTAAGGATATGCTTCTTGTTATTTTTCCATTATAAAGTTTAGATCGATAATAAAAAGTCAGAACACCTGATAAGACAGTAAATAAAGAAAAGGCAAATGCACTAAAAAGAATAACCCTATTAGGTGTAATTACATAAGTTGTCCAAAAACTAACAGCTGTTGAGAGTGTAAGAGTAGTAACTAGAAAAAAAATTTCATAATGGCGGAGTTCATTACCTTGCACAAGTTCAATTGAAATACGAGATGGAAAATTTACTTCGACCATCGTGTTTTTAATTTTTATTTCTGTAGAATTTTTTTCTGCTACTTTCGACATAAAAATATTAATGCTTTGTTACATCTACTAATTTATACGACGGCCCTTGCTTTTGGAGTAGGTGGTAAATTTTTCCTTTAACACCAGTAATTCTTTGCCGTTTTCCCCGCCTCGTAGACCAATAAGTTCATACTGACCCGATCGTGGTACTGTTTTCCCTAGTTTTAATATATTTTTCTATAGATCTTCCTTTTTAAAATATTTATCCGAGAAACTTTTTAACTCAATCTTAATTTGTTTAAGCCCACCATCCATGATTGCCTCTGTAAATTCTTTAGTTTTTGGAATAAGTAATTTTACTCCGCCGGTAAAATCAAAGGAATGGAAAGAACCATCTATTTCTATAGAGCTATTACTATTTATTCGTCTATTATTGCTAGATGTATGATCGGATTGTTTTTTTGAACGGATAATTACCTTAGGAAACCAGTTTGCCATTTTTGTTAGTTCGACTCCATATTTTTCATAATCCGCCAAAACCTTAAGAACACGGGATTTATATGTAGCTAATGAACTTGCTGTAAAATTTTTATTCTTTGAAAAAACGTTCTGATAAATCTGCTCAAGATTCTTCTTGAACTCACCTATCGAGCTACGTTCTTCATCATTTAATTCTACTTCAAATAATTTTAGTGCAGTCTTAAGTGACATGCCAGTATTATCTGGATATTTTCGACTCTTGATGGCCCTATCTATAAAATCATATAAATCTTGGAATTTCTTCATTTTGTTAGTTTAATTATTATTAATTCTGTAAGAATATCAAGACTCTACTATCTGTGTCAAGAGACAATCTAATTACATCTCCATCTTTAAGATATAAATCATATTTAAAGCCGTATAATAGCAATAAGATGTTTATTGACTATACACAATTTCTGAAATAGTAATCTCACTATACCATTTGTCCTAAATAACACAACAAGGGATAGCAAGAATGATTCTTGTTATCCCTTGTTGTAGAAAGGTTTTTGCCCTAGCAAGATACTAAAATGATCATCTTTGCTAGCTAGTATATCGCTAGATATGATTATTTGGTATTGGAAGGCCAAGTTTCTGGAGTGGTAGATAATGAAAATAGTATTGACAGCCAACAGATATAATATAATCAAGCGTGTCCTTATATTCAGGTTTTTTAAACCAATCACTTAATATATAAATATATTCAACTTCTATGTTAAGGGGCGCCATCAGTTTTTTATATTGTTTCTTTTTAAAATCACAAGTTTGAAGCTTCTCATCTACAGAGCCTGCAACTTTTTGGAATTTCATCTCAATAACAAAAAGAGTATTGTTATGTATCACATAAACAGCTTCATCAGGTAATAGTTGTTTAGAAATATATTTTTTATAGTCTATTCCTTGCGAACTTAAATATTTATAAAGACCGTGTTTTTTATAACTCCTCGCTACTTCCTCGTCATTAAAATAAATAATATTGTCTTTAACTTTGTATCCAGTCAATTTCTTAATTAGAGATGAAACATCTCGGCTTTTTTCAAAGTTAAGCCCGGTAATTGTATTACCACCACCTTTTCCTTTTTCTATCATATTAATTTTTTGTTTAAATTATTAAATCTTAATTTTGATAATTCTAAATATTTTTCCTCCATATCAATTCCTATAAATTTTCTATTATTTTGAGCTGCCGATAACCCTGTTGTAGAACTACCCGTAAATGGATCTAAGACTACATCACCTTCTTTTGTACTAGCTAAAACAATTCTATTTAATAAAGTTAATGGTTTTTGAGTTGGGTGTTTTCCAAAAATCTTTTCTTCTCTAATAGGCGTGTGTGAAACCCAAACACTTTCCCCTTCTGGTATATGCCAAACACTACGCATTTGTTTATTTTCGTTCTTAAAAAAATCATCTGACCATGTTTTATGCTTCATATCATCATAGTTAAAAGTATGCTTGCCTTCCTTATCTTTCCTAGCCCAGATTAAAGTCTCGTGACTCGCTGTAAAATAACGACAACTAAGATTAGGCGAAGCCGTGGGTTTAAACCAAGCTATATCATTTAAAATATGATATCCCAACGATTGTATAGCATAACCACATTGATATATTGAATGATAAGTCCCACTAACCCAGAGCGTACCATTTTTTTTTAAAACTCTCCTGCAAGCTGCTAACCATTTTAAATGAAATTCGTAATCACTATCAACCCCCTTGCTTTTATCCCACTCACCCTTATTTACACTAACCCTACGCCCTGCATGAACCGTAAAACCTCCATTAGATAAGTTATATGGAGGATCCGCAAAAACCATGTCTATGGAATTTTCTGGTAATTGTTCAAGTATTTTCAAGCTATCTCCATGATATAAAACAAAATTATCTTTGTTAAAATAAGGCTTATCACTTATATAAGATAATATTTTCTTTTCTGGTAATTTTACTGAAACATCGTAAGTAACAAAACCTTCTTTAATAACCCGCTTATTAGTTCTTTTTGCAATATATTTAGCTTTCTTATTTTTAATTGTTTTCTTTTTTGATTTCTTAACCATATATTAAATTAGATTTTTCTCTTTAAAACTATAAAACCCTTCGTTTGAAACTATAACATGATCTAAAACCTGAATCCCTAATATCTTACCAGACTTTTGCAATTGTTTGGTTATTTGTAAATCTTCGCTTGAGGGTTCTAAACTTCCAGATGGATGATTATGAGCAAGAATTACCGATGCTGCTTTGTTTTTAATAGCTTCTGCAAATACTTCGCGTGGGTGAATAATGCTAGCGTTAAGAGACCCTATTGAAACTTCTACAATCGAATGATTTCTACTATTAAGAGCAATAATATAGAAGTGTTCTCTTTGGTAATCTTTAAGTTTGTTTTTTATTAAATAATACACTTTTCTTGGATCAGTAAGCTCTTTACTCTTGTATGGCAAAGTTTGAGTTGAAAGCCTGTGGCCAATTTCAAAAACAGCTTTTATTTGAGTGGCTTTTGCTGGTCCAATTCCTTTGATTGAAGATAGTTCCTCAATACTTGCTTCAGCTAATTTCTGAAGACTACCAAACTGCGATAGTAGTTTTTGCGCCGTAACTGCAACCGATTCGCCGGCAATACCACGCCCTAAAATAACCTGTAATAATTCTTGAACCGAAAGTGATTGTTCGCCAAATTTAATCAATCGTTCGCGTGGGCGCTCTTCAGCAGGCAAATCGTGAATAGTAAATGATTTACTCATGTTTATGATTTCAAAAACTCGCTGGTTAAAATCCCCCACCTTCGGATTTTGTTTTTAATTTGTTCACTGTTCAAACATGCCATAAATTAAGGTTTTTAGCTATAATTTGACATTTTTAGCCCATTTGCTAATATGTAGGTATTCAGACGAAAAGGGTTCCAAACGGCTAATTACCTAAGGAGCCCTTTTCTTTTTTCTCAATTTTAGCTCGCACATCGAATATGTCTATAGCATCAAAGTAAGTTGCTCCTATTTTTTTATATAAAGAAGACGCAAATTTTTTATTTGGAAATAAAATTTTCTCAAACTTATTTTCCTCAATCAAAAAATCAACCAATAACTTAAAGTCCCCATCTCCAGACACAAGAACAATCTTTTTAAAATCTTCTTTCTTATACATCTTTTTCATAATATGAAAAATAATGTCTGAATCAACATTTCCTTTCTTTTTACCAATCATCGCAGGATTATGTTCACGAAATATTAATACAAAACCTGCCTTCTGTATTTCTTCATACAGCTCTTGGTTTGCCTCTTGCACAAAGCCAAGGAAGTAATACGCATTACTGACCTCATATTTTTTCTCCAAATACACACGAAATCGCGCAAGATCAATTCTCCAAGGATTAACCTCCAGCTTCGCAGTACCCATATACAGATTTTGTCCGTCTATGAACGCAAGATTTTTCATTTATATTTTAACTTATTTTTATACCTAGCAATGACGGTCATTGCTAAACAGTATGTGCAAATCTTGCACATACTGAAACAACATCTAATTTCTTAGTTTTCTTTATATTTTTCATTAAATTTATTTCAAAAACTCGCTGGTTAAAATCCCCCCACCTTCGGATTTTGTCTTTAGTTTGTTCATATTATTTTTTCTTACTTCCTTTCAAAAACTTCTGATTTTTAAAATTATCTCTTGAGATTACTTTTTTCCCTGTTTGTATTTCAATATCTTTCCTAGTTCTACCTGCGACACCTCCTCCAACTTGTGCATCTCTTTTCAATTTGTCTAAACCGCGAGAATCATTCTCGGTTGTAATTTTTGTTGTTGTGGCTTCTCCCAGCATTGTTAGAATCAACTCTATGTCCCCCATGTGATCGCGAAGATTGTCGCCAAATTTTTTGTCTAGATTTTTATAATCCATGTACTCTTTAGCACTTTTATCAAAAGTTGCTTTATATATTTCGTCAGTCAAGATCGCATACTCAAAACCTTTTGATACACCGCGCTCTTTCCATTCATCGGTCAATGTGTTTCTCACTGCAATACCACGCATACGTTTATCAACCCAGTCTTTTGGATATCCTTTTTTATCATATATCTCTTTGGCTCTGGTTACTGCAAGTTCTGGGTTTTGGATCTCTTCAATGCGTTCCTGACCAACTCGCGCCAACCATTGCTTAAAAGGTTCTGCCTTTGGAGATGGAATTGATTGTATAATACGAAAAATACCCTGTAAACTGGCGCAATTGAGCTTTTGTATACCCCTTCTTGTTTCAACTGAAAGGGGGGTGGCAATTTGCCCCCACCCTTTAGAAAGTTCTAGGTCACGACGACGCATATCTTTAATATACCCTTCAGGTTGAACAGAATTTGTTAAAACAGAAACCACATCAATAATCGCAAAATACCACTGCTCATTGTGCCATGCCCGACGAACTTCTTTTTCTTCAAAGATAGTTGGACTTATATTAC
>JAUYOU010000061.1 GCA_030697855.1 bacterium
CAACACAAACACTAATTAAAGCCCTTGATGATTTCACTATATTAAAGTATAATCAGTTTTTGTTTTATAGTGTAGTAAACAACTAAAAATTATGCTTTCAATGAACGATCTAAGACCAGGTGTTTTGATAGATTTGGAGGGTGAACCCTACCAAGTTTTGGAATCCAACTTTAATAAAGTTGCCCAACGCAGGCCTGTTATGCAAACCAAAATCCGTAATGTAATTACGGGCAAGGTTCGTTCGGAAACTTTTCAACAATCCGACAGCATTAAAGAAGCCGAAATAGAACGCTTAAAATCTAAATTTACTTACAGAACCAAAGATGAATTCTTCTTTCAAGCCGAAGGCGGAGAAAAAATGGGTTTTACCGAAAAAACTTTGGAAGAAAAAATTAAATTCTTAAAGAAAGATATGCCGGTAGATATTTTTGTATTTAAAGGAAAGCCAATATCTTTAGAATTGCCTATTAAAGTTATTTTAGAAATTAAAGATGCTCCACCAGCCGCTCGGGGCGATACAGTGCAAGGCGCATTAAAAGATGCTGTTTTAGAAACCGGTGCCGAAATAAAAGTTCCGTTGTTTATAGAAGCTGGAGAAAAAATAGAAGTAGATACTAGAACTGGTGCCTACGTCCGCAGAGCTCAAGAGGAATAACCTATATTATGCGAAGTCCGCCGTAGCAATGCTACGGCGGACTTTTTAATTGCGAGAATTAATTAAAAACCATTTTTCGAAGCCATTGCAAAAGCAACCAAAAGAGAAAGTACTAAACCAACAATAAAACCAATTAATAATCCTGTAAGCATTTTATTTACCCGAAAAAAAGTTTGTAATCTCTTCCCAGTTCGCAGCCGAAGCAACGGCGATTGCTCCGCCTAAAAAAAGTCCTGCTAAAAAACCAATTATTAAACCAAGAGCATACATTTTCTTTTTTACTCTCCTATTTCGCTATTAAGCGACTTCGGGGAGGTTTTATTTTAAAATAGGGTGGGGCTAAATACTCCTCCCTGCAGGAGCGAAATAGCGAAATAAAAAATTAATACTCAACCCCCTTTCTAGCCGAAATACCTTTATTAAAAGGATGTTTAATTTCTTTAACTTCCGAAACTAAATCTGCTAAATCTATAAGCCTATCGTGAGCATCGCGCCCAGTAACCATAATATTAACAATACCACGGTATTTTTTCAAAAAAGAAAACACTGGGCTTATTTTAAGTAAACCCAATTTAATAGCTACGTTAATTTCGTCTAAAACTACTAACTGATATTTTTTAGATTCTATGGCTTTTTTGGCTGTGGACCAAGTTTCTTCGGCGGCTTTAATATGAACCGAGCGTGGATACGGATCGCCTAAAATTCCAACAAAGCCTTTGCCACCTTTTATGATTTCAAAATGTGGCTGTAAAAGTTTTGACGATTCATCTTCGCCCGATTTCCACGGCCCTTTTATAAACTGATACATTATGGCTTTTCCGCCCTCGCCCACCACACGCAAAGCCTGCCCCAAAGCCGAGGTTGTTTTACCTTTACCGTTACCAGTTACAATAATTAACATAGCTTCATTAGCTTTCAGCTTCTTTAGGTCTAAATCTAAAAACTAACGAAGCTAACTCCTAAAAGCTGTTAGGAACATCCCCCACTAGCTTCCCCACACTGCCTGCAAGTTAAACAAGTTCCAGTACGAATCATCATTCCGCCACAAAGTTTACAAACCGTTCCCGCATAAATTACGCCGACTGTTTTTCCAGTCCTAGACTGGCCAGCCTCGGGCTGGTTAACCGACTTAGCCTCCACCGCCACAGGTTCTTTAGCCGCTAAACTTTCCATAATTAAACCATTGCTTTCTGGTGAATTTTCAATTTTTGGCATATGAGTTTCTATTCTGTTGCCGGAATCTAAACCAAATTCAGCTAAATCATCAGCAGTTAAAAATCTTAAAGCCAAATACTTAAAAATATAATCGGTTATGGAACTTACCACTGGAATATTTGGATTTTCCGTAAAACCCATTGGTTCGTATCTGCCATGCACAAACTGGTGACACAATTTTTTTAACGGCACGCCGTGTTGCAAAGCCATAGAAACAGAAATTGCGAATGTATCTAACAAGCCCGCTAAAGTTGAGCCTTGTTTTGCAATACGAATAAATATTTCGGCCAACGTGCCATCGTCGTAAATACTGTGTGTTAAAAAGCCTTGATGTCCTGCGATTGTAAATTTATGAGTTTCGGAAAGACGAGTTGCTGGTAATTTTCGCTGTTGTGGCACAACATTAACAGTTTTAATTTCGGCCTCTGCCTTAGCTTCAATCGACGCGGAATCTTTTTCCTTTTTCTTGGTAGATAACGGCTGCGCTGCTTTGCAACCATCGCGATACACGGCAAAAGCTTTTAAACCCAACTTCCAACCCATCATATATGCATCTTGAATTTCTTCTACGGTTGTTTCCTCCGACATATTAAATGTTTTAGAGATCGCACCCGAAATAAATGGTTGAACTGCTGCCACCATTTTAACGTGACCCTGCCAATGTATAGACCTTGTCCCAGCCGCTGGTTTAACCGCACAATCAAAAATTGCCAAGTGTTCCTCTTTAAAATTTGGCGCACCCTCTACAATACCTTTGTCTTCTATATATTTCATTATCTCTTCGTTTTGATTTGTGGAATATCCTAATTTTTGCAAAGCCAAAGGAATAGTGTCGGCCACAAATTTCATATAACCACCACCCACTAGTTGTTTGTAAACCAAAGGAGCAAACAAAGGTTCAACACCTGTGCATGCGCAATCCATCATTAAAGCAATTGTGCCGGTTGGCGCAATAACTGTAACTTGAGAATTTCTTACGCCGAATTTTTTAGCTAAATTAAATGCTTCCACCCAAGTATCGCTCGCGGCTTTTAAAAGTTTTTTGTCGTCTAAAACTTTTGGATTTATTTCTTTTACTTTATCGCGGTGCATACCAATAACTTTTAGTTGCGGTTCTTTATTTACAGCATATCCGTTATGTGCACCAATTTTAGAAGCAATAACTGCAGATAATCTATAAGCTTCTCCACTCATAAGCGCGGTTATGGAACCCGCCCATGCCCGTGCCTCGTTAGAATCGTAAGCTAGAGCTTTTGCCATTAATAACCCGCCCAAGTTTGTAAAACCTAAACCTAATTCTCTAAAATCGTGTGCGGTTTGTTCTATTTTTGGGGTTGGATAAGAAGAATGGCCAACAATAATTTCTTGAGCCAAAATCATAATGTCTACCGCCTGAACAAAATCTTTAACTTTAAAACTTCCATCTTCGTTCAAAAAGTGAATTAAATTTATAGAAGACAAATTACAGGCCGAATTGTCTAAGTGCATATATTCACTGCAAGGATTGCAACCATTAATTGGACCAGTGTTAGAAGACGTATGCCATTTATCTATTATAGTTTTATAGTGAACCCCTGGGTCCGCACATTCCCAAGCCGCCAATGAAATTTCGCGCATAAGTTCGCGAGCTTGGTATGTGTTAGCAATTTTTCCTGTGGTAATAAATTTAGTGCTCCATTCCTTATCTTCCTCTACTGCTTTTAAAAACTCATCGGAAAGCCTTACAGAGTTATTAGCGTTTTGATATTGAATAGACGCCCAAGCTGGTTCGTTTAAATTCTGCATATTGTAACCCGTGCTAATAAGCGCACGAACCTTTTTTTCTTCTTCGGCCTTGCAACGAATAAATTCCATTACATCTGGGTGATCTATATTTAACAAAACCATTTTTGCGGCACGTCTAGTGGCTCCGCCCGATTTTATCATCCCTGCCACCGAATCGGCACCACGCATAAACGAAACAGGCCCAGAAGAAAAACCTCCGTGCGATAATGGTTCGCGCGAAGAACGTAATGCTGAAAGATTTATACCAGCGCCCGATCCACCCTTAAAAATTCTAGCCTCGGTAGAAATCCAATCCATTATAGATTCCATGTTATCGTCTACACTTAAAATAAAGCAGGCGGAACATTGTGGTTTTTCTTTTATACCAACATTAAACCAAACCGGGCTATTAAAAGCCGATTTTTGGTAAACCAATAAGTGAGTTAATTCGTCTTCGAAAGCTTTTGCTTCGGCTTTAGTATTAAAATAACCAGATGATTCTCCCCATGCAGTAATATTTTTTACCACGCGGTTTATCATCTGCTTTACAGATGTTTCACGCTTATCACCCGAACCGCGAAAATACTTAGAACCTGCAATGCTTGCCGCATTATGCGACCAAAATTTAGGAAATTCTAAATTTTTAGCATCTACCAACGTCCCCTGCGAACCAGATATTTTAATGTCGCGCTTTTCCCATTTAAACTCGTCGTATGGGTGAACATTGGGTTTAGTAAAATACCTTTTTACTAAAGATATTTTCGTACCATTAGATTGATTATTTATTGAATCGCGTTTGACGCGATCGGCAACAACAGAATTTCCCATATTTTTTTATGAGATTCGTTAGTCTGCAACCAGAATACACACAATTCAAGGAGAAACCTTGAATTAAAAAGTCTCCAGACGACCAAAACTACCAGAGGCTTCAAAACTCAAGGACTAATTGCAAAGAATCCGAACCGCATTTTTTTATAAATTTAAACTACTTAAATTCATTTTACACCCTTAACTTTTAAAAGAGAAAAATTTATCTTATCCACAACGTCGAACGTTGCTTCGCCCAGTAACTCAACTAGTTGAGTTACTGGGCTTCGCAGACAAAAGACATAAAATTTGACGACTTTGACAAGAAAAACCTAGACTGCTTTAATTTGATAAAGTTCCTTAATAAAAATACTCAAAACTAGGAGGAAGGCTTATGCAAAAAAGAGATAACTTTCTTTTCTGGTTCGCCGTTCCAGTATTAGCAGTGATCTACATTACCGCTTTTATACTTTTCAAACTATGTGGAGTACCGGGTTTATGTAGTACCACTTGGCATTTCGATGCAAAAAAAATAGTATCCGCATTTTTTTTAGCGATAAGAAACCAAATATACCCTTTGACGGAGGTGCTACATGGGCAAAGAAAAGCCTTCTCAAAATAAAAAAGATACCGCAACAACATCCTTCCGCCCTATCAGTCTAAAGGGAGCTCTAAAAGTGATCCGAGAAAAACCACAGGAGGAATTCGATCGCTTGAGAAGATACTTAGAAACACATGATCTACCGCCACCTTGCGATCCTGAATCGTAAAAACAAACCCGCCCCGACAATGTCGGGGCGGTATTTTATTTTACAAAATTTTATCTTGAGTGACATCGGACGTCATTCATTTCATTTTTCTGCGTATGAACGCCGGCACAACAAACTCATCATCGTTTTCATCTTCTTCGTCTACCAAAGAAACTTGCCCTTCAAAAGCTTTACCTTGTGGCTTTGCTGTTTTTAAAACAATACTTTCTTCGTTATTATTATCATCCCTTCTTGGTGCGTAAGATTCTCTCGCTTTAAGAAAAGATGAAGCGTCGTTAACCAAAGATTTAGCTTCTGTAACATCCGAATTAAAACCTGTTGCTACCACCGTAACTTTAATTTCACCTTTCTTAAGCTTGTCGTCTATAACTGCTCCAAAAATTACCTTGGCATCGCGGTCTATGGATTCGGTAATAATTTGAGCAGCTTCATTTACCTCGCTCATACTTAAATCGGACCCGCCAGAAATATTAAACAACACTCCTTTAGCCCCGTTTATAGAAACTTCTAACAAAGGTGAATTGATAGCCGCGCGAGCTGCTTCTTGTGCTCTATCGTCGCCCGTAGCACGCCCTATACCCATTAAAGCCGAGCCCGCATCTTTCATAATTGCTTTAACATCGGCAAAGTCGACATTAACAATACCGGGTAAAGTTATAAGGTCGGAAATACCTTGAACAGCTTGTCGCAAAACATCGTCCACAATTTCGAACGAACTTATAAGCGAAGTTTTGCGGTCAATTATTGTAAGCAATCTATCGTTAGGTATAACAATTATTGTATCTACTCTTTCTTTAAGTTCTTCTATACCAGATTCCGCAATCCTGTTTCTTTGTAAACCCTCAAAAGAAAATGGTCGAGTTACAACAGCCACAGTTAAAGCACCGGATTCTTTAGCAGCTTCTGCAACTATCGGTGCCGCACCTGTACCCGTGCCACCACCCATTCCACAGGTTATAAAAACCATATCGGAACCGCGAACAGCTTCCTCTATGTCCTCTCGGCTTTCTTCGGCAGCTTGCCTACCAATGTCCGGATTCATTCCAGCACCCAAACCACGAGTTGTGGTTTTACCAATATGAATTTTTCTTGGCGCCAAACAGTGATGCAAAGCTTGCGCGTCGGTATTAACCGCCACAAAGTCTACACCTTGAATACGGCTTGCCATCATTCTATGGATAGCCGAGCCACCAGAACCACCAACACCAACGACTCTTATTCTGGCAAAAGTTTCTACATCGGGTTTAACTTGAGGCATATTTTGTCTATGAGTAAAACGAATAGTTATAAAATATAGCCCTGATAGTGAACTTCCGATTTTCTTATTGATGGCGAAGCCATCTTTCGGAAGTTCTACTACGGGGCATACCTTGAAAATTTCTAAATTCTAATATCTAATTTATAAAAACAATTGTAAATCTAATTGATAGGATTATAGCGCCCTATTGAAAAAACACAAGTTCAACCATAAAAAATAACACTCCGGTTTGTTTCCGGAGTGTTGCTTATTTAGTTCGGCGATATTAAAACAGGAACTCTTTTGCTTTTAACAAGTATCCAGTCTGTAAGATAACGATATACATTAAAAGCATCATCAACAGTTGGGATTTCTCCCTCGAAAGGAACTGCCAAAAGATAGCTTTCGTCTTCCGATAATATAAAAACCATTTCGCCTAAAAGACGGTGATGGTGAAAGCCATAAAGAGCTCTTAAACAGCTTCCATATACAGCAATTTCCCCTATCTCCTCTTTAAAAACAACAAGAATCATTAGGTTGGGAAGTTTCTGCATCTCTTCGTAGGGATCAATGGTTTGACCATTTCTTAAAATCCTCAAAAGAGTGCCAAATTCCAAATCCATAGATACGCTCTGTCTTCTTGCTTCAAAACTCATACCAGCCTCCCCAGCTTTATGAATTTGAAGTGAATTATAAGGTACCAGAAAATTTATAACATAAAATAAAAAAATACGCCAGACTTCGGTCTGGCGGAAACAGATTTACATAGAAGCAAATATTCATAAAGAGTATCCTTGATTAATGTCTACGTCTAATAGTAAACCGACTTTTCCACTGCGTAAGTTCTCCTTCTTGTAAAGCCTCCCAGACAAATGAAGTTTCGCCCGGCTCTTCAAGAAGAACTTGAACCGGCTGAAGACGTTTGCCAGAGTTATGCAAAGTAATCTTTATTCTTTTTGAAAAAGCCGTATCAAAAAGACATCTTAAAAAAATTCCGAACTCTTCGTGGTTGAAAGTCCCAACCAATCCATGTTCCATATAAACCTCCATTTTTGGGATTAAAATTAAAAAAGAACAAATATTCCACAATTTGCTCATTAAATCACTATATAAATTTACAGTCAATCAAACTACCCTACATTAATTCAATGATTTCTTACTTACCCAAATATCGCTTCGAGCGATTTCAAGGAGGTTCAATTTAATTACAAAGAGGGAGGATGTAAGTGCCCCTCCTTGCAGGAGCGAGAAGTGATATTTAAAAAACAAAATTACAAGAGCAAAAAAATAACTAAGGTATAAGTTCCGAAAACCACTCCTTTATTTTTGACCATAAACCATTCCCTGGCAAAGATTCCATTGTTGTTTTTGGCCTATCTTTTTTAATTAGTTCGTTGTCGTTTTCGTAAAGCAAAATTCCTGCAAGAGTTGCGGTCTCTGGGCTAAATAATTCACTAAAATCTGTTTTTATTTCTCGAGCACGTCCAATTTCTATATTAAGTTTTAATTTTTTTCGAGCAAGCTCCATCAAGCCATCCATTTTTACACCACCACCCGTAAGCACCACACCGGCTGGCAAATTAGGTTTGCCAGATTTTTTAATTTCATCGTTTATTAACTCAAAAATTTCACTAACGCGCGGTTCAACAATTCGGGCGAGTTCCCATTTTGGTATAACAGCGTCGTTGTTTGTCCAATCGGCTAAAATAATCTGTTCTCTTCTCGAAACATTACTAGAAACACAGCAAGCATGTTCTAACTTTATCCTTTCAGAAACTTCGTGCGCCACTTTAAGCCCAACCGCCATATCGTTAGTTATGCTACCAGAACCCATCGGCACAACACCCGCATGCTTTAGTTCAGACTCTTCCCAAATAGAAACACCTGTTGTGCCAACACCAATATCAACCACCGCCACACCCAGTTCGCGTTGTTTTTTTGTTAAAACCGCTCGACTAACCGCCAAAGGAGAATAAACAATATTTTCTAATTCGAGCCCTGCATCGTGGATAGCTTTTCTTACGGATCTCAAAACAGGCGTAGAACCTAAAACTAAAATAGAATCAACTTCTAACCTAACACCTTTCATACCAAGAGGATCCTTGGCTTTGTCTATTCCGTCTATGGTATATGAAACCGGAATAGTATGAATAATTTCTCTATTAGATGGCAAAGGGATTGTTCTTGCAGAATCCAAAACCCTATTAACATCATCCACAGAAATTTCTCCATCGGCTCTAGAAACAGCAATAGAGCCATGAGAATTCATTAGTTTAAAATGTGGACCACTCAACCCAACCGATAGGCGAGTTATTTTTACATTACCACTTTTAGAAGCTATTTCTACCGCTTCTCTAATCGATTCTATAGCCTCTTTTGAATCTATGATCTGACCTCGCCTTATACCCCTCGACAAACTTTCTCCAAAACCAATAACTTTTAAATCTTCGCCAACCAAAAGAGTACCGACTCTAATTTTATGCGAACCTAAATCTAAAGCAGTAATAATATGTTCTCGTGCCATTTATAAAACTTGAAAGATAACAAGATAAACACAAAAAAGTAAAAACTTTTTTAGTTTTACCTATAAATATTTTAAATACTAAATACTTAGTCCAGCTTTTTCTCTGCCTTCAATTCCAGAGCCATCATTTCTTCTTCCTCCTTTTTAGTTTCGTGATCGTAACCAGCTAAATGCAATATACCATGAACGATAAGACGCGTCATCCATTTTTTTTGTGTAAAACCATAGGTTTTTGCCTCCTCCAATACCACTGCTGGGCAAACAACAACATCCCCTGTTTCAAAACTTAAAACGTTGGTCGGCTTATCTTTTCCACGATATTTTTTATTAAGTTCTGCCATTTTCTTTTTAGAAACAAAAATAAGGCCGTAATCTGCTACGGTCTTATTTTTTGGCAAACAGGAATTTACCGATTTTAATATTTTATTTTTATTTATTCCAGAATAAGAAAATTTAACATCACTTTTCATTGTAAATAACTATTCTAACATCGGTTCAAGTATGCTTTTTACTCTATTACCATCAGCTCGTCCACCTAATTCTTTAACCGTCATACCCATTATTTTTCCAAAATCTTTTTTAGATTTTGAACCAGTTTCACTAATGGCTTTTTCTATAGCTTTTTTAATATCTTCATCGCTA
>JAUYOU010000063.1 GCA_030697855.1 bacterium
GGAACGATGGATAACTATAAAACTTCTAGTATTAGAGACGAACTTGCTTCTTCGGGTCATCAGATTTTTGGATTCTTTTTTAGAGAAACTAAAAATGCAAATAGTATAGACACTTCGGATTCAGTTTTAGCTAACGATTTAGGGTCTTTGGTTTTGTCGACACCTTTTCAATTTGGAAGTAATTATGTTGGTGAGGCTAGTATCTACCTTTCCGGTGGTAGGGTAATGTTCCAACGTGAAGGGGAAACACCTTTAGTTTTGACTTCGGATAATATAGAAGTAACAAAGTTTAGGTTTGTTCGTGTGACTCCACGTGCGGGTTTGGAAGGAGTTCGGTTTTATTTAGAACTTAAAAGCAAGACAAAACCAGAAGAAACTTTTTCTTTAACCACGTTCACCATGCTTCGTGGAGGATACATACAAAATTAAAATTCCAAATGACAAATTCCAAATTCCAAATTCCTAAAAAGATCCATGCTCCATGTTTTAAGTTTCATGCTTCAAATGGTTATGCCGCCATGTTTTCTTTTTTAGTAATGATGGTTGTTTTGGGTACTTTATTTTCTGTTTTTTCAATATTAGTTTTAAAAGGAGTTTTTTTGGCTAGAACAAGTGTAATAGAATTTAAAAATATTTATGCAATAGAATCTTTTATCGAAGACGCGTTAAGGCGCAATCGCGACACAGATTTAGCCGATATAAGTAATGGAGAAAGTTTAGAAGTAGCAGATTCAGTTGTAAGCGCATCTTTACTGGTGGAAAATTCTGTTAGGGATTATCTTTTTTCTTCACAGGTTGGAAATAAGTATTTTGGTAACGGCACTTTACGTATCGATGGTGTTGGTTCGTCTTCTAAAATTAAAAGATGGCAAGATACACAATAGGAAACTAGGTTTGTGATATAATTTAGTTATAATCCATGAATTTTTTCCCAACATCTATTGGTTTAGATATTTCTGAAAATTCTATAAAAGCTGTTGCTTTAAAAAAAGGCGATAAAGGTCTTTTTGATTTGGTTGCTTTTGGAAAAGGTTATTTGCCGGAAGGTGCTTTTGTTGATGGAGAAATTAAAAATGAAGGCGCTTTTTTGGAGGTTTTAAATACACTGATAGCTAGCGAAAAAAGTAATTTTCCAAAAACAAAATACTTAGTTGTTTCTTTGCCCGAAGAAAAAGCTTTTCTAAGAGTGGTGGAATTGCCCCTAGCTTTAAAAGACAAGGAGCTTGAAAGCGCTCTTAAATTTGAAGTTGAATCTAATTTACCTTTGGCTTTAGACGAAATTTATTATGGCCACGAAATTTTAAATACAAATGTAGAAGCAGGGCATTACGATATAATGGTGCAAGCTGTGCCCAAAAAAATTGCCGATGCCTATACTGAATTTTTTAAGAAAAATGGCTATGTAGCTTTAGCCTTAGAGCTTGAATCAGCAGCGGCTGCGAGGTCTTTGTTTCCTAAAAAAGAAAATAAAGATTCTATTTTAGTTTTAGATATAGGTTCAACTCAAACTAGGTTTATGATAGTCTCCGAAGGTATTCTAAGGTTTACCTCTTCCAATACTGTAGCTGGCAATCAGTTTAGCAAAACTCTTTCCGAACACTTTCCGGTAAATCTAAAAGAAGCGGAATTTATGAAAAGAATGGTGGGTTTAGACAAAAATCAAGAGAAGGGCAAAGAACTTTTGGAGGCTTTAAGGCCGAGCTTAGAATCTTTAAAAGATCAAATACAAAATTATCTTACTTTTTTTGAAACACATCCGGCTAGCCATTATTTTTCTGAAGGCGCTAAAAAAATTTCTAAAATAGTTTTAACCGGTGGTGGCGCTTGTTTGTGGGGCATAGCCGATTGGCTAAACCAAGAAGTTGGGCTTAGTGTTGTTTTGGCGAATCCAATTTCTAGAATAAATATTAATCCACATTCTAAAATAAAATTATCTTTAGAAGAATCTTTGCCTTATACATCGGCCATTGGGCTTGCTTTAAGAAATTTTGAAGAAATAAAATAATGATAAATTTATTACCACCAATCGAGAAAGATAGAGTTTACAGTCTGCTTTTAAAAAAGCAATTGCATGTCTTTGTGCTGGTAATTGCCATTATTTTTTTTGGTGGAGCAATATTTGTATTAAACACATTGGTTTTTCTTAAAATTCAATTACGCGAATTAAGCCAGAGTATAAATGTGGAAGCTACAACAGAGGAAGCGGATCAAGCCAAGAGCTTAGAAGATGAAATTAAGAAATTAAATTTGTATCTTTCCAAATATCAAACTTTTAAAGATGAAAGTGTTGGTGTAAATGATATTATAATGAAAGTTTCTAATATGGTTCCATCGTCTACAAAATTAACCAGTTTAAATGTTGATGTAACGTCTAAAAAAATAATTTTATCGGGCCAAGCTGCAACAAGAGACGATATTGTTTATATGGAAAATAAAATTAAAAAAGCAGAATATTTTGAAAAAATGGATTCGCCTTTAACTAATTATTTACAAAAGAATAATCCTTCTTTTGTTTTATCTTTTTACTTTAAATAATGGATAAAAAAACCTTATTAGAATTTGTTAAATCTTTTTGGATGATTACCGGTGTTATATTGTTTTCGTTCGCCTTAGTATTTATTTTTTGGTTTATGGTTGTTAATACTAAGGCAGAATTTTTGCAAAAAAATGATGAATATAATGTTTTGGCAGGTAAAAGAGCAAACACTCTTCAGGTCAATAGAGACAGAGAGGGTTTAGAAATACTAAGCCAAAGACTCGAAAATTCTTTTGTAAGTAAAGATAGGTTTGTTGAATTTATCGACTTTGTTGAATCTAGCGCAAGAAATACCGGTAATTTAGTAAGTTTATCTAATATTTCGGAAGGAAATAATGTTCAGAATCTAAAAATAAATTTAGAAGGTTCTTACTCTGCTACGGTTAATTTTTTGGCTCAAATAGAAAATTCTCCATACTTGGTGCGTTCAACAAATATTATTATTAGTAAGTCTTCCGATTCCGAGCGTGTAAGAACAGCTTTAGATATTCAAATTCAACTACCATAATGAACAAAGATTTAATAATCGCAAGTTTTATAGAGAAAAAAGGTTTTAAAATAGTTTTTGCATTATCTTTGGTTGTGGCTTTTATTGTTGGATTAATTTTTTATTTTTATGCTTGGCAAACTATAACCGAAGCATCCGATTCTACATCGTCTCCAACAAATATAAAGCAGACTGTACTAGAGGTGGTAGTTAAAGATTTAGATTCTCGCGCTAACAAATTAGATGATTTAAATAAGAATCAGTTAAACGTAAAAGATATTTTTAGATAATGAGGTCTAAATTTTTAAAAAACTTACAGATAATATCATTAGGAATTTTTATGGTGCTACCGGTCGCGTCAAACGCGGCCGGTTTCGTTTTAATAAACGAAATTGCTTGGATGGGTACTACGGCTAATAGTGCCGACGAATGGATAGAGCTTTATAATTCTTCATCGAGTAGTATTGATTTAACAGGTTGGGGTTTATACGAAGCAGGTGGTTCCACCTTAGTTCTTAATCTTTCTGGAACGATTACGGCTGGCGGTTATTATTTAATTGAACGCACAGATGATAATAGTATTAGCGATATCTTAGCCGATGTTTTCGGATCTTTTGTTGGTAGTGGTTTAAACAATAGCGGTGAAAATTTAGTTTTGAAAGATTCTACGGGCGCTGTGGTGGATTCGGTGGATGCTTCGGCAGGTTGGCTGGCGGGCGATAATGCGTCCAAAGCCAGTATGGAAAGAAAAGCCGATGGAACTTGGCAAACAAATGATGGCGTAACTAAAAATGGTAAAGATGCTTTAGGTGGAAATATAATCGGTACTCCCAAAGCGCAAAATAGTGGAGTTGCTTCGATTTCTAGTGCACCAGCTTCAACCACAGCTCCAGTTTCGTCGGGCGGGGGTGGTGGTTCGGGCGTATCTGTTGGAACTTCTACACCAGTTATTTTGCTAAAAGCAGACGCTGGGCCAGATGTTGTGGCTGAAATTAATCAAAAAATAAAATTTGATGCTTCAAAATCGGAAGGCGCTAATTTTTATAAATGGTACTTAGGTGATGGCGCTACAAAAGAGGGAATAAATATAGAATATAGTTATCAGTTTTCTGGAACATATCTTGTTACATTAGAAATTTCCAATGGTTCCGAGATATCTTTGGACCAAATAAAAGTTTCTATTTTTGGTGGCAAGGCTTTCATAAACGAAATTTTTGTTGGGCAACCTTCTTCAACTGCTTCTTGGATAGAAATATTTAATCCAACTAAATTAACTCTGGATGTTAGTGGGTGGATTTTAGAAAGTGGAAAAAGGAGTTTTGTTTTGCCATCGTTCTCTATTATTACTGCAGGAGGGTACTTGGTGGTTTCGCAGACAATTTCTAGTTTAGATGTTTCTGCGGGGTCAATTAAACTGGAGTATCCTAATGGTTTAACAATAGATGAAGTTGTTTTCGATAAGATTCAAAATGGTTTTTCGGCGAGCCGAACATCAAATGGATTTTTTTGGACAAAAGAAATAACTCCGGGTAGCGCTAACATCGTTACTTCTTCTGGCACGGCATTGTTAGAAAATATGAAGGTAGTTCCAAATTTAGTAAAACAAAAGCCAGAAAACTTGCCTGCTAAAAATTATTTAGCTAGTTTTTATAATCAAGTTGAAGCATCTAATCTAGATTACGCTGAACTAGGTAACAAAAAGGAAGAGGAAAACTCTTTTTGGTACAAGTGGCGGGGCGGGTTATTATTCTGGATATTCGGTGTATTAGGTTTAGCTTTGGTCATGGGATTCGCTTATATAAGATTAGTTAAAAAACAATAATAAAATGAAAATAATAGTAAAATCTACAAATTTCTCTTTAACCCCATCAATAAATGAATATATAAATTCAACTTTAATGCCTTTAGAAAAGATGTTTCAAGGTTTTGGAGAAACAGAAGTGAGAGTAGAGGTGGGCAGGAGTACTTTTCATCATAACAAAGGGGAGATTTTTTTTGCGGAAGCCAATGTGGGCGTTGGAAAAAATTTATTACGTGCACGTTCAGAAGCTTTTAGTGTTCAAGCAGCACTTGATGAGGTTAGAGATGAATTAAGGAGTGGAGTATTAAAATTTAAAGGGAAAAAGGAAACAGTTTTTCGCAGAGGTGCGAGATCGATCGCCAAACTATTAAAAGTCTCACCACTTGCAAGGTTTAGAAAAACAAAATACTAAATAAGTAACAAGGCAATTTATAAATTAATTACAAAAATATTCCGAAATAATTTCGGAATATTTTTAAATTACAGAATTACTTAGTTATTTTTTTATTTTCCTATTGTAATTATAATTTTATTTTTATATTATTAAAGCAATTAAATTTTTGCAATATTAAAATAAAAAAATGAAATATGATTTTGTAGTTATTGGATCCAACGGTATTCAGGGCAGAATTGTTTCCAAATTTTTATTGGAAAACGATTATAGTGTTTTGTTGTGCGCAAACGATGATTACGGCATAGAAGAATTAATTGAACATCCCAAAGCCGATTTTGCTTTGATAGATTTGCGTAAAATGGATCGGGTAAAAAGAGTAGTTAAAAAAAGCGGTGCCACCGTAGTGGTTAATTGTGCTGTGGATGATTTTAATCTGGCTGTAACTAAGATGGCTCTCGATTTAGGTATGAATTACCTGGATTTAGGTTCGGAGGAGCCGATGTATTTGGATCAAAGAAAATTAGATGAAGATTTTAAGGCTAAAGGCCTGTTGGGCATTATCGGTATCGGTTCTACGCCTGGTATAACTAATATAATGTTACGTTATGTTAAAGATAAGTTTGATACTATAGATACGGTTCATGTGGGTTTTGCATGGGATTCCAATATACCCAAGTTTATTGTGCCGTTTTCCATAGATGCTATTGAGTGGGAATTTACAGAAAAAGCCAAAATTTTGGAAAATGGGGTTTTTGTAGAGAAAGATATAAATGAATGTAAGGTAGATTATTATTATAAATCTATAGGCAAACAAAGAACGGTTTATGCTATCCATTTAGAGCCAGTGACTTTTAATGAATTTTTAAAAGATAAAGGTGTAAAAAATATTGCCCGTATGGCTAGCTACCCTCCCCATGCTTTTGTTGCTATAAAAACTTTAATAGAGTTAAGGTTACTTAAAAGAGAAATAATTGATTTTCATGATTTTTCAGCCCGCCCTCTGGATGTTAGTGCTGAAATTCTTCGTCGCATAGAAATGCCGGAGGGTTACACTGAAAAAGAAAATTTATTTTTAAAGGTTTTTGGTACTAAAAATGGTCAGCCTTTGACTATAGAAATGGATTGTGTGGCAGGTACTTTACCAGGATGGGAAAAAGCTACCTGTAATATAGATACCGGTTTTCCCGCGGCAATTCTAGCTAGAATGATTTTAAATAACGAAATAAAAGAGAAAGGTATATACTCGCCGGAATTTGTGGTGCCACCCGAACCATTCTTTGCTGAACTTGGTAAAAATAAGATTTGGATTTACGAAGACGGCAAAAAAATAAACGGGCCAAATGGGGAAGCGGCTAGTAATGGAAATGGCAACGGGAATGGTCACGATAAGATTGAAGACAAACAATAACCAAACACTCAGCCTTAAAGGCTGAGTGTTTTTGTGTTTATTCAATAAAATGGATAATATAAGAGTATGATAATAGATTCTCATGCGCATATTGGCTTCAATGAACATTTAAATAAAAGTCCAGAGGAGTTAATTTCTTCTATGGAAAAAGCTGGAATAGATATTTCTATGGTTTATGCTGGTGAAATTAATGATTGTTCCAATGACAGACTTTTAAAGGAATTGGAAAATTTTAAAGGTAAATTATTTCCTGTTGGCTCTATTTCTCCTTTATCTAAAGACAAGCCCAGCTTAGACAAGTTCAAGGAATGGCTGGATAATAAAAAAATATTTGGTGTTAAATTTTATCCTGGATACGAACCTTTTTACCCTTATGATGAGGTTCTTAAACCATATTTTAAAATAATGGAAGAAAGAAAAGTTCCCGCAATTTTTCATAATGGTGATACTTATAATCTTAAAAAAGGTGCCAAGCTTAAATATGCTCACCCTCTGCATATAGACGATTTGGCCGTTGATTTTCCAGAGCTACCAATAATAATTGCACACTTAGGTTATCCCTGGATGATAGATGCGGCTGAAGTTGCTTACAAAAATAAAAATGTCTATGTAGATTGTTCTGGTTTATTTTACGGAGAAATCGGTAATACCGAAGAAGAGATGGTAAAAAAGTTTTTAGATACTTTCGTTGAATATGCTGGCGGTACAGATAAACTTATATTTGGCACGGACTGGCCGATTTCTAATCAAGCCGATTATGTTAGAATTATCAAAAATGTTTTTAAAGACAGAGAAGATTTAGATAATATTTTATTTAAGAATTCAGTCTATGTTTTTAATATAAAATTATAATAAATAAACTATTTTAAAAAATATGAATCCAGAAAGAATGGGCTTTGACCCAGAAAAAGAGTTTATCAATCCTTGGGATTTGGAAAACAAACCCAATGCAGAGCAAGGCGCGGAAAGAAAAGGTTCTGTCGAAACCTCTCATCGCAATATGGAGACTATGATTGGAGAGTTAGCTGCCATGTCTAGGTTTGAAAAGGTTAAGAATGAAGTAGGAGAAGAAGTTTTAAAGTCGCGAGAAAGTGGTGAAGAATTTTCAACAAAAAGATTGACCAGTGGTAGCGATCCATTAGCTAGAGATGTTTGGAACATGATGAGAGATGAATTTAAAGATGAGGCTGACACACTTTCCTGGGTTAGAGAATCTATTCGTCAAAAATTAAATAACTACGATGTTGTTATTGCTCCGGACGGTCAATTGGCTTCTTTTTCTAATACACGCTATCTAGAATTAGATAAAGGTGAACCCAAACAAGCCGGTAAAGACACGGAGTCAATTCTTTTTGTGTCTTATATACTTACCGCTGATAATGCTAGAGGTAAGGGTTTGGCCACGGAGCTTTATAAAGATTTTTATAAAGATACTTTAGAAAAAGCCAAAGAAAGTGGTCATGCTATTAAAGCTATTTTTGGTGAATCAGTAGAATCAGTTGAACCTTTCTTAAATAAAATGGGCAGAAAAAGATTATACTTTGAAGACGCCGAAGGAAATGTTCGGGAAGTGCCTTACAAAGCTCCGCCATGTGATTACGATGATGACACAGGAGAACCTTTGGTAGATGGCGCTAAGGAACATATAATGATTCGATTAATAGATAATGCTCAAGAGATGGATTCTGGTGAATTGATGCGCATGGTTAAAGCTTTATATTATCAGGAATATACAGCTAGCCCAGAGGATTACAATAATAAAAATGCTTGGCAAAGATCGAAGGAGGTAATAGATGGTTATTTAGCCGAATTAGAATCTGCGTTATTTCAAGCTAAAGATGGAAGAGTGTTTTTGATGAGCGCAACTGAAAGAAAACAAAAAGTTAAAGAGCTTAATAAAGAAGGAAAAGAAATATACGAAATAGAAAAAACTGAAGAAGATAAAGAATAAAATTAAATGGAATCTAGAGAGGGTTTTGAAAATTCAACAAAACCAGTTGAAGAATCTCCAGAACAAAAAAATGCAAGGTTTGTTAACGGGGAATTAACTGAAGAAGAAATTAAAAAACACTGGAAGAATCCTAAGGAGTTTCTTTTTGAGCATGAGATTGTTAAAGAAAGAGAAGGGCAAGAACGTAAAACTAATTTTAGAGTTAGAGCTCTTAGCGAGGGTTTTAAAGATGATCTGTTAGAAAGTATAAAAGATTCTTGGGATGAGCCAACTTATTTATCTTTAGTAAAAACTCTAGACGTTTTTTTTGAGCAAAGAAAAACAGAAGAACCAGCTTTGCTAAATACGGAATATTATATTGCTACGGATACAGAAGATAGACCATTTGCTATTATAGGTATTTACACTATAGATATTAAAGGTGGAGCGGGTTTTGCTACAAGCGAGCAACTTAATTTAGAAGAACATTATTTGACTACTCGCTTGGATTGGTTCGCTGTTGGTAAAGAATATCAAGGCGGTGGCATAGGAGATTTTTTACTTGGTTGGATAGAAAAAATGGCTAAATCGAGAGGCGTGCGTATTATGTCTGTTGAAACAGATAATTATGCAAACGAGGAGTTTGCTATAAGATTATATGAAAAAAAGGGTTATAAAAATGGTCTAGATATAGAAGATTATTTTGGGCCAGGACGTGATTCGGTTAATTACTACAGTAAGGTAGAGGATGGTACGGAGGCTTTTATTCCAAAAGAAAAAATATCAGAGGATAATAAACAAGACTTATTAGACTTAGGTAAAAAAATATATTCTCCAGAAAGGCAAAAAGAATTTGAAGTCTGTTTGGATCTTTTACTAAAACAAAAAGAAGACATAGAAGGAATAGTGGATCCTCATAGTTTTGTATTAAGAGATGAAAATGGCAAGATCGAAAGTTTTTCAGTAATGATGACCGGGGTTTATAAAAATTTAGTTTCATCTGTTTGGGAAGGATCCGATCCAGATATTGAAGGAAGTAAATCTAGATTAGCGAGTTCGTTAAGAGGTTATGCCCAATCGCAGGGAAGGGGGATTATAATATTGAGTCGAGAAGGTGAAGATGAGCAATATTTTGAAAACGGTTTTTACCCAGCCAATGATGGTGTTCCAGAAGTTTTTGGCAAGGGTGATTCAACAGAGTTTCTATTATATTCAAAGAAGCTATAAATAGAGAATAGTAGAATATAGTTAAAAACCGCTTAAATAGCGGTTTTTTAGTGTTTGGCATACGCGCCATTGACTTTTAAGCTATGATATAGTATCATGTAGATATACAGTTCTTACCATACCCTAATAATAAAGAGGTTTAGTATGAATCTTAGGTTTTTGCTAACAGGAAAGCTATCCGCCAAAAGAGCAGAGAAAATCTGCCAGATTTTGGAGGGCTGCCGCAGAAAAGGCGATGGTGCCGGGTATTTACTCGGCGAGCATCATGGTTTCATGCCTCCTATTTTCGGGGTCGGAAGCGCAAGGATTTCCCATCTCTCTAAGAAGACAGGTATTTCAACGGGAGAGTTGAGGGAGTTCCGCAGAACGGTTTCTGCAGAGATGAAAGAGCGAATCAGAAAGGCCTAAACTCTTCATAGAAAGAGGTCTAAAATGGCACACAGACCCGCAATGGCACATCGTTTCGCTGAAGCAATTCTGGGAACGAAAATCCCAAAAACCAAGAAAGAGGAGGAACCCATGACTCCCGAACGGACCGAAGAAATCTGCTGTCTGATTGAAGGCGAACTGGAAAAGCCCAAGAGCTCGGCCGGTAAGTATTTCTGGCAGTGCCAGTCGGTTCCGCAATCAATGAAACTGCCGAATCGCCTAGAACGGGTTGCGGGCGCTATCGATATCTCGAGTGTTGAGCTCGCCGAGTTTCGGGACAATATGTCGCCCGAGGTGGCCCGCAGGATCCGGCGTAAGATCAACGAAGTCAGTGGTATCAAGGAACTGGATCAGGACGAGGCTGTGAATATCTGTGACCTCATCTGTGTCGAAGTGGAAAAGGCGGGCGAAGGTAGTTTTTCTGCTCTCGCTCATCTCGGCATCAACCCCATCTATGACCATCAGGTTGGTCGGCCCAGGGGTTTATCGAGATCGGCCAACTTGAATCGTCTCATCAAGGCTCTCGGGGTGAGCGAAGAAAAGCTTCGGAGCTTTTTCGGAACGGCGCTGGACGATACGGAAATGATGGAGAAACTCATGGCTTCCAAAGAGATTTGGCTTGAAAAGATGAATACGTTTTGGGCTAAGAGGTCGGCCGAGTTACAGGTCGAAATCGATGCCGAGAAGAAGTAAACCTCAAAAAAGGAAGGTTCAAAATGACGCTGACAAAGAAACGGATGAGCGAGATCGGTCGGGTCCTGGAAAATCAGGCGAGGTCTGGGGCAGGCATTGGCGGTCCATTGTACTACGATGGATTTTCAGCGAAAGAAGCTATGTCCGATGGACGTAGGCTTCTCCAGCTCGCCGACAAATTGAACATCCCGAAAGACGAACTCCGGGAGTTCCGAGACAGCGCCCTAAATGGCATGCTCCGCGACATCAAGCGGGCAGCAGGCATGGGCCTACGGCCTCGGCAGTAAGTTCTTCAACTCCGATAAGGAGCTTGAGCGCCAGCGACAAAAAAGTCGCTGGCGCTTTTTTTGTTCTATCGGCAGTGTTATACTATTGAAAAATATTGGTAATCTAAATCGTAGTATATTTTAGATAATGTGCGCGCTATCTATCTTTCATGCATAATAAAGAACACGCTTATACATCTACGGGGATTAAAAAGACTAAGAGGATTTTGGGTATTAGTTCGAGCCCGCGGGAGTCGGGTAGTCGCAGTGAGCAACTTTTAGTTAAGTTATTAGACCACGCCAAAGAATTTGGCGCAGAAGTGGAACTTATACGATTAAAGGATAAAAACTTATATCCTTGCACTGCTTGTTATTCCAATAAACCAGCGTTGTGTGATTTTCCCTGTACTCACAAAGATCAAGGCGACACACAACTGGTTTTGGAAAAAATTATTGAAGCCGATGCTTTGGTAGTGGCTACACCGGTCCATTGGGGCGGACCTTCACCCCTCCTCTCTATTCTTCTTGGTAAAATGACGGCTATAGAAAACAACCAAGATGAAATCTGGGATAAGTCTGGCAAAGAACCTTTGGCCGGTAAGCCATTTGCTCTTATTGCTTCACAAGATGGCGATGGTGCGGCTATGGCTCTTTCGCAAGTTCAGTGGGCACTTAACCATATGGGATTATTCTGTATTCCTTACGGTATGATTTTTGAGCCATCCATCCTCAAGCGTTCAGTAGCTCGCATGGGTTTACGTCTTATAGGCGAAAGGAGATTTGAATGGATAGAAAATACTATACGTCTTGCGGCTCGCAACCTGATATTAATGTCCGATGAACTAGCCGATTGTGAATTTGACGATAAACTTTTCAGAGAACCAAGGTCATAGTTATACAACTGAACAAGAATGAGGAAAATATTTCCTACATTGAAATTACCCCACGCCCGTTGTTGGGTTTTAATTTTGCTCAAAATCCGCTATCTTAATAAGGTCAATTAAATGCCCCGTAGTAGAACTTCTGAAAGATGCTTTCAGCATCAAATAAGAAAGTCAGAAGTTCACTAGCAGGGCTATAATTTTTCAGCTATTCGCTCTGCTCATAGGTAAAATTATGTTTATATTTTCTGGTATTTTTGGCAGTGAAAACGACCGCTTTGTTAAGCGGGCTTTTAAAGTTGTAGCTGAAATTAATGCCTTAGAACCAGAATACAAAAAGATATCTAACGAAGAGTTAAAAAACAAAACTCAAGAATTTAAAAACTTATTGGCTAATGGCCAAACTCTAGATTCTATTCTTCCAGATGCTTTTGCGGCTTGCCGCGAAGCTTCGGTGCGAACACTTGGCCAGCGTCATTTTGATGTTCAGTTGATTGGCAGTATGGCTTTACACGAAGGTAAAATTGCCGAAATGCGAACCGGCGAAGGTAAAACTTTAATGGCTACGTTGGCAATGTATCTTAATGCATTAGAAGGAAAGGGGGTTCACTTGGTTACAGTTAACGATTATTTGGCGAGGCGTGATGCTGTGTGGATGGGGCAGATATACGATATGTTGGGTATGACAGTTGGGTGTGTAAATCATGACTCAAGTTATCTCTATGATAGTTCAGCTACCGAGTCTAAAATTTCTAATGACCAATTTCTAATTTCTAAACAAAACTCAAATCCCAATGACAAAAACTCCAAACCAGATGAAGTCAGGGATGTGGTCGGGGGATTCAAAGTAGTATATGAATTTTTAAGACAATGTCCTAAAAAAGAAGCATATGGCGCCGATATTACTTATGGCACAAATAACGAATATGGTTTTGATTATTTGCGTGATAATTTGGTTCACGAAGTTAAAGATTTATCTCAAAGAAGTAGAGAAGAGGGTGGTCCCTCCTTCGCCAAGGCTACGGAGGGCGCGTGGAATTTTGCCATAGTAGACGAAGTCGACAGTATTTTAATAGACGAAGCTAGAACCCCTTTAATAATTTCTCAACCAGACGAAGAATCTGGCGCGCTTTATCAAAAATTTGCACGCATTGTTCCAAAATTAAATGTCGAACAAGATTATACTTTAGACGAAAAACGTAGATCGGCAGTTTTAACTCAAGATGGAATCACAAAAGTAGAAGAACTTTTAGGCGTAAAGAATTTATATGAAGAAGGAACGTCAAACGTCCCAGGGGGTGGTATTCGTTTAGTTCACCATTTAGAACAAGCTTTGCGTGCACAGGTTCTTTTTAAGCGCGATAAAGATTATATAGTAAAAGAAGGCGAAGTAATTATAGTAGACGAATTTACTGGCCGCCTAATGCCAGGGCGCAGATATTCGGAAGGTCTGCATCAAGCTATAGAAGCTAAAGAGGGAGTGGCGGTAAAAAGGGAATCGCGCACGGTGGCTACTATTACTTTTCAAAACTATTTTAGGCTTTATAAAAAATTAGCGGGTATGTCGGGTACAGCAGCAACATCACAAGAAGAATTTCATAAAGTTTATGGTTTAGATGTTGCTATAATTCCAACCCATAGGCCAATGGTGCGTAAAGATGAAGCCGATTTAATTTACAGGTCCGAAAAAGGAAAATTTCAAGCGGTGTTACGCAAAGTAAAAGAATTGCACGAAAAAGGCCAGCCGGTTTTGTTAGGCACGGGTTCCATAGAAAAAAACGAACATTTGAGTGTTCTTTTAAACCAAATAGGTATACCCCATAAAGTTCTAAATGCTAAAAACCACGAAGCCGAAGCTCAAATAATTGCTCAAGCCGGAAAAATAGGCGCAGTAACTTTGGCTACAAATATTGCAGGGCGTGGTGTAGATATTATTCTTGGCGGTAACCCGCCAGCAGAAGAAGAAGCAGAAAAAGTTAAAAACAATGGAGGATTGTTCGTGTTGGGAACAGAAAGGCACGAAGCTCGCAGAATAGATAATCAGTTGCGAGGGCGCGCTGGCAGGCAAGGCGATCAAGGTGAATCGCAGTTTTTTGTTTCTTTAGAGGATGACCTAATGCGTGTTTTTGGAGGTGAGCGGATTAAAAACATGATGACACGTTTTAACATTCCCGAAGACGAAGCTATACAAAGTTCGCTCGTGTCGCGGGCCATAGAATCGGCTCAAACAAAAATAGAAGGGTATCATTTTGATGCTCGCCAACATGTTTTGGAATACGACGAAGTAATGAATAAGCACCGCGATGTGGTTTATAAAACAAGGCGGGAATTTGTGGAGCCCGAATTTAAAAATAAAAGTAAAGAAAAGGTTTTAGAAATTTTAGATGGAGAAATAGAATTGGCTGTTAGTGCAAATACATCTGTAGAATCAAACACTGTAGATGTTTCTGATGTTTTGGAAAATTTAGCTAGAATTATGCCGATTGATTCTGTTAAACAGGAAATAGAAAAGACAGAAGGCGATATTGCTAAAATAACAGAAATATTAAAAACCTTTGTTCAAAGTTTTTACGAAAAAAGAGAAAAAGAAATTGGCGAAGACCAAATGCGCGCCATAGAAAAATTAGTTTTTTTGCGAACCCTAGATGAACTTTGGATGGATCATTTAGACGAAATGGAACATTTACGTGATTCGGTTGGTTTGCGTGCTTACGGCCAACGCGATCCTTTGGTGGAATACAAAACCGAAGGACATAGAATGTTTAAAGATTTTGTTTCTAATATGGAAAATCAAGTAGCGGGGCTTATATTTAAAGTTGGCGTGGTTCAACAACAAGTTCCAGCTATAAAAAATATTCAATATAATAAAACAGAAGATAGTTCGGCTAATTCTAAACAAATTGTTTCTGGTGAAAAAATTGGTAGGAACGATCTTTGTCCTTGCGGATCAAATAAGAAATACAAGAAATGTCATGGACAATAATAACGACAATCCAAACCCACCAGAACGGTCTAAAATAAAAGAGGGTACAGCCGTTTGGATTATAGAAAAGGAAAACTACGGCACTAATAAATATAAACAGGGAATTGTGAAAGATATTTTAAGCCCGCGCGAAAACCACCCACGCGGAATAAAGGTTCGTCTAATGGATGGTTCTGTTGGTAGGGTACAGTGGATAATGGAATAATAATTTAAAAAATATGGCAAAAGAAAGAGGAATTTATCAAGTATCTTTAAAACTTTTATTAAAAAACAATAATGGTGAGGTTCTTGCCTTAAAAGCCGTTGATTGGGGGAGTTTTGCTAATTTTTACGATTTACCGGGAGGGCGTATCGATGCCGATGAGTTTAATGTTGATTTTTCGGAAATTATAAAAAGAGAGGCCAAAGAAGAAATTGGTAATGTAGAAATTAAAGTTAATTCAAAACCAGTCGCTATTGGTAGGCATTTGATTCCAGCTAACATGACAAGTTCTGGTAAAGATATTCAAATTCTTTATTTATTTTTTGAAGCAGAGCATTTAAGCGGAGATATAAAAATCAGCGACGAACATACAGAGGTTAAATGGTTAAATTTAAAAGATGTTAAATTGGAAGAATATTTTATATCGGGAATTTTAGAAGGAGTTAGGATGTATTTAGATGAAAAATAAACTAAAACCATTTTCTAAAAAGGCTAAGGCTCTAAGGTTGGGGGAATACGAACATTATAAAGGGAATAGGTATAAGGTTATAAACATTGCTAGACATAGCGAAACCTTAGAAGAGTTGGTAGTATATCAAGCGTTATATGGCGAGCGTGGTATTTGGGTTCGGCCACTGGGTATGTTTTTAGAAAAAGTGAAAGTAGACGGGAAAAAAATTCCACGTTTCACTCCCACTTCGTCAAGGCTACGCGGGACAAGCAAGGTTTAAATATATAAATGAGTAAAAACTGGAAAAAGTATTGGAAATTGGGTGTAGAAGAATTTAATACCGAATATTTTGATGTAACAAAAAACGGGGAGCTTTTGGTTAACGAAGGGAATTATGTTTATAATTTGCACTCTTTAATTAAAAAATATGGTTCGCCGTTAGAAGTTGTTTTTCCGTTTGTTTTAGAAAAACGCCTTTCCGATTTGCGTGATTATTTTAATGCTTTTATAAAAATACAAAATTATAAAGGCAAATTTTTTTATCATTACCCAATGAAGGTAAACCAAAACAAGGAATTTGTTATGCCTTTAATTTCGGAAGGCGCGCATATGGAAGTGGGTTCTTTAAACGAACTTTGGTTAGTTAAATCTTTATGGGAAAAGGAAAAATTTAATTTAAAACTAAGAGTGCTGTGTAATGGCCCAAAATCCGATAGTTATTTAAAACTTATTACGGAACTTAAAGCTAAAGGCATGGCGATCTTTCCCATAGTGGAAGATGAGGCTGAATTTAAAAAATTGCATAAATATAAGGGGGAGATTGGTTTGCGTGTAGATTTAAATGTTAAAGCCGACACACATTGGGATAAAAAAATAGATAGGTTTGGTTTAAGCGAAGATCAAATTTTAAATTTACCACCGGTAAAAAACTTTAAGATTTTGCATTATCATATTGGCTCGCAAATGACTTCGCAAAAAAGTATTTTAAATTCTTTAAAGCGGGCGATGGAAGTTTATATTGAACTCGCCCAAAAGAATCCATCACTAGACACCATAGATATGGGCGGAGGGTTTGGTATTAATTACGAAAAGAAAAAATTCTATACTGCCAAAACTGTTACAAAAAATATTGTAAATTTAATAAAAAAAATGGCCGATAAGGCCGAAATAAAACATCCAAATATTATTGTGGAATGGGGACGCTATATTGTAGCGCCGGCGCAGGTTACTATCTATAAAATCATTGCCGAAAAACCAATCCCCAAAGGCAACGCTAACGCTTGGTACATAATAGACGGCAGTTTTATGAACGATCTTCTAGACACTTGGGCTATAAAACAAAAGTGGCATGTGGTGCCAGTTAATAATGCCAACAAGGGAGATTTTAAAAGAGTATGGCTCGCAGGGAGTTCGTGTGATTCGGACGATAAATATACCGAAGGCGGGGCTTATGTGCTTTTGCCTAAGCTAAAAGAAGACGAAGACCAGTATGTAGCGTTTTTTGATTCTGGCGCGTATCAAGATGCCTTGGCTTCGCATCACTGTTTATTATCTTCGCCAGCAAAATTAATTGCTCAAGACGGAATAATAAAAATAGCGCGTAAACGCGAAACTCCAGAAATGGTTGGTAAACTATTTGGCTGGGGTAATGGACATTAGACAATAAAAAAGATAGGATGTTAGTTCTGTTTACACAGAAATATCCCTCTTGTTGGAAGGATATTTTTTCTTATTATGATACTAGAAGTAAAAAACTTAGTTAAAAAATTTAATGGCGTTGCCGCTGTAGATGATTTGTCGTTTGGAGTAGAGGAGGGAACCATAACTGGTTTGTTGGGGCCGAATGGTGCCGGCAAAACAACCACCATTCAAATGATTTTAGATTTAGTTACGCCCACCAGTGGCGCCATAGAAATTTTTGGTTTAGATATGAAACATAACCGCGAGAAAATTTTGAATCAAATAAATTTTTCTTCGCCCTATGTTAATTTACCCGGCAATTTAAAAGTTTGGGAAAACTTAGCCACATTTGCAAGGCTATACGGTGTTAAAAATATAAAAACTAAAATAGATGAACTGGCGGATTTTTTTGGTATAAGAGAGTTTTTAGGCAAAATGACTTCTCAACTTTCAACAGGGCAGTTAACTCGGCTTAATTTAACCAAAGCTTTACTTAACGATCCTAAACTTCTTTTGTTAGACGAACCTACCGCTTCGCTGGACCCAGATATTGCCGATAGAACCCGCCAGCTTTTAAGAAAAATCCAAAAAGAAAAGGGTTTAACCATTCTTTATACTTCGCATAATATGGTGGAAGTAGAAGAAATTTGCGACCGTGTAATATTTATTCAAAAAGGAAAATTAAAAGACGATGGCACGCCCGATGAATTGGTTAAAAAATATGGGCACAAAGATTTAAATGATTTATTTATAGCGATAGCGAGAGAACACAGTCACGAGAATTAATTAAAAATGAAACTACACAGAATAAACGCATTATTAATTAGACACTTATATCTATATCAACGTAGCGTACCTAGGTTGATGGATATTTTCTTTTGGCCGATTATAGAACTTTTGTTATGGGGTTTTTTGAGCTTATATTTAGAAGAAATGAGTTTTGGAGGATTGAATGTAGTAACAGTTCTTTTGGGAGCTATTATATTTTGGGATTTAATGAGTCAATCGCAACGCGCAATTTCTACCACATTTTTAGAAGAAGTTTGGGAAAGGAATTTGTTAAATATATTTGTGTCGCCATTAAGAGTAAGTGAATTTTTAATTTCTAGTGTATTAATTGCTGTGGTAAGAGTAATAATTGTGGGTTTAGTTATGGCAGGTTTGGCTTGGGGATTATATCAGTTTAATTTGTTATATTTTGGACTGTATTTGATTCCGTTTATGCTGAATTTATTTATTTTTGGTTGGACATTAGGATTTTTTACTACGGGTATAATTTTACGTTTTGGTAGCGCGGCCCAAGTTTTAGCTTTTGGTTTAGTATTTTTATTACAACCATTTAGCGCGGTATTTTATCCAGTTTCTGTTTTGCCGCAAGCATTGCAGTATGTAGCGAAAGTTTTACCATCGTCGCATATTTTTGAAGGTATGCGCGCGGTTATTGCTACAGGAACTTTGCCAGTTAGCGATTTGATTTGGGCTTTCGGCACAAATATTTTTTACTTGGCATTAGTGCTTTGGTTTTTTGCGAGAATGTTCGCACGCGTAAAAGAAAGAGGAATGTTGATGAAGTTGGATTGATTAACTTAACATTATTATTCTAGATCTTGCGGGGAAGGGGTCGGGAAACGGTAGTTTCCCGTGGCGGAAATATTAAAACCGAGGGGTTTTAAAGAGGAGCGAAATTTCTTGAGCGACGACGCGAGAATGTTCGCACGCGTAAAAGAAAGAGGAATGTTGATGAAGTTGGATTAATTTTAAAAATATTTTCTTCGCAGGCGACACGGAGTCCTCTCAATTGTATATTTGGTCA
>JAUYOU010000076.1 GCA_030697855.1 bacterium
AGAACTAGAACCGCTTAATGCATTCAACTGAGCTGTCAAAGACTGAATCTGAGCCATTAAAGCTGCGATTGTCTCGGCAGTTGTTGCTGCACCAGCAGTAGGAACGCCTACGAGCCAAGCAAAAGTTGTTACCATCAAACCGAAAGAAACAACTTTGCTAGCTAGCTCACGGCGCTTGCTAGTAAAATAACTCATTTGTTTTTCTCCTTTTTTGGTTCAAATGCGCCCAGACACCCCTGTAAAGAAGTCCCTAAACATATTCAAACCTCTTAATTAATTTCTAAAACTTACTTATAAATCTAATAACTATCAATCGGAGCCAAGTCCTTTTCCCAAAAAGGGAACCGACCCGACTTTCTAACTCCATAAAACCAAAACCTAATTGGATATAGAGTATTCATTCAAAACTGAACAATAAACCTTTAAGAATTTCTGTGTATCGGATATATATTCAATTGTTAAAGGGCTTTGCCTTTCAACATTTCTCATTCATCACGATCCTTAATTCGTAACCTAATTAATACTTTTAAAGTTATGAATTAAGAACCACGATCCTAGCTTTTTTAAAACAACGTCCCAAAAAAACAACAAAATAGCCTTTTTACTGGCCCTGAAGTGTTTATTTGGGTAAATTCATAGGTTACGCTTATTTAGCTTACCTTGGGGTATTTTACGCACCTAACCAGTCCTCTGTCAACAATTTATTATTGAATATAATAACTTGATTTTTCTGTCAAAATGCGTCATTTTACCAATAAAGTAAACAAAACAACATCAAGTTTCCGAACCGCTTGTTAAACAGGAAACCCCTGAACTTGTGTTTAAATCATTATAGCACAAAGAAAATCTGTCTAGTTTGTGCAAACTGTGGAAAATGTAGCTCTGATGAGTATTAATAATGCGCGGAATCCGCCGAAGCTTTTCTTGGCAAGATAACCTAACAAAATATTTAAACTTAACATCAACCAGAGTAATCATCTCGCACGATTTTATGCGAAGGCAGAATAACAAAGCAAGCAGCGTAAAACCTATATAATTTCAGGGTACTATGTTTAAATAATACTACCATAAAAAACAGAACCATAAAACGTCTTAGTTGTGGAAATCCCACCGATTTTAATCGGTGGGATTTTTAACTATCCACCTCCGCATTAACTAATAAAACAATCGAGATAAAATCGTATCGATACTTTTATAGCAACTATTCACAAATAGTAGCAAAGCTTCGGCGGATTTCGCCATATAATATTAATAATTTTTGTTGGCTTCACTTAATCGATACCTCTTCTTTGTTGTTTATATCGGCTTTAAAGCTTTTTTCTACCCTAGAAACGTCCTTAGATTCCAAAAGTCTCTGGGCTAGGGGATTAAGAATTAAAGTTTGTATTAGCCTCTTTAATGGCCTTGCTCCATATATAGGATCATATCCCTTTTTTGCGATATGTTCTTTAAGTTCACTAGAAACCTTCAGTTTAATGCCTTTATCGGCCAATCTCTTTTTAACCTCTTCTAGTCTTAAATCAATAATTTTCTCTATTTCCTCGCGGCTTAAAGCTTTAAAAATTATTATATCGTCTAGCCTATTCAAAAACTCTGGCCTGAAATGCCTTTTTAAAGTTTCCATTATCTTTGACTCTACTTCCTTAACTTCGTTTTCTTCGGCCTTACCATCGTTATGAGAAAAACCAAGTCCATGGTATTCATGCACAATCTCTGTACCCAAATTAGACGTCATTATTATAATAGTATTTTTAAAGTTAACTTTTCTGCCTTTTGCATCCGTTAAATGACCATCATCTAAAACCTGAAGCAAAGTATTAAACACTTCCGGATGTGCCTTTTCTATTTCATCGAAAAGGATAACGCTATAGGGTTTTCTACGAACTTTTTCGGTTAATTGCCCACCTTCTTCATAACCAACATATCCCGGAGGCGAACCCACTAACCTGCTTACAGCATGCCTTTCCATATATTCCGACATATCTACTCTAATTAACGAATTAGCATCGTTAAACATAAATTCGGCTAAAGCCTTGGCAAGCTCTGTTTTACCCACACCAGTTGGACCTAAAAATATAAACGAGCCTATTGGTTTTGTGCTTTCGTTTAAGCCAGTTCGAGCTCTTCTTATGGCGTTCGATATAGCTTCTACAGCCTTTCTCTGTCCTACCACCCTTTTTGCCAATTCTTCTTCCATTCTTGTAAGCTTTTTAGATTCTTCTTCTAAAAGCCTACTTGTTGGAATACCTGTCCAACGGCTCACCACTTCCGCAATATCGTCTTCACCTACTTCTTCTTTTAATAATCTATTTGTTTTTTCTAATTCGCTAAATTTTAAAGAAGAATCTTTAACAGTTTTTTCTAGTGCAGGAATTTCCGAATATCTAATCTCGGCCACACGTTCCAATTTACCTTCACGTTCTGCAATTTCAGCCTCCCCTTTTAAGCGCTCAATTTCTTTTTGAGATTGACGCATTTTCGTAATAAGCTCTTTTTCACGCAACCATTGAGCCTCTAAAACCTGAAACTTCTCTTTTAGATCAGCCAATTCGTGTTTAATTTTCTTTTGTTTTTCGTTTGTACCCTTTTCCTTCTTTAATGCCTCTTTTTCTATTTCTAGCCTACGTAATTCACGCGTTAGCATATCTAATTCATCCGGCATCGAATCTATTTCCATACGCAAAGCCGAAGTAGCTTCGTCTATTAAATCTACGGCTTTATCTGGCAAAAAACGGTCCGATATATAACGTTGCGATAATTCCACAGCCGCCACAATTGCCGCATCGGTTATACGAACTCCGTGATGCACTTCATATTTTTCTTTTATACCGCGCAAAATAGCAACAGCATCTTCTTCGGAAGGTTCGCTAACCACTATTGGTTGGAATCTTCGCTCGAATGCAGGATCTTTTTCTATATATTTTTGATATTCCTTTAAAGTTGTAGCTCCAATCGCGTGAAGTTCTCCACGTGCTAACGGCGGTTTTAACAAATTAGAAGCATCTATTGCGCCTTCGGCGCCTCCAGCTCCAACCATTGTATGAAGCTCGTCTATAAATAAAATTATTTTTCCTTCTGCTCTATTAACTTCTTTTAATATAGCTTTTAACCTTTCTTCGAATTCTCCACGAAACTTTGTTCCAGCAATAAGCGAACCAATATCAAGCGAAACAACTTCTCTATCTTTTAAACTCTCTGGAACATCGCCAGAAACAATTCTTTGAGCTAAACCCTCTACAATTGCTGTTTTGCCCACACCAGCTTCGCCAATTAAAACAGGATTATTCTTGGTTCTTCGGCTTAAAACCTGCATAACGCGCCTAATTTCGGCGTCGCGCCCAATAACAGGGTCCAATTTTTCGCGCCGTGCTAAATCGGTTAAATTACGAGTATATTTTTCTAAAGCTTGGTAAGTTTGCTCGGGTTCGGGTGAAGTTACCTTTTCTTCGCCTCTAATTTCTTTTAAAGCACGCAAAATGTGATCGCTTTTTACACCTCTTTCTTCTAAAATTTGTTTACCGCGCGAAGGCACGCTAAGCAAAGCTAAAAGCAAATGTTCGGTGGAAACGTATTCGTCTTTAAATTTAGCAGCTTCTTTTTGCGCTTGTTCAATTATTAAAGCAAGGTCTTGGCTTAAAAATAGCTGGGAAACTCCTCCACCAATAACTTTAGGCAGTTTATTTAGTTCTTGTTCTAATATTTTTTCTATAGAAGAAACGTCTACCTCTATTTTTCTTAATATGGTGGAAACTAAACCTTCTTCTTGCCTTAGTAAAGCCAAAAGTAAGTGCAGAGAATTAATCTGTTCTCCTCCTTTTTCTTGGGCTAAAAAATGCGCCTTTTGAAAGGCTTCCTGTGCTTTAGTGGTAAAATTGCCGAAATTCATATTTTGTTTATGAGTTAGACGAATAACTACAAAATATAGCCCTGCTAGTGAACTTTCGATTCTGACTGCCTAGCTTTCCGAAGGAAAGTTTTTCGAAAGTTCTACTACGGGGCATAGTATTTTGGTACTGGGATTCATTATGTTATAAATATTATAGGTCTATACCCTATTATCACTACAACCTATAGAGTGATAATAACATAACAGAGTATAATTAAGTCAAACAAGCCCCTGTAGTTAAATGGATATAACTACGGACTTCTAAGCCGTTGTTCGAGGTTCGATTCCTCGCGGGGGCACATAGCAAACCCAGATATTCCATTTATGGAATGTTTGGGTTTGAATATAAGTTTTCTGAAGAGGAATCGAAAGCCGGAGCGATATTCCGTTAGCAAGCGGAATCGCGAGGCGGGGCCGCGACTTTGTTTGAGCGACGGCGAAAACAAAAGTTGTGACCGATTCCTCGCGGGGGCACCAATACTCAAAGTTTCCAAAGGTCGAGTTATAAAATTATTCGTATATTTATTGGCGAAAATTATATGAAACCAATAGGAAAAATAACTCATTTTTACAATAAGCTGGGCGTAGCTATTGTAAAATTGTCGGCTGGAATAAAAGTTGGAGATAAAATAAAAATAGAAGGAGGAAAACACGAATTCAATCAAACAGTTACAGAAATACAAATTGACCACAAAATTGTAGCATCTGCTGAAACCGGAGATGTTATTGGCATAAAAGTTGACCAGAAAACACACGAGGGAGCCCTAGTTTCAAAACTAGAAGAATAGATTGATAATTTGCTCAAAAAACTATAAGCTATTAGGAAACAGCCTTATAGCTGTTTGATTATGGAGGCATTGGTGTAGTGGTAACACGGCAGGTTGTGGACCTGTTGTCATGGGTTCGAGTCCCATATGCCTCCCAGCATAAGAACATTAATTTATTAATGTTCGATGGGACGAGAAAACCGGAGTCCCCGATTTTCAGTAGAAAATCGGGACGAGGTGGGGATAAAAAGCAAACTGCTTTGCTTTTTATCTGGTTCGTAGAAATTTTCTTTATTGAGCAAAGCGAAATAGAAAATAAGAGGAACGCGAGTCGCCGTAGGCGAACTTGTGACCGAGTCCCATATGCCTCCCCTTTTTTGACCTCTTAGACTCATTTTACCCTTTTATGTCTTTTATAATCCGCAAAGCCAACCTAGATGATTTACCAGAAATTTCCAAACTAAATTTGGAACTTTTTAATATTCAGCATCAATTCGATCCTACCGCCAATTTAAATTGGTCAATGAGCCCAGACGGTCAAGAATATTTTAAAACAAGAATATCCGCAGAAGATAGTTTCACAGAAGTTGTCGAGAATGAAAATAAAAATATTGTTGGTTATATAATGTGCACCATACTTAAACGCCAATTATATAGAATCGACGCTAAATACGCGGAACTAGAAAGTATTTATGTAAGATCAGAATACCAAGGCGCAAAACTTGGCTCACAATTAACAAATAACTTTATAAACTGGTGTCGCGAAAATAAAGTTAACTATATTTCTCTTTTGGTGGATCCAAAAAATGAAGAAGCTATTAAATTTTATAGAAAACTCGGCTTTTCCAATTACGATCTAGTAATGCAATTAAAGTTGGAATAAAAACAAAACCCCGTAGTGAATTTTCAATTTTTCTTCGCGACTTGAGTCGCGTTTTGAAAATTCTACTACGGGGAGTCCCGACTTTTTGCCGGGAGTTGTACTACTCACTTTTTCTTATTGATTTAACCTGTCCACATACTCGGCAAAACCTCGTCTGATTTTGATATCAACAAAACCAACCATAGAAACCACACAAAGTAACGGGAAGGTATCCATCTTAAGTTCCAATACTCTAATCAAGTACTGAATACTGTTATATCTCAAATTTCTGTTTTTAGAACCCTTTTTGATACCCTTCAAAATTGCAAATTTAATAGCCTCCACTAAATTGCTTAAAGAGTTTTCATTTATATTTCTAAAGAAATGCACTATTTCAACCAAAGTACCAAATCCACTTTTTTGAGAAAAACCCAATAAAACATCGGCTCTTATAGACTCGGTCACTAGATCATCTATCAAAACTATCCATTCCTTTTTATCTAAAGATTCTAGAAAAAGAATAAAACTTTCAGAAGAATGGATATGACTAGAATCTTTCGGCAACTTCCTTTGGTAAAGAGGCTTATTCATTTTAAAACCCTTTCTTTTTGGGTTTGAGTACTATGTTAAAGGATCTTAGGAGACTTTACTATATTATAAAAAGTATGTAAATAGCAGAATTTGCTCATAAAATCTATGTCATTTATAGTGTTCTAATGACCCCTTCTGAATTTCTAAAAAACAAAAAAGTGCTAGTTATGGGTTTAGGGCTTTTGGGTGGTGGCATCGCCACAACCAAATGGCTAGTTAAACATGGCGCAAAAGTTACTGTGACCGATTTAAAATCACGGGCTGATTTGGCAAGCTCTATTAAAGCTCTTGGTCCAGCCGCCAAAAAAGTAAAGCTAGTTTTAGGCAAACACAATGAATCCGATTTTAAAAATAACCAAATTATAGTTGTTAACCCAGCCGTACCCAAAGAAAGCTCATATTTAAAAATCGCCAAAGAATCTGGCGCCAGTTTAGAAAACGAAGCTAGTTTGTTTTTCCGCTTCTGTAAAAACCCAACAATTGGAGTCACTGGCACACGCGGTAAAACCACAACTGTAAATTGGATTCTTCACTTTTTAAAACAGAAATTTCCTAACTCCGTCTTAACCGGAAACTCTTCCGATAGCCCAATGCTTGGTGTTTTAGATAGTTTAGACGGCAAAAGCCCTGTTGTAGTTGAACTTTCAAGTTGGCATTTAGAATTGCTTCCTGTTTCAGAAAAAGCCCCGCAAATTGCAGTTATTACAAATATTTATCCGGATCATTTAAACCGATACAAAGACATAACCGAATACGCCGAGGCTAAAGCTAATATTTTTAAACACCAAACTAAAAATGATTTTTTAATTTTAAATAAGAAAAATTCTTGGACCAAGTTTTATTTAAAGCAATCCGCCAGCTGGCGGACTAAAAGCAAAATCGTTTTTACCCTTTACTCCCTTTTGCCCCATTTATCCCATTTTGATCTTGGCGAACATAATTTAGAAAACTTAAAAACAGCCTCTCTTGCTGCAAATCTAGCTGGAGTAGATTGGAATTTAATTAAAAAAGCCATAAAAACACTGCCTCAAATAAAATTTAGGCAAGAAATTATTTTAAAAGATAAAAATTTAACTATTGTAAACGATACAACCGCTACTTCGCCCGATGCCACCATTGCCGCCTTAAACCGATTCGGCCATCAAGGTTTAACCTTGATATTAATAACCGGTGGCACCAGTAAAAATTTAGAATTTAACGATTGGGCAAAATCTGTTAAAAAATATATAAAACCAGAAAATCTTTTCTTATTAGATGGTTCGGCTACCAAAAAAATGTTAGATTCTCTTGGCGAAAAATATTTTAAAAAATCTCGCCCTCAACTTTTTATAGATTTTTATACACTTTTGACCTCGGCCTTAAAACATGCCAAATTAATAAAAGGTAAAAAGATATTACTTTTTTCGCCTTCGGCCGCAAGCTTCGAGAAATTTAAGAATGAATTTGATAGGGGCGAAAAATTTAACCAGTTCTTTAAAGAAAGGAGCTAAATTATGGACATTCTGGAACAAGCCTATTTTATTGCCGTACCAAGTTCGAAACCATTACCCCCCAACACAACCCCAACCCATCTTGCCGAACTAGCTATCGAAAGCTTGGCTGGCTCAAATATCCACCCTATCGGTATGATCGCAGAATGCAGACAAAGAATTTTAGATGACCCTGCAATCAAACCCGAGATTAGAGATCTCGCCGACGAGTTGCTCCGCTAAACCAAAATCACCCCTCGATAAACTGGGGGTGATTTTTTAATACGAGTATGAATCTACCAATAGCCCATTAGAATCGTACAAATACAAAGTATCGTCTAAATCATCTAAAATTTCTCCGTTACGCCCTAAATAAACCTTCCATTTACCTAAATAAAAACTAGCTTGGTTTTTAGATCTCTCTACACACGATTGATAGTTATAATTCTTAGTAATAAATTCTCGGCAAGAAGGTTCGTTAATAAAACTAAAATATTCTAATCTTGGCTCTCTACACGAATTTATACCGTTAAGATATCGCCTGCATTCTATACCATAACTATTGTAATCCGATGCACTTGGTAAATTACATCTTCCACCACCAGATAATGCGTCGTAACTTTCAAAAGAACCTGTTAAATAGCCATCACAAGAATTTTCCTGAAAATTTACACTCAATGGGCTCCTCTTACCTACAAAAACATCTACGATACCGCCCTTGTTTAAAACAATATTATCCGTAGCATTTAAATCTCTTGGATTATATATTCTAGAAGCTTTTCCAATTTCAAACGAATTACTAAAACGTTTTGTCCTAATCGTCCAACCCGTAATATTTATGCCTAAATCGCTACTCCTGTTCACAATAGACATTTTTTCGTAATGAGGTTTACCAGAAGAACCTCTGTAGTTAACATTGTTTATTTTAACCTTATCAAAATAATCCGAAACATTTACTAAAAAAGTTCTGGTAATTGCGGTGTTATCATATTCACCTTGTGCATTTTTAGCGCGAGCTAAAAGCGTATAAGTTTTTTTGCCAGATGGTAGGTTATAAGAAACTTTACTATTAGCAGCGCGCCAACCAGTATCGTAACCAATCAGCCACACATCAAAATTAGAGGTCTTTTGAAAAGGTAAAACCTGCCAACCATCTAAAACAAATTCAACCTTAGTACTTTGAATTGTGCCGTTTTGTTCCGGTCCACTCAAAATAACGGTTTCCATAGGGCTAAAAAATATTCCTGTTTTTACAGATTGTAATTGATTTTGACGGTTTTGAGGTAAAAAAACCGAAACCTTACCCCTTACTCTTTTTTTAATATCGGCAACTTTGCCAGCCTCGACCGCAC
>JAUYOU010000075.1 GCA_030697855.1 bacterium
TTCTTTTTTTATCTTTACCTTTCTTAAATTTCTTTTTTCCTTTTACCTCGCCTTTTTTCTTTTTTGCCATTTAAATTAGTGGGTATTATTAATAATAAACTAGTATATTCGCCTTTAATCCATTGTCTGTTAATTGTAACACTAATTGACCAAGTTAAGTTTTTTAACTCTCGGCCATTTTTTTATTTCTGCCTCCCGCTTGGAAGCAGAAGATCTATTGGAATGTTTTTCTTTATAAACAATTTTTATAACTTTTTTAGCTCTGGTATAACTTCCACCCTTTCCTGTTTTATGTTCTTCAAACCGACGTTTTAAATCTGTAGTGATTCCTGTATAAAGCGATCCATCTTTGCATTTAATTATATATACAAAATACATACCTAATATACTATAGTGCTTTACCACCTTAGTAAGCAATGTTTTTGACTGTCTTTATAATTGACAATCATGGTAATATACACTATATTACTAATGTGGCAATATCGCCACATTAAGGAGGCCAGTTATGGGCAAGCCCACTTCTCGCACTTCGCAGAAGAGCAGCTATGTCGACAGACTCGTGGGCAACAAGCCACATCACGAGACTCGCATCAGTGGTGGCGGCAGAAGCGTCACCGGCAGGGGTAACACTTCCCAGCAATCCCAGCAGAACGCCAGCAAGCGCTGGGACAAGGGTAAGTAAATCCCTACATCGGCTTCCGTCAGTATAAGGTCAGCAAAAAACCGCTGGCCTTTTTTATTTTATCTACTTTAATACCCCAACATTCTCAAGTTTGTAAGGATGAGTTGTTTGTGGTCTGAAATGATTTTAAAAATTTAACAAAAGTTTTGCCGTAGGGCGATAAACTATGTTCAACAAACTTACCGCGATATTTCTTATTTATTAATCCTGCCAAATAAAGCCTCCGAGTATGTTCGCCCAATGTTTTTTCGTTGGCTTCCAAGGCGTCTACTATAAACCGAAGTGTTATATTTCCTTGTTCTGCAATAAGCAAAAGAATTTCTATGCGATAGTGATTCGCCATTCCCTTAAGATGCCGTTCCATCTGCTTGGCAGTTTTGTTTTTACCCATAACTAAATTTAAAAAATATTCCCAACTCTTTCTTTTGCATCTAGTTCTTTAATTCTTTCGTTAAGATAATTATTATCTATTTGGTAAATTTTTAAAAAATTATTAATATCCTCTATATCTTTTTTGCCTTCTTCTGGCCCGCGTTGCAAAAGAGCTTTTATAAGTAAAACATCCTCTGGAGGTAATAGATAAAGATTAACGCCACTATATTCAAACTGGATCTTTTTTTGCTTAATGCTTTCAGTAATGCCAAATTTATATTGTTTATCAAAATTAAATTCTAAATGGCTGGTAAATTGTATAGAGTGATTATCTTCAGGATTAGAATTTCTAACCGGCCCAGCTTTTGATGTGTGTGTATACGATTTTATATTAAACAACTGGTCAACAGTATCGTGTTCGCCATTGGGTAAAAAAATATCTACATCATCTGGAATTCTTTTGTTACCCAGTAAGAAAAGACAGCCACTACCGCCTATCAGCCAGTTTATAGAAGCTTTGTTTAATTTTTCTGCAACCGAAACCAACATTGGAAACCTTAATATAAATTCTTCCAACTTTTTATTATCCATATTTAAATTATACAACACACCCTTACAATCTCAAGTTTGTCAGGGTGTGTTAAGTGTGGGGTTATTTGGAGGCGATGATTTTGAGTTCTACTTTGGCGCCAAGAGGGAGGGATTTTACGGTAACAGTGGTGCGAGT
>JAUYOU010000078.1 GCA_030697855.1 bacterium
AATATATTAGCTTTCAGCTTCATTAGCTTCATTAGAGTTTAGAAAATAAAAAATATGACTAACAAGCTAACGAAGCTAACAGCTAACGAAGCTGGGCATGTGCCAGTACTTTTAAAAGAAGTTATTCAGTATCTTGATCCACAATCGGGTGAAGATTTTATAGATGCAACCTTTGGTGAAGGTGGGCACGCAAAAGAGGTTTTGAAGTTAATAGAACCAAAGGGTAGGTTGTTGGGCATAGATTTAGATTTTGAATCTGGGCCGAAACTCGATTCCGGATCGGCGAACTTAAAAGCGTCCGAACCGCTTAGCTGGTCTGGTATCGAGCTTCGGTCTGGTAATTTTGCTGATATTGCAAATATTGCATCAAGGTCTGACCTTGATGAAGTGGATGGAGTTTTATTCGACTTTGGTTTTAGATCTTTTCATATTGATGTATCTGGTAGAGGGTTTTCTTATGCAAAAGATGAACCTTTAGATATGCGTTATAGCACAGAAACAAGTCTAACCGCCTTAGAAGTTCTGAATTCTTGGCCAGAAAACGAATTAGAAAGAATTTTTACAGAATATGGCGAAGAAAGAGATTCAAGAAAAATTGCTAAGGCGATTGTAGAATCGAGAAAAGATAAAAAAATATTAACAACAGGGGAATTATTGATGGTTGTGGATAGTGTTGTTAGGGGTTACAAAGTGAAAACGTATAGCAGGATTTTTCAGGCATTGCGTATTGCGGTTAACAACGAATTAGAGAATATAAAGCAGAGTTTAGAGGGTGCGTGGAGTATTTTAAAGCCAAATGGCCGAATAGTTGCAATATCGTTCCATTCGCTAGAAGACAGGATAGTAAAAAATTTCTTTAACGATAAAAAACAATCTGGTGTTGGCGAGGTATTAACAAAAAAACCAATTATAGCCGACGAAGATGAATTAAAAGAAAATACTAGATCGAGAAGCGCAAAACTTAGAGCAATTAAAAAAATAAAATGAAAGCCTTTTTTATAAATAAACTAGAAATAATTTTAACAGCGTCAGTTTTTGTATTTTTAATAATTTATATTTTGTTTTCGGGTCTATCTACTTCTTTAGATTTTAAAATAGATGAATTATCGCTACGACAATTAGAAGCCAAAGAAGTTCATGGAAATCTTTTAACAAAATTAGCCCAAACCGAGGGTGTCGAAGCTTTGGCGGCATTAGCCGGAGGATTAAAATTGGTAGAAATAAATTTGGCAAATGGTTACGTGGATATTCGTTCTAGTAAAGAGGTTTCTTCTGTTGTGTCTTTTGCCAAAGACAAGCCTTAAAAGTTAGACTAGGAATATAATGGAAGGAGGAATAAATAGAAACCGAATTTTGTTTGTCGGAGGGTTGTTTGTGGTGTTGTGCTTATCTGCCTTGGGCAGACTTTTTTATTTACAAATTCTAAAGGGCTCGGCTTATCAAGAGACTGCCAGTAATCAACAAAAATTTGAAGACGTAGTTTTGCCTGAACGAGGCGGTATTTATTTAAAAAATTCCGAAAAAAGTATACCTATAGCTTTAACTAGTACTTGGTATAATATTTGGGCGTCTCCCAAAGATATTCCACCAGAAGAAAAAGAAATAGTGGCAAGTAAGCTGGCTGAACTTTTACAAATAGATAAAGAAACCATTTTAGAAAGGATTAATAAAGAAAATGATCCTTACGAACCTATTAAAGATAAAGTTAAAAAAGACATTGTTTTAAATTTAAAAGAA
>JAUYOU010000087.1 GCA_030697855.1 bacterium
AAAGAAAAGTTTTTAGTTTCGCCTTCCTTTAAACCTACAATATTATCTTCGAAACCTTCTATAAAATGCCCTTCGCCCAAAACCAAAGGATGTTGTTTGGATTCCCCACCCTCAACTAATTGGCCTTCTTTTTTAACCAAAAAATCTATTTCTACCCTGTCACCTTTCGCGGCCGCACGATCAACATTAAAATTTTGAGTTCTAGTTTTTCTTATATCTTCCAAAACATCTAAAATTTCTTTTTCTTCCACTTTAACTTCTTCTAAAGCTATTTTAATTTTTTTATAATCCCCCGGATCAACTTGTGGCACCACCGAAAGTGTAGCGGTAAATTCAACACCGCCATCTTTAGGTAAAACTTTAGAAACCTTGGGTTCGCCTACAAAATTTATCTTTTTTTCGTTTATAACTTCTGTAAGTTTTTCGCGAACCGCAATATCGTAGGCAATATGCTCTACTTTTTCTTTACCTAGTTCACGAATAACCACATCGCGCGAAGCAAAACCCGGCCTAAACCCTTTTATTGGGTTATGGCGAGAAAGTTCTTTGGCCGCGACATCAAAATAAGTCTCCAGTTCACTGGATTCTAAAGACACAATAAATTCAACTTGGGATTTAGGGAGATTTTTAATTTCCGTTTTCATTATTATTTTAAAACTATAAACACATCATTCGGAGCAGCATCACGGAGATGACCAAAACCTATAAATGGAGAGGCCTCCGTGTCGCCTGCGAGGAATGATGTGTAAAAAACTATTTCACTAACAATCCTACTATCAACAGCGCTACAATATTAACTATTTTAATCATTGGATTAATAGCTGGGCCGGCAGTGTCTTTGTAAGGATCACCAACAGTATCGCCGGTAACCGCAGCTTGGTGAGCAAAAGATTTTTTACCACCATAATGACCATCTTCAATATATTTTTTAGCGTTATCCCAAGCAGCTCCACCCGAAGTCATGGAGATTGCCATAAACAAACCAGAAATTAACGAGCCCACAATTACACCGCCCAAAGCTTCCAAACCCAAAAACCAACCCACTAAAAATGGAATAACTATTGGAATTAACGCAGGAATTATCATCCCTTTTTGAGCCGCAATAGTAACAATATCTACCGCCTTAGCGTAGTCTGGTTTTACGGTTCGTTCCATAATACCGGGCATTTCTTTAAACTGGCGACGAACTTCTAAAACAACCTTGGAAGCAGCTTCGCCTACTGCACGAATAGAAAACGAAGCAAATATATAAGGCAACATGGCGCCTAACAATAAACCAATAAGAACCGTAGGGTTAACCAACTGGAAACCAAATCTTAAACCAAATTTTTCTATCTCGGCTACATAAACCACAAACAAAGTTAAAGCAGCGAGCCCTGCCGAAGCAATTGCATAACCTTTAGTTACAGCCTTTGTTGTGTTTCCTACGGCATCTAACGCATCGGTATGTTTTCTAACGCTTTCATCTAGCCCTGCCATTTCGGCAATGCCACCAGCATTATCTGTAATAGGACCAAAAGAATCTATAGCTACAATTATTGCAGCCATCGAAAGCATACTAGAAGCCGCAATAGCTACACCGTAAATTCCAAATAAATAAAACGAAGCCAAAACTCCAGCAGAAATAATAATAACCGGTAATGCTGTACTTTCTAAAGAAACAGCAAGCCCAGTAATTATGTTTGTGCCGTGTCCAGATTGAGAAGAATGAGCAATTGATTTTACGGGTCTATAGTTTTTAGAAGTATAGTAATCGGTAACTAAAACCATTAAGAAAGTAACAACTACACCAACCAAAGCAGACCAAAATAAATTAATATTGTTTTCTGTTGTTATAACTTTTGGAATAGCAAACCAGAGAGCCAACAAAGTTATAACGGCCGAAGCTAACAAACCTTTATATAAAGCAGTCATAATAGCTTCGCCAGATAATCTTACAAACCAAGAACCAATAATACTACCTAAAATTGCCGTAGCACCAATAACCAAAGGTAAAATTATAAAAGATGGAGCCACAAAAGCACCAAGCAACATTGTGCCTATCATAGTAGCTACATAAGTTTCAAAAAGATCGGCGGCCATACCAGCGCAATCCCCTACATTGTCTCCAACATTGTCGGCAATAACTGCTGGGTTTCTAGGATCGTCTTCGGGAATACCTGCTTCAATTTTTCCAACTAAATCTGCGCCAACATCGGCACCTTTAGTAAAAATACCTCCACCTAAACGAGCAAAAATAGAAATTAAGCTTCCACCAAAACCAAGTCCAATAAGTGCACTTAAATCATTTGTAATAAAATAAAATCCAGCAACAGAAAGCAAGGCTAAAGCACAAACGAAAAATCCTGTAACGGCTCCACCATTAAAAGCTAAAGAGAAAGCTTGTTTTAAACCAGTTTTGGCGGCTTCAGCTACACGTACATTCGATCGCACTGCAACACTCATACCAATGTACCCCGCTAAAGCCGAAAGAAAACCTCCAATCAAAAAACCGATAGCTGTTGTTAAACTTAAAGCAAAATAAATTCCAACTGCCAGCAAAGCAGCAATTATAGATATTGTTTTATACTGACGCTTTAAATAAGCATTGGCTCCTTCTCGTATAGCTTGAGAAATATCTTTTTGTTCTGCTGGGCCTTCTGGTTTTTTTAAAACCGAAACAATAAGTAAAGCGCCGTAGATGATTCCTACCAAACCCGACACTATAATAAATATTTGTGATGTGGACATTTTTTTAAATTTCTAACAACTAATAACAAATTAAATTTATTTTATTCGCTTTTTTCTTGCGAAACTTCATCTCTCTTAGCAACCTCTTCTGATGTTTCTATTTTTTCTTCACTAACAACTTCATTTGATTCGGCCGAAGACTCTTCTTTTTCAGCCTCAGTCTTTTCTTTTTCTGTAACCACGGGCGCAGTACCTTTAACATCTATCTTCCAACCAGTAAGTTCGGCAGCCAATCTAACATTTTGACCTCTTTTGCCAATTGCCAAAGAAAGTTGATCCTCACTTACATCTACTGTGGCTATATGATGAACCTCGTTTAAATCTACATTTAAAACTTTTGCCGGAGAAAGTGCGCTCGCAATTAATTTAGATTCGTCGTCAGACCAAGCTACGATATCGATATTCTCGCCACCAAGCTCGCTTATTACAGCACTAACCCTGATTCCCCTTTGACCCACACAAGAGCCCACAGGGTCGATTCCAGGGTCACTAGAATAAACAGCTACTTTACTTCTGGAACCAGCTTCACGTGCAATAGCTTTAATTTCTACTACACCCGAAGCAATTTCCGGAACTTCTAATTCGAAAAGTTTAGCAATTATTTTGGGATGTTTGCGTGAAAGTATAATAGCGGGGCCACGGTGATCTTTTTCTACCCTAACCACAAAAACTCTTAAACGTTGGCCAATGCGATATCTTTCCTGTGGAATTTGTTCTTCTGGAAATAAAGCGCCCGTTGTTTTACCAATATCTAAGTAAACTGTGCCACGCTCTACCCGCTGAACAGTAGCCGAAAGAATATCGCCCTCTTTTTCTTTAAATGTTTCGTAAACTACTTCCCTCTCGGCTTCGCGAATACGCTGAATAATAACTTGTTTAGCTGTTTGAGCAGCAATACGGCCATAATCTTCTTTAGTATCTAATGGAATCAAAAGTTCTCCGCCAAGTTCTATGACTGTTTTAACTTTTTTAGCTTCAGCGATTAAAATATGACGTTTTGGGTTGAAACGGAATTTTTTATCCTTTGTTTCCTCTTCTTCCGGCTCCTCTTGGATAGACCTACTCCCTTCAATCACTTTTTCCGAATCGTCCGCTGATTCTCCTCTTAATTTAGCCTCTCTTTCGGCTCGTTCGGCTTCCATTTTGGCAACTTCTTCTTCCGAAAAAATCATGCTTTCGTCTACGGCCAAAAGAACCTGAAAAAACTTAGCAGTTCCAGTTTTTGGGTCTAACTTTACTCTTATATTCTGCCCTTTTTCGCCATAATCCTTTTTATAGGCGGCAGCCATGGCCATTTCTATGGTTTCCATAACCTTGTCCTTAGAAATACCCTTTTCCTCGGCTATTTGATCTATAGCCGATATAAATTGTTTTAGGTCTATCATGCTAATTTTATTTACAAACGAAGTGAGTAACTATTAAATTAAGCACCCAGCACCTTTTCAAGGTAAAGATATTTATACCCTCAAAAGGTGCTGGGTAAGGTTTTCTAGACAAATTTTGTTCACTTCGTTCCAAAATTTGTAGAAAGCCCTTAATAAATAAGGACCGCCTCAGCGGTCCTTAACAGTGCTCTAACTAATGCACCTATTGTACACAAGATCAAAAAAGAGGTCAAGCGCTATTTGGCTCAACTCTTATTTGGCCTTCTTTTTATGTTGGCTCGCCTCGCTGGAGCTTTGGCGAAGCGGGCCGTTTTTGGAAGACACTAAAGAAAAGCGGCTTTTATCCACAGTAGACGGATCCACTCGTTCTAACACCTCCAATTCTTCCACTGGAATCAGTTGGACTATAGAACCATGGTCGTTCTCAAACATAACCTGAACCCGGCTCCACGAAACACACCTCCAGCCGAACAATTCCGGTATAACCAGTCCCTCCTTTCCTGTCGGCTTGTGCCGAACCCGCGCGTAATCCAGTTCTGTAATTACCCCCATGGCGTACCTCCTTTTCTAGTTAAAAGTACTAAATAGACTTTACCACCAGCCAAGTAGTCGCACAATATTTGGTATACTATACTTGTCGCGAATATAGCTAATCTGAACTAATATACGAATTAATTTTTATTAGTCATATTGGCATAGATTGGTATATTAGCGAGAGTATATGACGATAAAATCTTTATTCACCGATTACTTAAACCATTTAGAGATAGAAAAAAACCGTTCTAAAAAAACGATAGAAAATTATGATCGCTACTTAAGGCGCTTTTTTGATTACGCCAAAACAGATTCCCCTGCACAAATTTCTAACGACGTGGTTAGAAATTACAGATTACATTTAAACCGCATTACTCCACCTTTAAAAAAAATAACTCAGGCTTATCATTTAATTTCTTTACGAAACTTTTTAAAATATTTAGCCAAGCGCGATGTCAAAACCTTAACCGCCGATAAAATAGAATTAGGAAAAATCGGCGATAGGCATATAGATTTTCTAGAAAACGAAGAAGTAGAACGCTTATTAGATTCTGCCAACGGCAACACAGTTAAAAATTTACGCGATAAAGCCTTGTTAGAACTTTTATTCTCTACAGGGCTACGTGTTTCCGAACTTTGTTCATTAAATAAAGAATCAGTTAATTTAAAACGCGGCGAATTCGCCGTTCGTGGTAAAGGCGATAAAATTCGTGTTGTTTTTCTTTCCGAACCCGCACGTCGCGCATTGGAAAACTATATTTCTAAAAGAAAAGACTTTGATGAAGCACTCTTTGCTAGAAATTACAAAGCACAAAAAACAAATTACAAAAAATCAGATTTAAGAATAACTCCCCGAACTGTACAGAGAATTGTAAAATACTACGCAACTAAGGCTGGCATTGTAAAAGATATTCACCCGCACACCTTGCGCCACAGTTTTGCTACAGATTTACTTCGCAACGGCGCAGACATACGTTCTGTACAAGCAATGCTGGGCCACGCCAATATAACCACAACTCAAATTTATACCCATGTTACGGATACAGGTTTAAAAGAGATTCATAAAACCTTTCACGCACGAAGAAGAAGGGAATAATTAGTGATTAACAACTGGGCAATTAAATCAATGTTAACAACCTCTACGATCGTTTTATTTGTTAACAATAAAAATTATCTTTTTAAAAAATTTTCTAGAAAGCTAATATCCTAAGAGCTAACAAGCTAGTTAAATCCCATCGCCTCTTTAACCAACTTCAAAGTTTCTTGGGCTTCGGCACGAGCTTTGGCAGTGCCTTCTTCTAATATTTTTTCTATAAGTTCTGGGTTATTTTCAAACTCGATTCGGCGAGCGCGGATAGGATCTAAAAAGTTATTTATAGCCACAACCAATTTTTCTTTAACTTCTACATCTTTAATATTGCCTACACGATACTTGGATTTTAATTCTTCAATCTCTTCTTTGTTTGTATTAAAAAGATCGTGGTAAATAAAAACAGGATTGCCTTCTACTTGCCCTGGTTCGTTACCGTGCACACGATTAGGATCCGTATACATGCCCATAACTTTCTTTTTAACTTCTTCGGCGCTATCGGAAAGATAAATACAGTTACCAATCGATTTAGACATTTTTGCTTTACCATCTGTACCAATTAAAGTTACAGCTTCGTTTCCAACCAAAGCTTCGGGTTCAGGAAAAACTTCGCCATACATATTATTAAAACGATTCGCAATTTCACGTGTAACTTCTATGTGAGATTCTTGATCTTTACCAACTGGAACCAAGTTAGCTCTAACCATTAAAATATCTGCCGCCTGTAAAACAGGATAAGCCAAAAGACCAAGTGAAGCATTTTCCATTTTAAGATCACGCATAACTTCTTTTAATGTTGGCACCCTTTCTAAACGAGGTTTATTAACCAGCATCGCAAACAAAAGATAAAGATAAGCTACTTCTATAATTTGTGATTGTCTATAAAAGACAACTTTTTTAGGATCTAGCCCACAAGCTAAATAATCTAGCATTAATTGTTTAATGTTTTCGTTTAGCTTTTGAATGTTTTCTTTTTCTGGTTTTGTAGTAAGTGTGTGTAAATCTGCAAGAATAATAAAAGTATCGTATTCATCTTGTAATGCTATACGATTCTTTAACGTGCCTACATAATGCCCCAAATGGAGCTTACCTGTAGGCCTATCACCAGTTAATATTCTTTTTTTCATAAAAATTTTAGATATTGTAATTTTGTCTGTGCCCTCGGAGGGACTCGAACCCCCAACAACTGGTTCGAAGCCAGTTATGATATCCATTTCACTACAAGGGCTGAATATTTGCTTTTAAAAGTGTATCCTGCTACCTTCCTAGCGTAAATATAGCATATTAAGGTTGGTATTGACAAGTTAAGAATAATATGCTAGTATTGAACCATATCGCGTTTCTGACGCGGTTTTTTGTTTGCTTAATTACAAGCACATAGCTAGCAATTAAGCAGAAATCCCTAGCTTTTAAGCTAAGGACATCATGCATCTGGCATAGGGTGAGTCCCTAAACTATGCCCAGTAGAACAACTTTGACTAATTAAACTTAGTTGCGTCTATGGGGTATAAATACGGATTGATGTATGTCCTTGATAAAAGGACGAGTCGCGTCAATTCAAGTTTAATAACAAAGCAACTGTCAAAGTTGTCTAACTGGGTATGAAAAAAACAATACAAAAAGTATTTATTATGAGGCTAATTTTAGCCATATTAATAATGTCTACTCTACCAGCTCATGCAAGCGCTGCTTTAATAGACATAAATACCGACAGTATTAGCTCTTGGCTTAGAGCCAAGATTGCTCCAATAGCCTTAGCCGACGAAGCAGGGTCTAAGAACAGTGATTTGGCCACAATAAATGGTTTAGCTTTTATTACCTCTGGTCAACCTTTGATAGGCGTAATTAAAGTATACGAAACATACGTTACCGCCTATTCATCTAGTGTAGATGAAACAGATAGCACTCCGTTTATAACAGCTTCTGGTAAAAGAGTGCGCGACGGTATAGTTGCTGCAAACTTTTTACCAATGGGTACAAAAATAAGGATACCCGAAATCTTTGGAAATAAAATATTCGTGGTAGAAGACCGTATGGCAAGACGCCACGCCGAGAAAGTAGACGTTTGGTTCGCTACCAAACAAGAGGCCAAAACTTTCGGCCGAAAGAAATTGCAAATTGAGGTTATAGAAGATTTCTCTCTATAAAACAAAAATCCCCCGACAAAATGTCGAGGGGATTTTTGTTTATTTGAAGAAATTATTCTCGTGTTACTTTCGTAGCAGATGTTCTTCCTTCTTTTTCAACAATTTCGAAAGAAACTGTGTCTCCAGTGTTTAACTCGTCTGGTGTAACACCAACAAGTTCTGAAAAATGAAAAAAGGTATCTTTTTCTTGGCCTTCGCAAGAAATGAATCCGTATCCTTTTTCTTTAAGGACGCTTTTGATTGTACCTGTCATTGTATGATTATTTTTAAATTTTATCTAAAATATTTCGACGTTGTTAACGCACTATAACACTATTACCAAATAACGCAAACTTTAGCTATGTCTGAGCGTTTGTGGGCAAAGAAAGCTTTGGTCACAAGTTCGCCTACGGCGACTCGCGACCCAACTAGAGCAAATTTGTTTGCTCTAGACCGTTTGTTCCGCTTTGCGGAACAAAACTCCGGCTTTAAAATCCAACCACAAACAAAGCAGTTTGTTTGTGGGCGAGGAGAGATTTGAACTCTCACGCCTTGCGGCACTAGCTCCTAAGGCTAGCGTGTCTGCCATTTCACCACTCGCCCAAATTAAATTTTCTCGGCTACAGCCTCGGTCAAAAAACCGAGGGCTCGTGTTGACCAGGGCAATTTTTTATTGCCCGCCTAAAGCTACAATTATTCGCCTTAGGCCCACTCGCCCTTACGTGCATTTATATTATCAGAATAAGCAATTGTTCGCACTTGACTTTTACACCATTTTAATATATTATACCGACATTACAAAAACGGCAAGTTATTTGAAAAAAGAAAAAGAATAACAAAACCTCAAATGGTTCGATAAACTCACCATAAAGGAGGCCTATATGGCAGACGAGCGTGGTGGTAAACGTGATAAACCCAGAACACCTCAACAACAGCCACAACTTAAGCTGGAACTGCGGCATCACGGAACCAAAGTAATCGCTGGAACAACCAAAATATCTTTGGAGGTTCTGGCAACGAAAGGTTCGTCTGCCCTTGGGGGCCAACAGGTTCAGTTTTATATTGGGCCGATTAAAAATGGTTCCGCCGTTACAACAGATGAAAACGGCAGAGCCACTACAGAGCTTCAGTGGGAATCTCAAGAAAAAGATACAGAGATTTTTATAGAAGCCCAGCTTGTCGGAACAGCCACAGGAACAAAAATTCCTTTGAAAATTCCGGCTGATTCGGCAAAAAAAACCCAAGAGCCGAAAACGGTTGATAAATTGGGTTTGGTTGCCACAGACAGGCATGATGGCGTTTGGGCGATATCCATTGCCGCTTGGACGCAGAATAATTTACCTGCGGGTAATGTGGCAATAGAAATCTCCCATGCCGGAAAAATCGAAACCGCCACCACTAACAAGCACGGCTTTGCTAGGTGTTCGGCAATCGTAACTGAAAGAGTAAGTAAACTGATAGTCCAAGCTCCAGGCATACAAAAAAGCATTGATCTACTTGGACCTAAAAATCCAAAAGACAAAATAAACAACATCCGAGCTGGAGTATTTTTAACGTTTGTAATCTCTTGCCTCATAGGCCTAGCGGCAATAGATCATTTTTACCTAACGCCACCAGTAACACAGTTTCAAGAATTTTCGGACATAGAGCAGAGAGCCTTAAATCTTTATATGAGTGGTAAGACTCAAACCGACCTCGAAATGATGAGCTGGCACAAACCAGACCTAAGTTCGCTTGATAAGTTTTGGACTTTAAGTTGGTGGATGTTGGCACTAGCATCGTTTTACTTTATATGGGCTTTTCACGAAGAACTTGTCCGCGGCTGGACAACAGCTTGGGCCAACACCCAAGAGTTAGTAAACTTGCCTGATTTGCCCACTACAACAACAAATAGCGAAACTAAAAAACCAATGTCATGGATGGAACAGGTTTTTAAACAGGGTGCGGTATTCGGCCGAGAAGTACTCTCGGCCGTACTAGGTGAACTTGTGGCAGGAGAAAGGAGAATAATGCGATGACAAACATCCAGATGTTTCTTTGTGGCTTGGCCGCAATAGCGGTATTCAAGTTTCTTGGATGGATCGGTGCATGGGGAACAGGTCTTGGTATCGGAGCATTGCTTGTTGTATTTTTTATTCTGCAAAATTTACCAGATACACAGATACGAAAGATTACCAAAATTTTCTTTTTGGTAATCGGTATATGGGGTCTGTATAACGTTTTTTCTTCGCATACTCCCTTAACAGGGCGGGCATTAAAGATGCGGGAACGTGTTACGGATCTACAGTTAGCCCAGAAAGTTCAGCCTTCCGGATACTATGCAATGTTTGGTATAGCGGGGGCAGTTGATAAACGTGATTCTATAGAAAGCGTCGACATAGCTAGTAGAGCAATTAAACTTGCTCAAACTAGCGACGACGAGACTTTCAAAAAAGGAATACGCAATCTCGTTTCCGAACTGGATGAGTTAAAAGACTTCAAAAAAGAAATCCAGACAAAAACATCAGGTGAGGATTCAAGTTTTTCTGGTTTAATACAGGACATACAAAAAACACGGGGCCGTACCTTGTTATGGACTTTGTCCATGATAGGAATCATGGCTCTCGTGGTATCTGCTGTAGTTAACAAAGATAAAACAAAAATCACGAAAACAACCTTTGCGGTAATAGGAATAATATTGGGAGTTTTTGTGTTAGATAACATTGTCTACGCCCAAGGCACTGTTGGCTCACCAAGTACACCTAGTTTGCCAATGCCTAGTTTCGGCAATATGCCCAGCGGAGCGGTAATAATGTTTGGAGCGATATTTTTCTATCTGATACTTCTTGGAATTGCTTTTTTTGCAGTAACAAGAAGTTATGGTGGGGAATATTCGCCTTTGCAGTAATCGCGGGGCTTATACTCTGGTGGGCTGGTAATTTTTATACTTACTACTACCACGGAGGCCTTAAAGCCGATATAGCTGCCCAAAACCGAATGGCGGGCACATATAAAGAAATTAGAGCAAAAGAACAGGCGAAGCAGGCGAATATACCAAAAAGTAAGCGTTATGATAACCCGACTCCGATCCGAGAAGGTTTAGAAGGAGAATTTCCTGTAACGTTAGACCCAGTTCATTGGAGTAAAGAAATCCCATTTGGCGAAGGTTATAGTTTGGAATTCGAAATGCCTGGTTGGTACGAAGTTATCGCTTCAACCAACGACAGGATCATAAACAAAAACAACGGCACAACAAGTGCCGGCGTTATAACCTATATAAAGTGGGACGGTTTTACCACCTTCCCAGACAAAATGGTTTTCCAACGCCAAGGAGAAATCCGTTGGATACGAGTTCGTGGTGAGCCTGGTTCTACTGGCCACGGAGTAGTAAGAGTTTTTAGAACCCAAAAGGCCAACCGATGAAATTATTTGTTTTGTACCCTAACCCTCCCCCGATAAAATATCGGGGGAGTTTTTTTATTTGCTTCGAGCAAATAACCCTGAGCGAGTCGAAGGGTATACCTTAAACCGAAATAATTCTATAATCTAACCAACAGTTCTTTGTTTCCCTATCCTGAAGAAATATCCTTTAAAACCAGAAGGTCATTCCTTCTGGAAACACTGTTCTTTAAAAACTAGGAGGTATAAATGAATAAGCCTGCTTTAGCTGGAACAGCTGGATTACTGGACCCCGTGTTAATAAGTTTAGCTCGAGAAATTGCCAAAAAAATTCCTAGCAACAGTTTATTGCGTTTAAAATCTATAGAAGCATTAATGGGCGCTGTTCGCGGTTTTTTAGAAGCACGCGCCGAACAATTGCCAACAGTATCTTCGGTAGTTTCGGAAAAAGCCATAGATGTTTGGGGGTTTGTATCAGCTTTTTTAGCTAACAGTAAAAAATCTTTGACCGAGACTGACCCCGAAACCATAATGCTTTCCACCATCGCCGAAAGATTACAAAAAGCCGAAGATCCAAAAAAAGAAGCCGAGAAGATAAAAGAAGAATTAAGACTACTTAAAGAAATAACAGATCTAGCGCATCCAGAAATAGTATCGCCCATAATAACCAGTTTAAATAAAAAACTGGAAGAACTCCGCGATAGATTAAAACCAAACATAAAGGAGATCTAGTATGGCTACCGTTAGTGAATCTTTAGGTAAAACTTTAGAACTGTTATGGGACATATGGATTTACGGAGCAAAAAAAACGTTCAAGAAAATAGAATCAACAGCTACCATATACATCAAAGCGCTAGTAAAATGTACCACGCTCTGTATTGCTATATTTTTTGTTTCAATAATTCTAAAATCCTTAACCGGCTGGGTATATTTTGCCTATATCGGCGTGTTCCCTTCCATCCTTTTAACCATAGCCTTAATCCTACTAGCTTCACCTTTGGGCATATTGTTCGGAATGATAAAAGAAGAAACAGTAAACCCAGCTACTGCCGGCGACAGCTATTTCAAATTTGTAACTGCGGTATTTTTTATAGAACTTCTGGCCTTTATCTATGTAATAGAATTTCCTGTAAATCTTGAAACCACTTTAAAGATGACGGTATTGGGAATTGCCCTTGCAGTAGGCATATATAGATTCGGCAGCATATTCCCACCCAAACTTTATAATGTGATGATAATGGGCACGATGGCATATACTACCCTTTCTATTTTTGATCCTAATCCTGTTGGTTTTGTTCTGAATGGTTTTAATCACACGTATTCCACTTACCAAGGACTTAGGTACGACAAAGAAGAAGTGATAATTGTTTCCAATAAAGGCGAGGAGTTTTCCGAAGTAATTACTTTGTATGGAGATTATAATGTAGTTTTTAAAGGTTGGGCACATTTTAAACAGAAAGGTTCAAACGAACACATCGTGGTAAATTCAAGTCAAGACTTCAATTATCCATCCTTAAAAAATTTCCGTGTTCGTAGCCAATTCGGTTTAGTGGCATTCACCCCTATAAACAACGAGTAAGATCAGCTTATGCCTCCTATACAACAAAACACCCCCGACAGAAGTCGGGGGTGTTTTTTAAATCTAGACAAAAATAACTAAGGACCTATTAAACTATTCACAAAACCAACTATAGAATAAGAAACTATAACTACCACTAAGCCAATTACTGCATAAAGAATCAAACTCTTTGCTTGGCCAAGTTTCTTTTCGTCTCCACCCGAAGAAATATATAGATAGCCGGCATAAACAATCATAACAACAGCTACTATGGCTATAATGCCGATAACATAATTGATTAAGCCAACTGCTGTACCCTCTATAGAAGTTATACTAACATTGGGATTAGATTCTATTGGTGGAATAGCTTGTGCTCCAACTACTGCAAAACTAAATGCAAACAAGAAAACCGAAAGCAAACCTACAGAAACTAACTTATATAAATTTATACTTTTAAACATTTTTTAAATTTTAGAGAATTTTTAAATTAAAACAAGAAACGACTTTATAAGTTCATTCTATCACACAGCTATAATACAAAACAAACAAACTGTGGATATTAATTTAACACACTATTAACAAAACCAACCACAGACTTAGAAAGTATAAGCACAATCAAACCTATAACAACCCAAAGGAGCGTCTGTTTAGCTTGTTTAAGCTTATCGGGCGTATCTCCGCCGGTTATAAACAAAAACCCAGCATACACAACCATTATAACTGCTATGGGACCCGCCAAAAACAAGAAAAAGTTTATTATTTTGTCTATTAGAGTAGTTATAGTTGCATCTTGCCCTAAGGGATTACATATAACGCCATCGCAAGTA